>DIWD01000054.1 GCA_002428405.1 bacterium UBA6115
ACAACCACTGCGGCCTTTCCCGATATAGAATGTTTCCAGGTTCTCGGGCATTTCATAAGCGCCGCAGTTGCAGCCGGCTTCCATCGTGCCAAATACGGCCCGCAGGATCTCCTCCGCCAGCAGTTCCTTTGGCGGGACCTCATAAGTCTCTCCCTCGGCTTCCCAAACCCGACAGTCCACATCCGTCCCGCTGATCTCACTGCAGCAGCCGCAGTCGTTCTCCTTCACCGACCCGCCGATATCCTTTCCGTTGACCCGGATGGTGGGCGAGGAAAGGAAGCGGTACTGCCGCGCCAGTTCCGCGGTGGACATCTCGACTTTCCGGTACTGCACGTCATAGCCCGCCAGCCGCAGCGCGGGAGTCAGGACGTCCAGTACTTCAACCAGTTCAAGGTCTGTCCCAATGCAGCGCTCGCAGGTGTTCAAATCCAGGTAGAGATATTCGACCAGCACTGACTTCTCCGGCACGCAGTCGCCTCCGCAATCGCAGGAAGATGCTTCACTTGCTGGGGAGCCTTTGGGCGGGGTCCATCCGGTATCGTCCCCCACGTAGGTGATGGCGCCTTCCGGACAGGGATTTCCGCAGCCGTGGCAATGGTCAATGCAATTCCCGGGGTTCTTTACCACCGGTGCTGGCGCCTTGTCCTTGTCATACACACCATGCGGACAATCTTCAACACAGATCCCACACTCAGAACAGGCAGCATAGTCGATGACGGGGTACCAGGTCTTGGCCATGACAGGATCCTCCCTTGTTTACAGAATGAAAGCCTGCAGGAAATTGAAGAAGTAACCGACAATGATGATCCCGATGGTGCAGATGCTGATGAAGAGGGCCAACAGCCTGGGCTTGACGGCCTTTCTCAGCATGACCATCGAGGGCAGTGAAAGCGTGGTCACCGCCATCATGAAGGTGAGGATGGTCCCCAACTGCGCGCCTTTGCCCAACAGCGCTTCCGCGATGGGGATGGTGCCGAAGATGTCCGCGTACATCGGCACGCCGATCAGGGTCGCCAGTACCACGCCGAAGGGGTTTTTGCTGCCCAGAACCGCCGCTATCCACTCCTCCGGGATCCAGTTGTGGATGACCGCGCCGATGCCCACACCGATGAGGATGTAGGGAAACACTTTCCTGAAGGTCGCCAGCATCTGCTCCTTGGCGAAACGAAGGCGGTCCCGCCGGGTCAGTTCGGGGGATTCAATATCCACGCTGCCCGCGGCCAGGATGAAGCTCTCCACATGTTTTTCCATGTGCAGTTTTTCAATGATGGTGCCGCCGATGACGGCGATGACCAGCCCCAGCACCACATAAATGATGGCGACGTTCGCGCCGAAAATGCTCATCAGCAGCAGCAGGGAGCCCAGGTCCACCATGGGCGAGGAAATGAGGAAGGAAAACGTCACCCCCAGGGGAAGGCCGGCGGAGGTGAAGCCGATGAACAGCGGGATGGATGAGCAGGAGCAGAACGGCGTCACCGTGCCCAGGAGGGCGGCGACGATGTTCGCACCGATGCCGTGGAATTTTCCCAGGATCTTCTTGCTGCGCTCCGGCGGGAAGTAACTCTGGATGTAGCTGATGACAAAAATCAGGAAGCACAGCAGCACTACGATCTTGATGACATCGTACAGAAAAAACTGCAGGCTCCCCACCCAGCGGTTCGCCGTGTCCAGACCCAGCGCGGAGAGGCCCTCCCCGATCAACGCGTTCAGCCACCTCATGCCCAGGACTTGGTTCTGGAAGAAGTCCCAGGCGGTTTTTATTGCTTGCACTTATTGTTTGCTTCCTTTCCTGATGATGGCTGCCGCGTTTCGGATCATAGGATTTCTTCCCTGCGCTGATATCCTGAACGACCCCTCACGACGATACGCACCGCATGGCGGGTTCCTGCCGCCCTGCCTTTGAGGCGGCAACCCCCCTGAGGATCTCCATCGCCTTTTTGACGCCATCCGGACTGACGCGGTAATGGGTCCACTTTCCATCCTGCCTGGGTATGGCCGCGCCTGATTCGCAGAGGATCTTCATGTGGTAGCTGAGCGTTGACTGCGGCATGCCCATTTCATCATTGAGGACACAGGCGCATTTCTCCCCATCCCTGAGAAGGTCCAGGATGCGCAGCCGCCTTTCATCGCAGAAGGCCTTGAAAACTTTCGCTTCCGCCGTATAATCCCTGCTCATTGCGGCACCTCCTTAAATCCAAAAAACCCGATGTGACAAGGATAAGCGCCAAATCAGGTTTTGTCAATATGACAAACATGCCATCGTTTGTTATCGAGCTTGCTCCAAAAATCGAAAAAAACAGTCCTGAAAAAACAACCAAAACGCTTTTATTTTAAGCGGTCACGCTGTATACTACCCTGGGAATAAATGGAACACAAGGAGGCTTTCCATGCAACTGGGAATCAACACTGTCTACGCCATTGGGCTGCTGGCGGCCATCGTCGCCTTTATCTATGCGGTCTACCTGGCGCTCTGGGTCAAAAAGCAGAAGAACGAGAACAAGACCATCGAACGGATCGCCGGCCTCATCCGTGACGGCGCCAAGACCTTCATGCGCAAGGAATACACCGTCCTGGCCTATTTTGTGGCCGGGGCCGCGGTGCTGATCTTCCTCTTCCTTCCCAAGCCCCTCTGGGCTGAAGGCGCTGACCTCAACCAAAACCTGACCATGACCCTCGCCTACATCGCCGGCGCGATTTTTTCCGCCGTCGCGGGCACCATCGGCATCATGGTCGCCTCCCTGGCCAACGCGCGCGCTGCTGAGGCGGCGACCCACGGCATCAAACCCGCCTTCCTCATCGGCTTCCGCGGCGGCGCCGTCATGGGGCTTCTGGTCGTTGGTTCCTGCCTGCTGGGCGTGATCGGCATGCTCTTCATCACCGGCAACAGCAGCATGCTGCTGGGCTTCTCCTTCGGCGCCAGCTCCCTGGCCCTGTTTGCCAAGGCGGGCGGCGGTATCTTCACCAAGACCGCCGATGTGTCCGCGGACCTGGCCGGCAAGGTCGAGCTGGGCATCCCCGAGGATGACCCCCGCAACCCCGCCGTCATCGCCGACAACGTGGGCGACAACGTGGGCGACGTGGCCGGCATGGGCGCAGACCTGTTTGACTCCAACATTGCTTCCATGACAGCCGCCCTGGTCATGGCCATGGCGCTGGACGGGGGCAAAGGCAACATCGGCGTGCGCTCGATGATGGTCATCGTGTACGCCGCGCTGGGCCTCATTTCCTCCATCGTGGGCATCCTGACCGCCAAGGTCACCGACAAGGGCGGCCCCACCAGGGCGCTGAACAATTCCACCTACGTCACCACCGGCGTGTTCCTGGTGCTCACCGCGCTGGCCACGCTCCTGTTCAAGGGCTTTGAATGGCGCATCTGGGGCGCCTCGGCCGTGGGCCTCTTCGTCGGCGTCATCATCGGCCTGGCAACCAACTACTTTACCGATGACAAAGCGCCCATCGTCAAGAAGGTCGCCCACGCATCCAAGACCGGGCCGGCCTTCACCATCCTCTCCGGCGTGTCCTACGGCTTCATGTCCGTGCTGCCGGCCATGGTTGGCATCGCGATCTCCGCGATGGTCGCCTACAAGCTCTGCGAGCCGCTGGGCCCGGGCTACGCGATGTACGGTATCTCCATGGCCGCGGTGGGCATGCTGTCCATCGTGGGCATGATCATCTCCAATGACGCCTACGGCCCCATCGTGGACAACGCCCGCGGCCTGGCTGAAATGGGCGGCCTGGGCGAGGAAACCATCCGCGTGGCGGACGAACTGGACAGCGCCGGCAACACCGTCAAGGCCGTCACCAAGGGCTTTGCCATCGGCGCGGCCGGACTGACCGTCATCTCCCTGCTGGGCGCCTTCATGAGCGAGGTCAATTCCGCGCTGGTTGAGCTGGGCCGCGCGGCCGAGCAGCTGGTCGGCTTTGACGTGATGAACCCCAACGTATTCTTCGGCATCATGGTCGGCGCCGCCATCCCGGCCGTGTTCTCCGCCATGCTCATTCTGGGCGTGGACAAAAACGCACAGCGTATGATCGCGGAAATCCACCGCCAGTTCAAGGAAATCGTCGGCCTGGCCGAGGGCAAGCCCGGGGTTGAGCCGGAGTACAACAAGTGCATCGACATCGCCACCACCGGCGCCTTGAAGGAACTTATCCCCGCGGGCCTCTTTGCCATCATCGCCACCCTGGTCGTCGGTTTCATCGGCGGGGTCAACGCCATCGGCGGCTTCCTGCTGGGCAACATCATCTCCGGCCTCCTGCTGGCGCTGTTCATGTCCAACGCCGGCGGCCTATGGGACAACGCGAAGAAGTATATCGAGTCGGGCAACGAGGGCGGCAAAGGCTCTGACGCGCACAAGGCCGCCGTCATCGGCGACACCGTGGGCGACCCCTTCAAGGACACCGCCGGCCCCTCCATCAATACGCAGATCACCGTAGTTTCCCTGGTCGCGTCCCTGGTGGCGACCATGTTCATCAACTTCCACCTGTTCTGATCCATCACGAAAAGGCCCGGGGCGTTGTCAAGCGCCCCGGGCCTTTTCTTTATGAGTGCCTCATAACAACCATGTCCTGCCAGGAAACAAACAGGTCAAGATACAAACGAACTGCCCGCGGCCTGCTCCGCCTCATTACCCTTGATCGCCGCGGACAACAGCCCGGTCAGCTTCTGCCATACCAGCTGCCGGGTTTCATGATCGAAATGCCGGATGGCAAACAGGAGGGAAAACCCTGTTTTCAGGCGGTTGGTGAGTAAATCTTCCACCGTGTTGATCTCAGCGGACTTCAGCGCGGAATACAGCGCGTCCACCAGCTGCATCCGCTCATCCTCGGGCATGTCAAACAGCCATTGGTCCAGCACCGCGTCGATTTTCAGGCTGGACGGCTTCAGCTTCGGCTGCCGGACGAAGCCCGTCCCCATGACCTCCCAGGTGAAGGCGCTGTGCTGCATCAGTCCGGAGGCGGTGCTGGAGACGACCTGATAGTCCTTGTGCTGGTGCATGAGCATGCCGATGATGGAGAACTCCGGCAGGATGGACACGATTTTCCCGGATATGCGCTGATACCCCTCGCTGCTGACGGTTTCTTCCAGCATGCCCGGCCCGTCGTTGCTGTACACCTGCAGGATGCGGCCCTGCAGGTCCTCCGCCAGGTTTGAAGCCGCGTAGACCGCCAGGTTCCCGCCCTTGGAGTGGCCGCCCACCCGGATCGGGCAGGGGGTGGTTTCACAAACCATCTCAAGGTATTTCAAGGCCTCCGTCTGGGCGGGGACCGGGCAGGTGAACGCCATGTTGAAGTCCTCTTTCCATCCGACAAGGGAATCGTCCGTGCCGCGGAAAGCGACATAGACCGTTTCATCCGGCAGGAAAAAGGTCATGGCGGCGAACTGTTTTTGGGCATCCTCATCCGTCTCATGACGATAACGGCGGACGCTGACCTCCCCGAAGCGCTCCCCGGAGGCCATCTGCTCCAGCATCTGCCGGTTGAAGTCCGCGTCGATATAGCCATAGGCGTCCTCATGTTCCGACAGCAGAGGCGCGATTTCCCGGATGCATTTGCCTTCGCACGGCTGGTCCGCATTTTCCAGCAGCAGGTAGGAGAACTCCGCCAGGATCAGGTTGTCCACGTCGTTGAAGGGTGAGCAGGTCATCCCCACATCCCCGCGCCAGGCCAGGTAGTCGATGATGTTGGGCATAAGGATCAACCCTCCCGCCTGTTTCGGACAGGCGACGTCATTCCCCCGCACAGTCATTGGGAGCGAGGGGTAATTTCCACATGTCTGGCCAGGAAAGGAGGTCTCAGCGTTCGAAAATAACACTCATTTGATCATACTCAACGATCAGTTTATTATCAGCGACGGTGAAAAACATCATCAATATATCGCCTGGTTGAGATAATATTGCCAACGTGTCGCTGCCGTTTGCGGTCCATGAGATTTCCTGTGCAGGATCTCCCTCATTCTCGAACGTGCCAGTACCATCTTCGTTCAACGTAATAATTATCATGGGCATCCCCGCGTCGGCGGGGGATACGGTCATCGCACCCATCACGGCCGCGCTCAAGCGCCAGGTGCCGGAGAAAACAGCGGCTCCCGGTTTGGGGAGGGACAGGGTCAGCCTGGGGCATTCCTGGAAAGCATATTCGCTGATCATATCAACATACTCAATGCCCACTACCTCCTGGAGGTTCGGGTTTTCGGAAAAAGCGCCGTCCGGGATCTCCTTCAGGGTGGAGGGCAGTGTGACCTTGATCAGTTCCGGGTTCCAGCGGAAGGAATACGCCCCGATGGACTCCAGGCCTTCCGGCAGCACCAGGGCCTTGAAGGAGGCCTGCTCAAAGGCCCGGCCAATGGTCCTGACGCCTGCGGGCAGGACCAACTCATCGCCCCAGTACGTGCGGCCAAAGGCATAATCCTCGATCGTGGTCAGCGTGTCCGGCAGATGGATCACCATCCTGTTCTTCCCGTCGCCTGAGAAAGCGCTTTGCGGGATCACCGTGATCCCCTCGGGCAGGGTGACCTTCTTCAGGTTTTTACTTTCGCTGAACACGCCCTGGTCCATCTCCGTCACCCCTTGGGGAACGGCGTATTCCTTCGCCTTGCTCTGGTTCGGATATCCCCAGAGCTTGGTCATCCCCTTGTCAAACAGCACGCCGTCCTGCACAGTAAATGCCGTGTTCCCCTCCGCGACTTCAAAAGCGGCCAGCCCGTTCTCACGGAAAGCACCCTCCCCGATTGTGATCAGCGAGGCTGGGAGCACCAGCTTTTTCAGCTTGTACGTCAGACCCAGCGCTTCCTTCCCGATTTCGGTCAGGCCTTCCGGCAACGTCAGGCTGTTCAGCCCGCTGCAGTAGAAAAACGCTTTGTCAGGCAGGGATTTGATGCCCGACGGGAGGGCGACCTTGCCCAGTTTGTAGCACCAGGCAAAAGCATACTCACCCAGTGCTGTCACCGACTCCGGCAGGGTCACGGCGGTCAGTTTTTCACAGCCGGAAAAGGCGTACGGTCCGATCGTGGCAACGCCGTCTGGCACCTTCGCCGTGCCGCCCTTGGCGCCGGCGCAGGCGATGAGGGCGTTGCTGCGTTTATCGATGAGCATCCCGTCCTTGGCATAAAAATGTGGATTGTCCTTGTCCACAGTCAGTTTGCTTAGTTTATTGGCGTGTGAGAAAGCGCCTTCCCCTATGTTCTCCAGGGAAGCCGGCAAGGCCAGCGACTTGATGTTGGTGTTCCAAAACACGTCGGAACCAATCGTTTTCAGCGTCCCAGGCAGATTGATCTTCTCAATGCTCGACCATCCAAAAGCATAGGAATTGATGGTTTCCAGGCCTTCGGGCAGCACCAGTTCCCTATAGCCGTCATTCCATATGATGCTGCTTTGCGACTCCCCTTCCTGATACACCTTTCCCAGCGCCCGGACCGGACAGCCGTCGATCTCCGAAGGGATGACCACTTTCTTCCCTTCGGGGTAGATCCCGGTGATGGTCACCGCGCCGTCTTTCACCTCATACTCAAAGCCGTCCGCGGAGGTGTAGCTGCCATCCCCCTTGATGGGCAGATAACGCTCCGAGATATCTACAACGTAGTTCAGTCCCATCTGGGCGGCTATCTGCTTAGCCTGGCTGTCCTCTGCCCCGGCCAGTGTGATACTTCCCAAGTCCGGCTCGCTATCGCTCCACATAGAATCAAAGGCGTCAAACTGGATGTAGTTCAGGCTGTCAGGGACATGAACGGTCAGGTCCTTGCAGCCTCCGAAGGCACTAACGGATATGTCAGTCACGCCCGCCGGGATGACGGCTTTCCTAAGCGCCTCGCAGCCGGCAAACAGCCCCCAGGGGAGAGTGCTTACACCGGCGGGCAGCTTTGCCTCTGTCAGGAACAGATTGTCTAAAAACGCGTTCTCGCCAAGTTGGTTAACGGAATCGGGCATGCTGATGCTGGTAAGCTTGCTCTCTCTGAATGCTTCCGCACCAATGCTCTGCAAGCCTTCAGGCAATGTTATACTCGCAGCATTGTACTGGAGGAAGGCCGTAGGACCGATGTGCTTGAGCGTTGCGGGCAGCACAATCTCCTCACTGAGGCTTGACAGCCGGGAGAAAGCCCCATACCCAATGCTTATCAATCCCTCAGGCAGGATGATGCTCTTGATGGATGCGTTATCCGCAAAGGCACTATTGTCGATGGTCTCCACACCTTCCGGGACAATGAAGGCGGTATTGCCAGAAGCGATGGGTAGGGCGATCAGTCGCTTTCCGTCCGAGCTCATGAGCGCATTCTCCCATAACCTGAAATGACTGCCTTCATCCGATAACTCAAATGCGCTCAGTGCCTGCGTAAATCCGAACGCTCCTTCACCGATTGTCGTTAGGGAGGCGGGCAGCTTGAGCTGACGAAGGTTTGAACAGTATGAGAAAGCGAAGTCCCCGATTTCTACCAGGCCTTCAGGCAGAAGTATCTCGTTGATATTTGAGTTAGAAAATGCATTAGTGCCGATGCCGGTCACTTCATTTGTCAGCAGAATATTGTTTAGGTTTCTGTTCGAATCAAAGGCAGAGGGCAGGATGGCCGTGACCCCATCAGGCACGGTATACGAAACCTCTGCTTTCCCCCCAGGATATGTGTGCAATGCCAGGCTGCCATCCGCATTCTTCTGAAACAGTACACCATCGATGCTTTGGAAATAATCGCTGCCTTCTGCTACCTGTATAGTTGTCAGATAAAAATCATTAGCAATGGCATCGAAAGCAAAGGTTTTTAAGCTGGCGGGCAACGTGAGCTTCTGTATACTGCCCGAGTAGATAAGCCAGCTTCCCAGGCCGATTACCTCATGACCGTCTATCGTTTCCGGAATAATGAGCTCCGTGAGCTGCTCCATTACCGTATCATCCATTTGGGTAAGAATTGCCTTACCATTTTCCAGCTCGTAGGTGAAGATATTTTTTGTGCTTTCTGCAAGGGACAAGGGCTTAAGAAGGAACAGGGTTATTGCCACAAAAATAAGGAAGATTGCTCGCCTGAACCGCATGATAATCTCCTTTTGTGCCTCGGCAGCACTTTTTATAATATCCGGTATACTAAAGCGCCATCAAATGATTGTCAATGTATGATAGTGTCAAGAAGTTGCAGGATCAACAGCCAGAAAGATAGCCGTACAGTATCCCTCAAAGGTATGGTATCCCCTCGCCTTCCGCTTGGCTTCCTGGATCAGGTTGTCCGCGTCATTGAAGGGCGAGCACGTCATCCTCACGTCCCCGCGCCACTTGAGGTAATCAATCATGTTGAGCATATGGGTCAATCCTCCCGTTTGTTCCGGACAAGCGACGTCCTTCTCCCGCGCACGCCGGGATTCGCGAAGGTCCGGCCGGGGTCTCAGCGGTTGAAAACCACAGCCATTTGATCATTGTTTCCGACCAACATCCCGTCCCCGGCGAGATACATTGTCCACAGGGTGCTGCCTGATTGGATGACTTCCAGCATGGCGCTGCCGTAGCCGACCCATGTGACGTCCTCAGCGGGCTGACCCTCCTGCGCGTAGGTGCCGGTGCCGTCTTCGTTCAGCGTCATGATGTAAACAGGCACACCCGCCTCATCGGGGGATACGGGCCCCGCGTTCACATCAACCATAACTGCGGTCAGACGCCAGGTGCCGGAAAATACATCAGCTCCCGGTTTGGGATTGTTCAGGGTCAGGGTCAGGTTGGGACAGTTCTGGAAGGCGAGTTCGCTGACATAGCCAACGTGTTCGATGCCCACCACCTCAGCCAGCTTCTGGTTTCCGGAAAAGGCGCCGTCCGGGATCTCCCTGAGAGTGGAGGGCAGCGTGACTTTGGTCAGTTCCGGATTCCCGCGGAAGGAGTACTGCCCGATGGATTCCAGACCTTCCGGCAGCACCAGGGATTTGAAGGAGGCATTTTCAAAGGCCCGGCCGATGGTCCTGACGCCGGCAGGCAGGACCAGTTCATCGCCCCAGAAAGTCGAGCTAAAGGTGTGATCCTCGATCATGGTCAGTGTGTCCGGCAGATCGATCACCATTTTATTTTTCACGTTTCCTGAGAACGCCCCTTCCGGAATCACGGTGATCCCCTCGGGCAAGGTGACCCGTGTAAGGTTCTTGGATCCACTGAACACACCATGGTCCAACTCTATCACCCCTTGGGGAACGGCGTATTCCTTCGCCTTGCTCTGATTCGGATATCCCCAAAGCTTGGTTATCCCCTTGTCAAACAGTACGCCGTCCCGCACAATAAATGCTGTGTTCCCTTCTGCAACTTCAAATGCCGTCAATCCATTGTCGCTGAAAGCACCGTCTCCGATATTGATCAGCGAGGCGGGAAGCATGATAGTCTTTAGCTTGGTTATCCCGCTCAGCGCGTCTTTACCAATATCGATCAAACCTTCCGGCAATGCAAGCTTGCTCAAAACGGTTGACATCAGAGCTCCTTCAGGCAGGGCAGTAATGCCCGACGGGAGGTTGATTTTCGCCAGCTTGTAGCACCAGGCAAAGGCATATTCACCCAGCGACGTCACCGATTCCGGCAGGGTCACGGCGGTGAGCTTCTCACAGCCGGAAAAGGCATACGGCCCGATCATGACAACGCCATCAGGCACCTTCGCCGTACCGCTCTTGGCGCTAACGCAGGCGATGAGGGCGTTGATGCGCCTGTCGATGAGCATCCCGTCCTTGACATAGAAATGGGGATTGTCCTTGTCCACGGTCAGTTTGCTCAGTTTGGAGGCGTATGAGAAAGCGCCTCCCCCAACGGTCTCCAGGGAAGCCGGCAAGGCCAGCGTTTTGATGTTGGTGCCCCAAAACACGTCTGAACCGATGGATTTGAGCGTAGAGGGCAGGCTGATCTTCTCAATGTTCGACCACTTGAACGCAGCGTCATTGATGATCTCCAGCCCTTCAGGCAACACCAACTCCTTGCTGCTGCTGCCATACCAGACGACGCCGGGCTGATCCTCCCTTTCTTCGGGGGACATACCCAGTATCTTGACAGGATAGCCGTCGATCTGCGGGGGGATGATCACTTTCTTCCCCTCTGGTATTCCTATTACGATTGCTATGCCGTCTTTCACCTGATACCCAAAGCCGTCTGCAGAGGTGGTCGTGATGACGAATGCTCCCGCAAAAAAGGGGATCAGACCGGACAGAATACAGCAGACCATCAGCAGCGAAACCAATTTCTTCATGACAGACATCCTCCAGCTAATTTTATTATCAGTTCAAGGCACGTAGGTTTCCAGGGTGCCGAGCTTGAACACCCTGCCCATTTGCTACAAAGGGGCAATGTGCCAAAGAGAACGCAGAGCAGTACAAAGGACAGCAGCTGTTTTCTCATCATGCAATATCCTTCCGCAGTATGATTTGTTGCTGATTCTATCGTTTTCCCTATATGGTGTCAACTGAAAGACAAGCAATGAACAGCAGCCGCCCCGTCAGCAGGCGGCTGGTCTTCCATTTGATCCGGCATATTTTTCTGGTCTGATGAATCGGTTCACGGATCGTTCAGCGGTCAAGGAGAGATGAGACCGGCCTTAATTTTACAGGCTTTCCGGCGCGGAAACCGGTCCCTGCCTTCCTTGTTTCTCCATCGCCCTGATTTCTTCCTCCGCGGCGGATACAGTCAGCCCTTTTTCTCCGCTGTAGTGCACCAGGCCAGGCGCGCTGCCCGGGGTCTTCCTGACGTATTTGCGCTGGGTATAGTCCACGCGCGTCCTTTGCCCGCGGGACCCGGAGAACCAGGCCGCCAGCTTCGCGGCCATCAGCAGGGTCGCCTCCGGCACGGCCATCCCCTGCGTCCGGACAAGCACGTGGGAACCGGGGATATCCTTGGCGTGCAGCCACAGGTCATCCGGGGCGGCGTCGCGCAGCAGGCGCTCGTTGCCCATGGAATGACGCCCGATAAGAATGGTGAAACCCTCCGGAGAAAGATAGGTCCGGAACTGGGCTGGGGGATCCTTCTTTTTCCCCTTTGGCATACCCTCCCGGCGCAGCAGGCCGGCTTCGGTAAGCGCGCCGCGGATGGCCGTCAGGTCTCCAGCCCCTTCCGCCCCGTCCAGGAAAAAGAGCGCTTCCTCCAGCTGCTGAAGGTCGGAAAGCGCTTTCTCCTTCTGCTCCGCCGCCAGCTTGCGCGCGGTGTGCGCCTTGCGGTACCGTTTAAAATAGCGCTGCGCATTGGCCGCGGGGGTGAGCGTTTTGTCAATGGGGATGGTGAGCTCGCCCCCGGTGTAGTAATCCGGCAGGGTGACCGCCTCCGCGCCCCGGGGGATACTATACAGGTTCGCGGTGAGCAACTCGCCCATCACGCGCAGTTTTTCGGCCTGCGCTTCCGTCAGGATCTCCTCCTCCAGCAGCGCCAGCTTCTTTTCCGCCCGTTCCTGGGCGTTTTTTACGGCTTTGCGCAGCCCGGCGGCACGCTGGGCGAGGCGCAGGCGCACTTCGCGTTCATAGTACAGCGCCTCCATCCCGGAAGAGAAATTGGGCACACGTTCCTGCCTGTCATCCGGCTGGCTGATAAAGCGGAAGGGCAGCAGCGCGCTGGGCGTGTTATCAAGGTCTCTCAGCAGGGTCGGCTCCGCCATTTGGGGCAGCGCCTTAAGGAGGGCCGCCAGGTTTTGGCTCACCGCATCCCTGTCCAGCCCGGACAGCGGTGCGCCGCATTCCCCCACAAGGCGTGCCGCAAGCTCCGCGGCGCTCATCGCGCCCAGCCCGGCAATATGATCAAAAAGGAAGCGGTCCAGCGGCCCTTCCGCCCCCCTCAGCCGTTCCAGCACCGCTTCCCGGCTGGCCTCATCCATCGTCAGTTTGTCCTGCCGCGGCGGCATCACAAAGGGCAGCCCGGGCAGCATCTGCCGCACCCGGCTCATCTCCAGTGTCACATGGCGCATCGCGTCCAGGATCCTGTCCTGCATGACCAGCGTCAGGTTGCTGTGCTTGCCCATGGCCTCAAAGTACAGCTGCAGCTCTTTCATGTCGCCCAGTTCGTCCAGGGCGGAAAATCGCAGCGCCAGCAACCGGTCTCCAAAGAGCTGCTCCGCGCCCAGAAAGCGCCCGCCGCCAAGCCGCTTGCGCAGCAGCATGCAGAACATCGGCGCCTCCGCGGGGTTCTCATAGCTTTTTTCCGTCAGGTGCAGACGCGCGGTGCCCGGAGAAGCGCAGATGAGCAGGCGGCGGTTTTCCCCCCCGCTGCGGATGTGCAGGATGGCCAGGTCGTCCTCTGGCTGGGTGATCCTGTCCACCCGCCCGGGCGCGAGAAGCGCGGCCAGTTCACGGGCGATAAAACCCATCAGCAGTCCGTCCATAAAGGCGGCTGTTCTCCTCTTAAAATGTAATTTTTCTTAGAGCTTCGCTCCGCACTGGTCGCAGTAATTGGCGTCCTCAGGGCTCAGCGAGCGGCAATAGCGGCAGCGTACCATCACCTGGATCTTGGCCGCTTCCCGGTATTCCCTGCTTTCCGCCTTGAATTCCTCTACGCCATCCCGCGGCGTATACCCGATTTCACTGTTGAGAGGCTCTGTTTCCTCCCATGTCTTTGGCGGAAGAGGCATAAAGCCGGACCTGTCCGCCGTATCCCTTGTCCTGCCGTTGATGGCGTTGGTGAAGGGCTCCAGGTCCTCCCTGGTCATCTGTCTGTTGCGCGCCGCGCTGGAGACGTCCAGGCCCCTCTCCCCGATCCCCCTGACGATCCCGCCGGCAATCATCAGCATCATTCCGCCGACGCCCCGGAGCATGAACATCGCGAAGGAGGGTTTTTCGGAGGCGCGGAGGCTCAGCGCGGCGCTGACGAAGATGGACAGGATGAGGAACAGCCCGATGCCCGACAGCACCATGCCGCCGTAGTACAGCAACTTGCGTTGTGGAGAAAGATCGTCGCTTTCATCATATTCCCGGTATTTCATATCTTTTTCTCCTTATTGCCGGACAGAAAACATTCAGCGCAAGCCTCTACCCATAGAAAACATTCAGCACAAAACTCTATCTATAGTATATAACACGCGGACGCCCCGCAGGCAAGGAAAAGGTGAGAATATTTTGAGCCCGCTGATTTTTGCGCACCGGGCACGGAGAAGGCCGGCGTCCCGCCGGCCTTCCAGGGATTCTGTCCTTTTCCGCCCTTCCTTCCGGATCGGTCGGCTCTCCCCGGAACGTTCTCAGGGATGCGCCTTGCAGCTGATCTCCAAAACAGTGAGCGTGAACACCGCCGCGCTGTCCAGCGCCCGCTCTGAAAACGTCCAGTCCCCTCTGCCGGTCGCGTGTTCCATGATCTGCGCCAGCGACCGTGCCTTTTCGGCCCTGCCCTTTAGGATCCGGATGATGCCCGTGCCGATGACGCTGACAAAACGGGCGGAGAATCCACAGGCCTCCTCTGCCGGGACCAGTTCATACCCCGTATCCAGTTCAAAGCCGGCAAGAGGGTTTACTTTGATCAGATCGATCTTCCGGCCGTCCTTCGCCCCGTGGAAATGGAACACCCTCTCCCCCTGCCCATGGGAATACCCGAAGCTGAGGGGCACGATGTAGGCGCCGTCCGGCTGGCTGAAACCCAGCCGGCAGCACCCGCAGGACAGGATCACCCGGTCGATTTCCGCGCTGTCCGTGATTTCACGGTCTCTTCTTCTCATTTTGCCCATCCCTTCAATCCTCCCTGAACAGCCAGCTGACCGGCCGGTCGCACTTTGTGAAGCCCAGTTTCATCTGCAGCGCCATGGAGACCTCATTGCCCAGAATGACCTGGCCAAAGGGGAGACGTCCCTCGGCAAGCGTCCGGTTGACCAGCAGGGCCTCCATCGCGAAAGCATAGCCCTTTCGCCGGTGTTCCTCAAACACGTGCAGCATCCCCATGCTGCCGTCCTCATGCCAGCCGATGAAGCCCGCCAGAACGCCGCCTGAATACCCGCCCAATAGGCGGCCCTCCCGGATGGTCAGACGGATCTCCTCCAGGCTGTGGATTTGGTAATGCCGGCTGACCAGCTCCGTCTCCGCCACCTTCAGGGGTTTCAGCTCAACATCCGTCCTGACAGCCAACGGTTCCCTCTTCAGGTAGACTACATTGCGGCAGCGCTGACTGCCGTAAAGTCCAAGGCGCGCGCTGATCTCCCCGTCCAGTTCCGTGAAGTCGCTGACCAGCACAGGCGTCTCCGGCAGGCTGTCCAGCAGCGACCAGGCCGTTGCCGCGCTGTCAGCGCACAGAAACGGCAGCCCGCTCTGGCGGTCATAAAGGAGCGCGCCATCCGCCTTTTCCGCCAGGACCTCCGCGCTGCCGCGCCGCATCGCCTCCAGCGCCTGCACGCGCAGAATGGGTTCCCGTTCAAGGAACGCCATTGTTCTCCGGGTCTGTTCAGGCATCCGCGGCTTCCTTTCTTCTATGATTTTTTATTTATCACAATCAAGTGAACGCGGGAAATAGCCCCCGCTGCTCATCAGTCTCACCCTGAAAAAGAAAACGCCGACCTGCCGTCAGCATTTTCTCAGGCATCCCCCGATTTCCGAAGTTCAGCCGATGACGGCCCTGATCCTGCGAACGCCGGCGGAAGAGCTCTCCTCTTTCTGGATCTTGAAGCTTCCCAGTTCCCCTGTGCGGCCGGCGTGCGGGCCGCCGCAGATCTCCTTGGAGTACCCGCCCATGGTGTACACGCGGACCTTTTCACCATACTTGGACTCAAACAGGCCCATCGCTCCCTGCGCCTTCGCCTCATCCACGGTCATCTCCTCAAAGGTGATGGGCGCGTCGGCCTTTATGGCCGCGTTGACCAGGCGTTCCACTTCCAGAAGCTCTTCCTCCGTCATCCTGCGCCCGAAGGTAAAGTCAAAGCGCAGCCGCTCCGCGGTGATGTTGGAACCCTTCTGATGCACTTCATCTCCCAGCACCTGACGCAGGGCCGCCTGCAGCAGATGGGTGGCGGTGTGCAGTTTCGCGGTCTGCTCGCCGGAATCGGCCAGTCCGCCCTTGAAGCGCTGCTCGGCCCCGGTCTGGCTGGTTTTCTGGTGCTCCCGGAAGCGTTCCTGGAAGGCCTGTTCGTCAACCTTCAGCCCGTGTTCACGTGCCAGCTCCATAGTGATCTCCACCGGAAAGCCATAGGTGTCGTACAGCTTGAAGGCGTCGCGGCCGGGAATGGTGTTCATTCCCCCCAGGTGCCTGTCCAGGACGGAGCGGAACCCGGAGATGGTGTTGAAGGCTTCGTCCAGCTTGCGCACCTCACCGGCGAATTCCATCATCTCCGGCGTGGGGCGCAGTGCGGAGCCGGCGTTTTTCATGACTTCCTGCGCATGGCTCATCTTCTGGACTATGTCTCCTGAGAACAGCGTATCCCTGAGCGCTTCTTTCAGCGCCGTAAACCCGTTGACGGACTCCTGCATGCGCCAGAGCATCTTGTCAAACTCGCGCATGCCCTGGCTGATGGTGCGGGCGAAGCGCTTTTCCTCCAGCAGCAGCTGCTCCAGTAAAAAGGAACGGTTGGCCTTCAGCTCGGGGTATACGTCCTGATACTGGGTGATGATGACCATGGCGATCTCCGCGGTGAAGCCTTCCCCTAACCCCAGCTGCATCCCGTGGCGCACAGCGCGGCGGATGAGCCGGCGCAGCACATAGCCCTGGTCCACGTTGGAGGGGGACACGCCGTTGGGGTCGCCCAGGATAAAGGTGGCGGTACGCATATGATCGGCCACGATGCGGAAAGAGCGCAGGGTCTGCTCATCAGAACCCTCATACTTCTTTCCGCACAGCTCGCCGATCTTCCCGATGATGCCGGTAAACAGGTCGGTCTCATAGACTGAGTCCCTGCCTGTCAATACCAGGACAGTGCGCTCAAGACCCATGCCGGTATCCACGTTTTTCTGCGCAAGCGGCTCAAACCGGCCGTCCGCCTGCTTGTTGTACTGCATGAACACATCGTTCCAGATCTCCAGGTACCTGCCGCAGGAGCAGGCCGGGCTGCAGTCAGGCCCGCAGGGCGCCTGGTCCCGTACGATGAACATCTCCGTGTCCGGGCCGCAGGGGCCGGTGAGCCCGGCGGGGCCCCACCAGTTGTTCGTTTTGGGCAGGAAAAAGATCTGCTCCGGCTTCGCGCCCGAACTGACCCACAGGTCATGGCTCTCCGTGTCCCTCGGCGCGTCCTCATCCCCCTCAAACACGGAAAACGCCAGCCTGTCCGGGTCCAGCCCCAGCCAGTCCCTGCCGGTCAGGAACTCCCAGCTCCAGGGGATCATTTCCTTTTTGAAGTAATCGCCCAGGCTCCAGTTGCCCAGCATTTCAAAGAAGGTGAGGTGGCTCTTGTCTCCCACTTCGTCGATGTCCCCGGTGCGCACGCACTTCTGCACGTTGCACAGCCTTTTCCCGGCAGGGTGCCTCTGTCCCATCAGGTAGGGCACCAGCGGGTGCATCCCCGCCGTGGTGAACAGGACCGTCGGGTCATTTTCGGGAATCAGGGAGGCCGAGGGGATCACGGCGTGCCCCTTATTCACAAAGAACTCAATAAACAGGCTTCGCAGGCTTTTCGCGGTCAGTTCTTTCATATCCTTATCCTTTACGCCAAATCAACAAATTGCAGCAGCACCTTCAGCGCGCCTTCCATGTCGCGCAGGTCGATCATCTCCAGCGCCGAGTGCACATAGCGGCAGGGGATGGACAGGGTGCCGGTGGGGACGCCGGCACGGCTGGTCTGGATCGCGCCTCCATCCGTACCGCCAAAGGCCAGCACCTCCCGCTGCACCGCGACGCCGGCGGCCTCTGCCGCCTCAAACAGCTTTTCCCGAACCTGAGGGGAGGCGATCATGCTGCGGTCCATGATCTTGACCGCGGGCCCCGCGCCGAGCATAACGGCGGGCAGCTTGGTTTCCGGCGTGTCGCCCCAGGCGGTCACGTCCAGCGCCAGGCCGATGTCAGGCTCCACGCTCCAGGCGGCGACCTTCGCGCCGCGCAGCCCCACTTCCTCCTGAACAGAGAAGACGCCCACGATGTGGTTTTTCTGCCCCTCAGCGTACAGGAGCAGCTCCGCCAGCAGCGCGCAGGCGCAGCGGTCGTCCATCGCGGGCGCGGCCACGCGGTGGCGGCCCAGGGCGGTAAAGTCCGGCGCGTAGACGGCGACGTCTCCGACATGGACCAGTTTCTCCGCTTCCTCACGGCTTTCCGCGCCGATGTCGATGAAGAGGTTCTTCATCTCGGGCTTGTCACCGGCCTTTTCGTCCGGCTGGATCATGCACACGCCGTAAAGGCCGGAGTCGAACACCACCTTGCGCGCGCTGACCATGCCGGGCGATACGCCGCCCACGGCGGCCGCGCGCAGGAACCCCTCTTTCTCAATGCTGGTCACCACCAGCCCGATGTGATCCATGTGGGCGGAAATCATGATCGTCCTGGCGTTCTCGCCCGCGCCGAACTTCTCTACGATCAGGTTGCCCAGCACGTCCGTCCTGACGCTGTCAACGTGCCCTTCCAGCAGTTCCCGGACCTTTTCGGCCACAGGATGCTCGCTGCCTGAGGGGCCAAAACAGGACAGGAATTCCTTGAGCGTATCCTTGAGCATTTTCTTCCCTCCGTGATTCACAGGCTTTTGAGAAACGCGCAGGCCAGATCGGCTTGCGCCTGGATATCTTTGAGGCTGGCGACGCTGACGCCTGAATGGATGTAGCGGCAGGGGACGGACAGCACGCAGGTCCTGGCGCCCCGGCCGGTCCGCTGAAAGGACGCCGCGTCGTTCCCGCCGGTGATCCCGCGCTTGACCTGGTGCGGGATTTCCTCTTCCCGTGCGATGAAGAGCATCCTCTGGTACAGCTCCCAGTCCGCGATGGAAGCCAGATCCATGAAGCTCACCGCGACGCCCTGGCCGGGCACGCACACCTGCTCCCGGGCCTTTATGTTTCCCAGGTCGTTTGCGGAGGTGCCTTCCAGTACCAGGGCAATGTCCGGCTGCGCGGTGAACGCGGCGGCCCTGGAGCCGCGCAGGCCCACCTCCTCCTGCGTCACGAACACACAGCACAGGTCGCCCGCGTAATCGCTCTGCAGGACTTTCAGCAGGCTCCAGCACCCTACCCGGTCGTCCAGCGCGCGGGCGGATACAAGTCCCTCGCCAAACTCGGCGAAGGGTGTATCAAACACGGCATAGGTCCCTGCCGGGCAGAGCTTCTCGGCCTCTTTGGCGTCCGCCGCGCCGATGTCGATGAACAGCTGATCATAATCCAGGACCTTTTCCCGGTCCGCCGGGGTCTGCAGGTGGATGGCCAGCGCACCGATGACGCCAGGGAGGCGCTCACGCCCGAGAACGACCCATTTGGACACCGCCACACGCGGGTCCACCCCTCCCACAGGCTTGAAGCGAAGGAGTCCGTCCTCGGTATGGCCCGTTACCATGAAGCCGATTTCGTCCATATGCGCCGCGACCAGCACGCCCGGTTTTGTCGGGTCCTTCCCGCGCCTGAAGCACACCAGGTTGCCCGCGCGGTCCACGGATACGTCCCCGCAGAGTTTTTGGGCCTCTTCCCGCAGCAGCGCCCTCACCTCACCCTCGCAGCCCGAGGGGCCAAAGGCCTCGGTCAAACACTTCAGTTCCATAGCTCATCCTCCCAGGAGGGGCTCACCGCGGCCGCGAAGTGCGCCAGCAGCCGCCCGCCCTCCTTCAGGGTTTTCCAGTCCATCAGTTCCACTGTGGTGTGCATGTACTTCAGCGGCAGCTCCAGCAGCACCGTGGGCACGCCGCCGCGGGCAGCGCCCAGCTCATCCGCGTCGGTGGATGTGGTCCGCGGGACCGCAGCGGTCTGAAGCGCTATATTATGCTCCCTGGCTGTCTCCATCAGCTTACCCCGAAGCACCGGGTGGATGTAGGGCCCCACAGATGCGACCATGGCGTCCAGCCTGTGCGCCCGTCCCTGGGGCGCTCCGGGGGTCTCCGCGTGGCAGACGTCCAGCGCCACGGCGAAGTCCGGGTCCAGAGCAAAGGCCGCCGTCATCGCCCCGCGGCTGCCGACCTCTTCCTGGGAGGCTGCCACAAAGTACAGATCGGCTTCATGCTTCATGTTCTGCAGCAGCTGAAGCGCCTGGTACATGATGGTCACGCAGGCGCGGTCATCGCAGGTCTTCACCGCGGCTCGGCCGTTCTGAAGCGCAGTATAGCGGTGCTCCAGCTGCACCTGATCCCCGACGCGCACCTTTTCACGCACCTGTTCAGGCGGATAGCCGACATCCGCGAAGAGATCCTCCCGGCTGTAATTCTTCTTCCGCTCCGCTTCGGAAAGCAGATGGGGCGGCTTGGCCCCGATGACCCCGGGCAGGGGATTTTTCCCGTATACTGTCACGCGCTGGCCGGGCAGGATGCGCGGATCCACTCCGCCGACACCGCCTAGGCGCAAACATCCGTCGTCCTCAATGTTGACCACCATCAGGCCGATCTCATCCAGGTGGGCGCAGAACACCACCTTGGGCCCCGGGCCTTTCCTGTGCGCGATGACGTTGTTCATCACATCCACCCGGACCTCGTCGCAAAGGGGTCTGAATTGCTCAGCGACCCAGGATGAAACCAGGCCCTCGTCCCCGGAGAGGCCCAAAAGAGCGGTCACCCCGCGCAGAAACTCCTCAAGCTGCATTCAGCGTTTCCTTTCTTCCTTTAGGGAGGCCGGCCGGCAGGAAACCGGGCCGTAAAACAAATGGCAAGTGCCTCCGGCAGATAAAAAATATCAGGCTCGAGTATAGCATCCGGCCGGTTGTTTGACAACCGGCCGGAGCGATGAATGAAAGATGTAAAACCCTGTCACGGCCGTCCTTTTCTGGCGGCTGACGCGATATGCCTGGCCGCGAGCAGCCCTGTGGCCCAGGCGAACAGCAGGTTGTACCCGCCGCAGTCCCCGTCGACATTGAGCGTTTCCCCGGTGACATACAGCCCGGGAACGAGGCTGGACTGCAGGGTATAAGGATCAAAGTCCCCGCAGGAAAGCCCGCCGGAAGACACCTGCGCCGCCTCAAACCCCTTGACGCCGGTGACGCGCAGGCGAAGCGCGGTGAGCCATTGCGCGGCGGAAGACAAAGGGAGCGTCTGTACCTTCTGCGCCATCAGCCGGGGCAGCAGCCCTGTATAGAGGCGGCCTGCTCCAAGATTCTCTTCCCTCTGCTTTAGCAGGGTCATCATCGCCTGGTACGCAGCCTTCCCATCCAGCTCACTGAGCTTCATCCGGCGCATCAAGGGCTCTGACAAACCCGCAAGCGCTGAAAAATCAACGGATACGCTCATTTCCAGGCCCTCAGCCAGGCCAACCCCCGCGTCGCGGGAGAGCTGCATCGCGCATACGCCGCTGAGCCCGTAATCGGTGAACAGCAGCTCGCCCGCGGTGGCGGACACCGATTCCCTTTCCCTGTACAGGGTCAGGCACGCCGGGACGCGCAGGCCCGAAAGCCCTTTAACCGGCGCTGTGTCACAAACCAGCGCGCTCAGCGCCGGTCGAAAGGGAACAAGACGGTGGCCCAGGGCCGTCAGCTCCGAAGTCAGGCTGCCGCTTCCGCCCAGTTTCGGCGCGGCAGGGCCGCCGGCGGACACGATGATCCGGTCCGCTTCGTATGTTTCACCCTCCCGGGTGATGATGAGAAAACCATCCTCCAGCCGCCTGATGCTCCTGACCAGGCAGCCGGTGAGGACCTGGACATGAGGGCTTCCCCCCAGTTTTGATCGCAGGCAGTCCAGCACGCAGGCAGCCTGGCCGGCTGCGGGGTAAGCGCGCCCGTCCGCTTCCCGGCGGATGACAAGGCCCAGATCCTCAAAAAAGCGGGCGGCCTGCTCCGCCCCGCAGGAGGAGAGCACCGAGCGCGCGAAAGCGCTGTCCCCCCAGTATGCGGGCTCCCCGAAGTTCATCAGGTTGCATCGCCCGTTGCCGGTGGCCAGCAGTTTCCTGCCGACGCGCTCTTCCTTTTCAATCAGCAGTGTCTCTATTCCCGCGTCCGATGCGACGCAGGCGGCGGCGAGGCCTGAAGCCCCGCCGCCGATGATGATCAGGCTGGCCCTATTCTTTGACCGGCGCTGCGTTATAGGCATCCTGGATGGCCTTCATATGGTCCGCGTCCACCGTGCCGGAGGAGTGCACCCGGCTGTTGAGGAAATGGATGCAAAACTGCCCGTTGAAATCATTGCCGGCAATCATGTCGCCATCCGGGTAATTGTGCGGCACCCCGTACAGCGAGGCCGCGAAGGACCTTCCCTTGATGGTGATCCATACCGCGCGGCGCTGGTAGAGGTTCTTCTCCAGGATCTCCTGCGCTGTCTTGACCTTGTAGATCCTGCACAGCGCCGCCGTGTCCGCGGCGGTCAGCGGCTCTCCGTCCACATGGTCCTTGCCGGACCAGCGCCTGACGCGCAGGGATATCTTGGTGCTGACGTCCGTCATCACCGCCACCTCGCCCTTGCCCCAGTAGGTGTTGATGTCCCCGGTCACCCAGTCCACCAGCTCCATCGGATTGATTTCAGGATTCACCGTGCTGCCGCCGCCGGGCTCATAGGTGCCTTCCGGAACGGTGTTGTACAGCTTGTGCTGGGTAGCACTGCCCGCGATGCCGTCTATGAACAGCGCCTTGTCCTGCTGGTAAGCCCTGACCGCCGCGGCGGTCTGGTCGTTGTAGGTGCCGGTGACAAAGTCGCTTTGCAGATAACCCAGGCGGTTCAGCTCCTGCTGCAGCCGGGTAACGTCCTCGCCGGTCGAACCCAGCTGGAGGGTGCGGTAGGTCGCTGTCTTGGGCGCATCCGGATCGCCCGTCTGGTTGAAAATCGCTTCCTCTTCCTTGGTCAGGACGCGCAGCAGGTCGCCGCGGATCCAGCCGTTCACCCCGGAAACCCTGACCTCATACCAGGTTTTGCCGTCCGCCTCGGCCGTTGGGCCCAGCAGCTGCACAACAGTGCCCTGCCTGTACAGGATCGTCAGATCGCGGTTGGCCGAGCCGGCGCCGGAACGGACGATCACCTTTTCCATCCGGGTGATGGCGGTGGCGCTCATGTCTTCCGGCCTGGGCGTGGGAGTGGGCGCGGGCGGAGGGGTCGGCGTGGGCAGGGAGTTGAGGTAATCTGTGTATTCCTGGACCGTCAGCAGCCGGGCCGTTGAACCCAGCAGGTATCCTTCTACCCCGCTATAAGCGATTTTGTACCACATCCGGCCGCCGGAATCCACCGCGTTATAGTAGGGGAAGACCTTCCCGCTTTCAGCGATCTGCCCCAGGGTTGCGGCGTCCAGACCGGGGGATTTTCTGACATTGACGCTGGTCATCGTGGTCATCACATAGCCGCTGGTTTGAGGATCCCCTCCGTTGTCAGGGGGTGTGAGGCTGGGGATGGTTCCGTAGGCGAGGTATGCGGCCACCTCATCGGTGTTCATCTGGCGCACGCAGTCGCCGCGGAGGAAGCCCGTCTGGCCGAGGTTGTTGATCTGGAACCAGTTGTAGCCGCCCGCGGTACGGATCGGGCCAGTCAGCGCCAGGACCTGCGCCTTGTTCAACCGGCCTATAACGGCCGCGGAGGAACTGGGGGTCTTCCTGATGTTGATTTCAGACTTGACGGTGACGATGTACCCCATCATGCCCTGCCCGGGCGTTACGGAAGGCACCGGGGTGGGTGTCGCGTCGGGTGTCTGCACCAGCTGGATGACGTCGGAGCGCACATAGCCGATGCCCTTTGGGCTGTTCACCAGGTACCATGTATAGCCATATTCCTGCACGAAGCTGGAATAGTTCATCACCAGGCCGCTGTCCAGCTGGGCAATGGTTTTACCCCCTGGAGCATTGCGTAGATTGACCCCGCCCTTCAACAGCTTCAGGGAGCCGACAGCGGGGACCGCCGTACCGGAGGGTGTGGGGGACGGCGTGATGACCGGCGTCGGCGCGCCCTGCATATACTCATAGCAGTCCGAGCGCACATATCCGTATAGCTTTGAAACATCATCATAAACATACACCCAGTTATAGCCGCCATAAGCCGTGGGTGTTCCAAAATAGGGCAGTACCTTGTACTTGTCCAGCGCGCCGATGACCGCCCCCGCTGGTTTCTGGCGCAGGTTCACTCCGCCCAGGGTGATGCGAACGGTGTTCTGTCCGGGCCCGGGGGTGGGCGCGCTGGTCGGCGCGGGGGTCGCCGCGTCCCCGCTTTTTATGATATAGCAGTCCGAACGGATATAGCCCGTCAGGCCGTTCTGTGGGTCAGTGACCTTCAGCCAGAAATAGCCTTTGGAGGATACCGGTTCGCCGGTGAAGGGCAGGATCTTGCCCTGTTGGTATTGCCAGATGGATTCGCCGGCCGGCGTCCGGCGCAGGTTTGTATTGGAGAGGATGATCTCAAGGGTTCCCGAACCCGCGGGGACAGCGGTGGGCGCGGGCGTCGGCGTCCTGTTGAGTTCCGCCAGCTCCTGGGCGGTCAATATGTGCAGCTGGGCGGCGGGAAAGTAGCCCTGTGTCCCGGCCGCATCCACCTTGTACCAGTCAGCGGATGTTTTTTCAAGGATTTTGACCACCTGGTCCGTCAGCAGCACCCCTTTGCTCGCGCTGGCATTATCCGCTGACTCACGCAGGTTATACCCCGTGCCGGTGACCTGCGCATACTCATCAGAAGGGGCGGGCATCGCGGTCGGAGCAGGCGTCGCTGTGGCGGGGGCGGGCGTTGGGTTCGACGCGCCGGTGAAGGGCTGGGGTTTGTTGACCGACCAGGCCGCTTCCTCCTCAGCGCTGAGCATCCTGAAAAAGTTTCCATGGATATATCCTGTATAGGTCCGGCTCAAAGCGACAGGAATATTGGTTTCCACCTTATACCAGATAACGCCCTTGTATGTGGTTTGGGATAAAACATTCGCTACCCAGCCCGCAGGCAGTTTGTCATAGAAATCTGACGTGTCATAGCTGGGCCTGAAATTCACTGTTTCCCCAACACCGACCACGACTATGCCATGGGTCACCTCCGCGCCCGCGGGCAGCTGGGGCAAGATCAGAAACAGCGCCAAAAGCGCGCATCCCAGGCGGGGTAGTAGAGCCCTTTTGGCCATATTCTCCATGCGCATGCACCTTATCCTCCAGATTTCAACACTCTGTTCTTCAGAGCGACAGCATTCTACGGGTCATTCTATTACAAAATCATTACAAGGTCAAGCGTTGAGGAAAACAATCCCAGTGCCGCCTCTTTTCCAGTCTTTCCCGGCACTCTTCGGGTATTTCGGGATTTTCTGAGGGAAAAGCGCCTTGCAGGCCTTGCCCGCGATGGCATATAATACTAAAAACAGGGTGCTTTCAAAGGGAGGGTCAAAGGATGTCCATGATGTCGCTGTATGAAAAATGGCTCAGGATGTGCGCGATGGACGCGGATCTGGCGCGGGAGCTTTATGAAATACGGAACGACAGGCAGGCCATCGAAGACCGCTTCTATAAGGATCTCTCCTTTGGCACGGGGGGCATGCGCGGCGTCATCGGCGCGGGCACAAACCGCATCAATCTCTTTACCATCCGCCGCGCCGCGGCGGGCCTGGCCGACTGGCTCAACGCTGACCCGAAAGGCCGGGGCAGGCCTGTGGCCATCGCGTATGACTCCCGGCTGTACAGCCAGCGGTTTGCCCGGGAAACCGCGCTGGTCCTGGCGAACCGGGGTATCAAGGCGCTCCTGTTTGACGCGCTTCGCCCCGTCCCGGTGCTTTCTTTCGCAGTGCGGCACTTAAACGCCGCCGCGGGGGTGGTCATTACCGCCAGCCATAATCCGCCCAAATACAACGGCTTCAAAGTCTATGGTCCTGACGGCGCTCAGCTGTCCCCGCAGGATGCGGACATCGTTACAGAGAACATCCGCCGGCTGGACTATGAAAAATCCCTGCCCATGGATGAAAAGGAAGCAAGGGCGAAAGGCCTGCTTGAGGTCATCGGCAGCAAAGAGGTCGATGACGACTATACGAAAATGGTGCTGGGCCTGATGGTGCGCAGGGACCTGGTCCGTGAACTGGGCGGGAAACTGAGCATTGTGTATACGCCGCTGCACGGCTCGGGCAACCTGCCGGTGCGCCGGGTGCTTTCGGAGGCGGGTTTCAGCAGGGTGGCTGTTGTGCCTGAGCAGGAACTCCCCGACCCCGCCTTCTCCACGGTCAAGGCGCCCAACCCGGAGGACCCGGCCGCCTTCACCATGGCCATCCCGCTGGCGGAAAAAACAGGCGCCTCCGTCATCTTTGGGACAGATCCGGACTGTGACCGCCTGGGCGTATGTGTGAAGGACAGCGAGGGCGTCTTCCGCACGCTGACAGGCAACCAGATCGGCTGCCTGCTGCTCTACCACGTCCTGTCCGAAAAGAAGAGGCTGGGCGTGCTTCCCGGGAACGGCGCGGCGGCAAAGTCCATCGTTTCCAGCGAGCTGGCGCGCGCCATCTGCGAGGATTTCGGGGTCGCGCTCTTTGACGTGCTGACCGGGTTCAAGTTTATCGGCGAACTCATCCAGCACTTTGAGGAGACCGGCGGGCACACCTTCCTGATGGGCTTTGAGGAAAGCTACGGCTACCTCTCCGGCACCAGCGTGCGCGACAAGGACGCCGTCAACGCCGCTTTGCTTACCGCCGAAGCCGCCTGCGTTTGCCTGCATGAAGGCATCACGCTGTATGACCGGCTGCAGGAAATCTATCAAAAATACGGTTTCTTTTCTGAAACGGTGCTGTCGCAGGACTATCCGGGCAAGCAAGGCGCGGAGCAGATCCATCACATCATGAAGACCCTGCGGGACAATCCCCCTTCCTCCATCGCCGGGTTTAGGGTCCTGGCGGTGCGGGATTACCTCAGCGGCAGGCGGAAGGAAAACGGCGTATCGCGCGACATGGGCCACACGCCCTCCGACGTGCTGTATTTTGAGCTGGAGCACCGCCATTGGTTCTGTGTCCGGCCCAGCGGCACCGAGCCGAAAATCAAACTGTATACCGCCGTGAGCCACAAGGGGGGCATGGAAAAGGCCCAGGCGCTTGGAAAGCAGCTGACGGAGGCGGTTCAGGCATTGCTCGCGGATTCATGAGGCAGTCTTAGGCAAACACACTTTGATATACATAAAATCCTGCCGCTGTTTGAGAAGCGGCAGGATTTTTGACGTTTTTGAGGCCAGCGGGATGCGAACGGCGCTTGTTCTCCGTTTTTTTACTCAGTCAGACACCCTCACCGGCAGGATCAGGTACGTGTATTGGTTTCCGCTTACGGGGCTGACCACGCAGGGGCTGACGTTGGTGTTGAAGCGCATGGAGAGGTCCTGCGTGTCGATGTTCTTGATGACATCGTTGAGATAGTTGGCGTTGAACGCGATGGACAGCGGGCTGCCGTCAAAGTCGATCCCGATCTGCTCTGTCGCGGCGCCTTTCTCCGCGTTGGCGGAGATGGTGAGCGTCTGATCCTCGATTTTAAGCCGCAGCAGGTTGTTGCTGCCCTCCCGCGCGATGAGGCTGGCCCGCTGGATGGCCGCGGAAATGGCCTGGCGGTCTGCCCGGATGGCCGTGGTCCAGGCAGTGGGCAGGATCTGCCGGTAATTGATGTATTCACCCAGAATCAGAGGGCTGAAGACGCGGGTCTTGTCAAACTCCGCCAGCAGGTGGGTTTTGGACATGGTCAGCGTAATGGGCTGCTCGCTGTCTGAAAGCATCCGGCTGATGTTGCTGGTCAGGGCGCCGGGCAGGATATAGGAGAGCAGTTCCTTGCCCTTTGGCATCTCATGCTCACAGTAGACGCGCTGCATCGCCAGACGGTAGCCGTCCAGGCAGGTAAAGCGCACCTCGTCCTTGCTGGTTTCCATCAGGCATCCGGTGAGGATGCGGCGGGTCTCATCCGTCGAAATGGCAAAGATGATGCTCTTCACCGCGTTCTTGAACTTCTGCTGGCTGATTTTTGTGACAGACTCAGGCTCCACCTGCATGATATCAGGATACCCTTCCGCCTGGATGAGCACCAGGCGGGTCTTGCTGCCCATATTTCTGACAACCGCGCGCTCATTGTTCTCGGTTTCCAGCTCAACATTGCCTTCCAGGTTCCTGACCAGTTCGCCCAGCAGCCGGGCCGGCAGCAGGGCAGACCCGTCCTCCCTGACCTCTGCCGGGACGATGGACTGGATGGCCTGCTCGCCGTCGGTCACGGTCAGTTGAAGGCCTTCCTCCAGGGTCTCCAGCAGGACGCCTTCCTGAAAAGGACGCGTGGGGCGTGTGACCAGCGCGTGGCTGACCATGCTCATCCCGTGGTTGAAATCAGTTGCGTTGAAGGCGACCTGCATTTTTACCTCCCTGGCGTTCCCCGGCCCAAAGCCGGTTCCCGCAGTACTTAATCAATACGTAGCAGTAGCAGTAGGGGGTGTTCATACGGTGGATAAACTCCGGATACCTTGCAATGTAAGAGTTTTTTGTTCTTACCTCTTGTGGACTGAAAGAAAAACCCTGTGGACGGATGAGGAAGAACTCGTCTTTGGATACCCTGAGAGCCAGGCGGGACAGGCTTCAGCCGCCAGGTTTCAGACAGAGATGTCCGGCCTTCTGAAAACCTGCATTTTCTGTCCGCCCGGAATGCGGGAATGACCGGAGTGTCCACAGAATGCCCGCGCTGTTGAAGACTTGTCCGCTGATAAAAAAGACAGGAGGACTGCGTCAAACAGGTATTCCAGAAAAAAGCATCCCGGGCTTTTGCACAGCCTTGTCTACAGGGCCAGTCTTTTGGCCGCAGCCTTGTCCAGCAGCACGGTGACGTTCCGGTGGGTGCGCAGGATGGAGGCAGGCACCTTCGGGGTCACCTCGCCTTCCAGCATGGCCTTGATGACATCGGCCTTCGCCTCGCCCAGGGCGATGAGCAGGATGCTCCTGGCGGACATGATGGTGCCGATGCCCATGCTGACCGCGCGGCGCGGGACCTCTTCCCCGTCTTTGAAAAAGCGCCGGTTGGCCTGGATGGTGCTCTCCGTCAGCTTGATGACATTGGTGCCGTAAACAAAATGGTCCGCCGGCTCGTTGAACCCGATGTGACCGTTGTTGCCGATGCCCAGCAGCTGCAGGTCAACCCCTCCGGCCTTCCTTATGGCTTCGTCATACTTCCTGCACTCGCCTTCCAGATCACTGGACAGGCCGTTGGGCAGGCGGGTATCCCTGATGTTGATATGGTCAAAAAGATGCCTGTGCATGAAGGCATAATAACTCTCCGGATGGCTTAGAGGAAGGCCCACGTACTCGTCCAGGTTGAAACTGGTCACCCGGGAAAAATCCAGCACTTTTTCCTCATACAGACGGATGAGTTCACGGTAGGTGCTGATGGGGGTGGATCCGGTGGCCAGCCCGATCACGCTGTCGGGTTTCCTGAGGATCTGCGCCGCAAACAGAATCGCGGCGGCACGGGCGAGAGAACCTTCGTTTTCAAAGACGTGGAGAATCATTGAAAGGCCTCCTTTTAACTTTCCAATATTATACCATATCTTCAAGGCACGGTATACTGTTTTTTGACAGGGAGGCCGCCACGCGGCCTGCCCTCCCCATGTTTTTGCGCGGACAGGTTCTCATCCCCGGTTTCATGATATAATCGCACTAAAATCGAAGTGGGGGGGAAAAAAAACATGAAGGAAGGATGGAAGAAGGTCTCCTCGCCTGAGGAGATGGGGCTGAGCAGCGCCGCGTTCCTGCGTTTCTTTGAGCGCCACCGGGAGCTGGGCCTCCATTCCCTGGTCGCGGTGCGGGACGGGAAGGCCTATACGGTATCGGTAAAGCCCTGGCGGGAGGAAGCCCCGCACACGCTGTTCTCGCTTTCCAAAAGCTTCACCTCCATGGCTGCGGGGATCGCGCAGGCGGAAGGGCTGATCAGCTTTGAGGACAGCGTGGCGGACGTACTCAGGGACAGCCTGCCGCGGGATCATGATCCGAAACTGCATCAGGTCAAACTGCGCCACCTGTTGAGCATGTCCTCCGGACTGGACCCGGTCAGCGACCAGCGTTCCCTTCGGGGGAAGCGGAACTGGGCGCGGGCCATCCTGGGCTTCAAGGTGCTGCATGAGCCCGGAACAACCTTTCACTACAACACCATGGGCACCTACCTGGCCGGGCGGATGGCGGCCAGAAGGACGGGCATGAGCCTGAGGGATTACCTTCTGCCCCGGCTGTTTGAGCCGCTTAGGATCGCAAAACCGCAGTGGGACTGCTGCCCGGCGGGATATAACACCGCGGGCTTCGGGCTGCATCTTTCCGCCATGGACATTGCCAGGACGGCCCAGCTGCTCCTCAACCGGGGCGTCTGGAACGGGAAGAGGCTGCTGTCAAAGGACTATCTTTCCCAGGCGACGGGGATCCAGGTCAGCAATCTGAACAGTGCCAGCGGGGAAAATCCCTCCGACTGGGAGCAGGGCTACGGATGGCAGTTCTGGCGGTCCCGCCACGGAAGATACCGCGGCGACGGGATGTACGGCCAGGTGATGATGATCGACGACAGGAACAACCTGGCCCTGGCGGTGACCGCCGGGGTCAATGACATGGGCGGGGAGATGGACGCCTTGCACGAACTGATGGACGACCTGCTTTCCATGACCCCGGGAACCCCTCATGAACGCGACAGCCTCGCGAAGCTGGCGGAGGAACTGGCTTTCCCTGACCCCCTGGACGACGGCGGCGCGCTGTTTGGCGAGGGCAGCTATATCACCCGAGACGGGAAGGCGCTGCGGCTGGAAACGCCGGACAGGGACACCCTGCGCGTGTTCTACCGGGGACGCGGCCAATGGCCGGGATATGTCTTTACCATGAAGCGCGGCACGGCGCACCGGGGCGAGTTTTATACCCCCGCGCCGGGCGAGAGGCCGCAGGCCTACCTGGGCCGGTTTGGCGTCAGGGACGGTGTGGTCACCGTGCAGGCGGTCATGCCGGAAGCGCCCTACAGGATGAAGCTGGACATCAGCCGTTCCGGCCGCGGACTGTCGGTGAAGATGGACAGCGTGGGCGCTGAGAGCGGGACGTTTGACTTTACCCCGGCAGGGTGAAGGGAAGCGCAGGGGAGGCTTGATGGAAGGAAGCTTGTGGGTCAGGGAAATAAAGCGGAACAAAATCACGCGGGACATTGTCGTGCCGTGCCCCGGGAAGGACTGGCAGGAAGCGCTGATCGCGGCCTGCCGCGGGCTTGACATCGGGGTGCCGATGCTGGTGGCAAAACACCACCGGGACTTTGCGGAGTTCAATCTCCTGCGCTTCCTGCCGGAGCATTTTCTGGAGGCGGTGCATTTTGACCGGCTGGAGGCCGAGTACTTTGAACCGGAGGACAGGCGGAAGCGTGCACATTCCTGACAGGGAAATCGCAGGGCTTGATTTGCTCGGATTTGACGAGGCGCTGAAAGCGGAGCCCCTGCTCCAATACGATCAGGAGCAGTGGGTGTACGCGCCGCCTTTTTACGCGCCTTACCGCTATCTCCTGGGCACCGCGGGGAGAAAGCCGCTCATCTGCGTGGGGCTCAATCCTTCCACCGCGGAACCCGGCAGGCTGGACAACACGCTCAAGAGCGTGCAGCGCATCGCCCTGTACAACGGGTATGACAGTTTCCTGATGATGAACCTGTACGCCCAGCGCGCCACAAGGCCCTGCGACATGGACAGGTCTGTCTGCGATTTCCTGGCGGGGGAGAACCTGCGCGCTTTCCGTTATCTGCTGGGGCGGACCAAAACAGTATGGGCGGCCTGGGGCGCGGTGATGGAGACAAGGGGCTACCTGGCCTTATGCATGCGGGATTTCATCCGGGCCGGGAGGGAAGAAGGCGCGCGGTGGTTCTTCGCGGGGAATAGGAGCAGGAAGGGGCATCCGCACCATCCCCTGTACCTGAGAAAAGACAGTCTCCTGGAACCCTTTGATGCCGAGGAATATCTGGCAGTGATGGAGGCAAGTGATGCGCTTTGATGAAAAGGAAATCACCTTGCGGGACGGCAGGGCCCTCCTGTTACGCAGCCCGGAGGAGCCGGATGCGGAGGGGATGCTGGAGTTCCTCAGGACAACCGCCGGGGAAACGCATTTCCTGCTGCGCACACCGGAAGAGGTCACGCTGACGGAAGAAGAAGAGAAAACCTTCCTTCACAGCGTGGCGGAAGACAGCCGCCAGCTCATGATGGTCGCTTTTGCGGGAGGGAAACCCGTGGGAAGCGTATCCTTCGCGCCGGTTGGCAAGAGGAAGAAGGTGCGCCACCGGGCTGAATGCGCTATCGCGGTCATCAGGGAATACTGGAACCTGGGCCTTGGCAGCATGATGATGGAGGAGGCTCTGAAAAAGGCCCGCGAAGCGGGCTTTGAGCAGATGGAGCTGGCTGTCTACGCGGACAACGAACGGGCCATCCGGCTGTATGAACGCTTCGGGTTTGAGCATTGGGGGCGTGTGAGGAACGCCTTCAGGTTATCGGACGGCACCTACCGGGACGACCTGCTGATGGGGCTGTTTCTGAAGGATAAAAAGGCATAACAATCCCGCGCCGCGGGTTCCCGGCCCAACCCCGGAAAACTGTTTCTCATCAGATTTGTGCCTGAAAGGGAAAAATGGAGCATAAAGAAGTTCAACCGGCGTCAAAGCGGCAGGACATCATCCGCTTCCTGAAGTTCACCCTGTTTTCAGCGTCCGCCGGCCTCATCCAGATCGCCAGCTTTACGGCGCTGTTTGAGCTGGCGCATCTGACCTACTGGCCGGCCTACCTCATCGCGCTGACCCTGTCGGTGGTGTACAACTTCACCATCAACCGCAGGTTCACCTTCAAATCCGTCCAGAACTATGCAAGCGGCATGCTCAAGGTGCTGGGATACTACCTGGTGTTCACGCCGCTGTCCACCTGGTGGGGGGCAGAACTCACCGCGCTGGGCGTGAATGAATACCTGGTGCTCATCGGCACGATGCTGGTCAATTTCGTTACGGAATATCTGTTTTGCCGGTTTTTCGTGTACCGTCACTCGCTGGACACCCGGAAGAAAAAGAAAAGCAGTTAAGCGTTGGATAAAGGCCTGCTCCAGTGCATTTTGGAGGATGTAGATGGATTTTGAAGAACTGCGGAAAATTGCCGATGAGCAGGTACGCAACCGCGCATTGTATGAAGAGATCTTCCGGGAGGAGGACCGCCTTGCCGGCCAGGCGATGAGCGTGGAGCGGATGACCACGCTGCGCGTGCTGGAGGAGACGCTCAAACCGCGCAGCCGTGTAATGGACCTGGGGTGCGGCGCCGGGGCGTACGCGCTGCCGCTGGCGGAGGCTGGGCATGAGGTGCTGGCAGTTGACCCGGTGCCCCTGCACATCGCGCAGCTGAAAGCCGCCGTCATGCCCGGCATGGCGCTGGAAGCCCTGCAGGGCGAAGCGCCGGGCGTGCTTGAAAAACTTCCTGACGGCAGGTTTGACGCGGTGCTGTGCCTGGGGCCGATGTACCACCTGCACAGCAGGGAGGACCGGTTGCTGTGCCTTCGGGAGTGCGCCCGGGTGCTCAGGCCCGGGGGGCGCGTCTTTCTGGCCTTTATCAACAGCGACTGGGTCATCGCCACGCAGACATTGCGCTATGACGGAGGTGAATACCTGCTCACGGGCGATTATGACAGGGAAAGCTTCCGGGTGGACAATTTTCCCTTCCAGTTCCACACGCTCAGGGAGGCGGAGGAGGAAGTTGAGGAGGCCGGGCTGCACATCCTCCGACAATTGACCAGCGACGGGCTCTCGGAGATGCATGAACAGGCGGTCAACGCTTTCACCGGGGAGCAGTTTGACCAGTGGCTGCGCTACCACCGGCACCTGTGCGAAAAGCCTGAGTTCCTGGGCTGCGGCAACCACCTGTTATTTGTTTGCGACAAGGAAAAACCGGGCTATATCCGCTCCTTGCGGGATAAAATCGGGAAAAGGCCGCTGATGCAGTGCGGCGCCAGTGTGATCGCGGAGAACGCCCAGGGAGAAGTGCTGTTGATGCGGCGCACGGACACCGGTGACTGGTGCTATCCCGGGGGCGCGGTGGAGCTTTTTGAACAGACGGAAGCCGCCGCCCGGCGCGAGCTGCTGGAGGAGACGGGGCTGACGGCCGGGCGGCTTACCCTGTTCGGGGTTTTCTCCGGGCTTGAAAACGCCTTTACCTATCCCAACGGCGACCGGGTGAGCAATGTGGACATCGTGTATACCTGCCGGGAGTTTTCAGGAAGTCCGCAGGCGGAAGAGGGCGAGGCCAGCGAACTGCGGTTTTTCCCCAGGGATGCCCTGCCGGAAAACCTCTTTCCGCCCACTGCGCAGGTGTTGAGGGAGTACGCAAAAAGAAAGAGGGAAGAGCCATGAAGCAAATGAAAGAGAAGATTTCCCCGGTAGCCGGAAAGCTTGGCGCGCTCATCCGCTTTGCGACCATTGCCGGGGAGGGCGAGGACGCCGCGGCTTTCTCCGGCTGCCGGGAAGAGATGGAGAAGCTGTACCCCAAAACCGCCGCGGCATGCGAGCGCCGCCTGATTGCCGGGCGCGGGGTGGTGTGGCGCTGGCGGGGGAAAAGCTGTGAAAAGCCCTGGGTGCTCATGGCGCATTATGACGTGGTGCCGCCCGGGGAGACCGGCTGGGACAGGGATCCCTTCTGCGGCGAGGTTGCCGATGGCTTTGTGCATGGCCGCGGCGCGCTGGACACCAAAGGCACCCTGGCCGCGATGCTTCAGGCGGCGGAAGAGATGATCGAACTGGGCTTCACCCCGCCCCGGGACATCTTCTTTTGTTTTTCAGGGGATGAGGAAACCTACGGGCCGACCACCGGGGAAATCATCCGCTTCCTGCAGGAAAACGGGCAGGAGCCGGACTTTGTGCTGGATGAGGGCGGGAACATGGACACCTCGCCCCTGTCCGGGTTCACCGGCCTGGCCGCGATGGTGGGGGTGGCGGAAAAGGGCATGGCGCAGATGCGGCTTGTCGTGACCGGCCCGGGCGGGCACGCCTCCAGGCCGCCGCGGGAGACCCAGACGGACATCCTCGTCCGGGCGATGGAGCGGCTGCGGAAAAGCCCCTGGCCGATGCGCTTCACGCCGCCGGTCAGGGCGTGCATGCGCGCGCTCAGCTTCAGCTGCGTCTTTCCCTGGCGGCTGATGTACAAATACCCGGACCTTTACGGCACGGTCCTTTCCGCCCGATTTGAGCATGACGCCGGGGAGAAAGCGGCGCTGCTGCGCACCACCTGTGCTTTGACCCAGCTTTCCGGCAGCGCCGCTGCCAACGTGCTGCCGGACGTCGCTTCCGCCGGCTACAACCTGCGCCTTCTGCCGGGCGACACGCTGGAGGGGGTCGCGGAGCGCGCGCGCCGGATCATCCATGACAGCAGGGTGAAGGTCGAACTGGCCGCCGGCAATGAACCCAGCCCGGTGTCCGAAACCGAAGGCCCCGCCTTTGAACGCATCCGCCGCGCCGTGACCATCGTGTGGCCGGAAGCCGTCACGGCGCCCGCCCTGATGATCGGCGCGACCGACGCCTACTATTACAGCCTGTTCTGCCCCCGGGTCTACCGCTTCTCCCCCCTGCTGGTGAACGCGGAAGAATCCGCCGCCGTGCACGCCGCCAACGAGCGCGTGCCGGTCTTTTCGCTTTTGCAGGCGGTCGCGTTTTATCAGGCGCTGATGGCGCAGGAGTAAGGGAAGGGGCATCAAGAGGCATTGCCTCCGGGATTCCTGTTCATAGGGACAATTTTAACCTAATCAACAGATCCGACCCCAATGTTTTACGAGTCGGGTTTTACGTTTTCATCAGCATGATTGCTGATTGGCCGGCATTCTCCCTGGCGATATACGGAAATCCCGGAGGTCGGGAGCCATTGACAACCGTCCCCATGTGTTTTATCCTTGTATCAATTCTGCATGGATTTTTATTTGGCTGCTGATGCAGGAGACAGGTGCCGTCCTGCTGTCATGGCAGCCGTTTTATGTTTGCCGCGTTATCCCCGTCAAACAGCGCAGCAGCGTCTGAATCAAATAAACAGCCTGCATTGACTATGGGATGCAGGTTCCTGACGGACCCCCATTATTCATTGGAGAAA
>DIWD01000032.1:0-10783 GCA_002428405.1 bacterium UBA6115
ACCGCGGAACTGGCGCGGCAGTACCGCTTCCTTTCCTCGCCCACCATCCGGGTCAACGGAAAGGATATCGGCGGGTCGGTGAAGGAGAACGACTGCGGCTGCTGCAGTGAGATCAGCGGGACGGATGTGGACTGCAGGGTTTGGGAAGCCGAGGGAGAGACTTATGAGGTCCCGCCAAAGGAACTGCTGGCGGAGGAGATCCTGCGGGCCGTATTTGGCACGATGGAAGCCGGCTGCAACTGCGGCGCTTATGAAATGCCCGAGAACCTGGAAACATTCTATATCGGGAAAGGCCGCAGTGGTTGTGACTGCGGGGAAGTCTGCCAGAAGGATCAACAATAAACGGAGGAGGAAACCGGTATGGCACTGTTTGGAAGGAAAAAGGAACAGCCCACGGCATCCTGCTGTGAGGGCTGCAACGGCTGCACCCCGCAGAACATGGAAAAGGCAGAGACCGCAAAAACCGAAGACCCGACCGTCAAGATCCTGGGCAGCGGCTGCTCCAAGTGCAACGCGCTGGAAGCTTCGACCAGGGCCGCGCTGGAGCAGTTGAAGATGGATCCGACAATTGACCACGTGACCGACTTCGCGAAGATCGCGGCCTATGGCGTGATGACGACCCCGGCCCTGGTCGTGGACGGGAAGGTCGTCTCATACGGCAAGGTGCTGAAAACGGACGAAGTGGTCAACCTGCTGAAGAAAGTCAGGGGATAAGGGCTATGATCGCGGTGATAGACAGACGGAAGTGCGCTTCCGACCAGCGGATCTGCAAACCCCTTCGGGAATGCCCGGCGGGAGCCATTTCCTGGGTGGAAGACGAGGATGAGCCGCTTGGGTCCCGGATGGAGATCGATCCGGTGAAATGTGACGGCTGCGGGATCTGTGTGCCGCTGTGCTGCGGGGACTGCATTGAATTGAGGTGACGATGATGGAAAAAAAGCAATCGGGCATCGGTTTCTTTGAGAAATACCTGACCCTCTGGGTGCTGCTGTGCATGGGGCTGGGCATCCTCATTGGCCAGTACCTGCCGGGCATCCCGGCCTTCCTGGGGCGCTTTGAGTACGCGAGGGTCTCCATTCCCATCGCCATCCTCATCTGGCTGATGATCTACCCCATGATGCTCAAGGTGGACTTTAAGAGCATCCGGGACGTCGGGAAGAATCCCAAAGGCCTGTACGTGACCTGGGTGACCAACTGGCTCATCAAGCCCTTCACGATGTTTGGCATCGCGTGGTTCTTCTTCTATGTCGTGTTCAAGGCGCTGATCCCCGCGGACCTGGCCAAAAGCTACCTGGCCGGGGCCATCCTGCTGGGCGCGGCGCCTTGCACGGCGATGGTGTTCGTGTGGAGCCACCTGACAAAGGGCAACCCCGCCTATACCGTGGTGCAGGTCGCGACCAATGACCTCATCATCCTTGTCGCATTTACCCCCATCGTGGCCTTCCTGCTGGGCGTGGGCGGTGTGCAGATCCCCTGGGATACGCTCATCATCTCTGTCGTCCTGTTTGTCGTCATTCCGCTCACCGCCGGCATCCTTACCCGGACACAGCTGATCAGGCGCAGGGGAGAATCCTACTTCAAGGATGTGTTCCTGCCCAAGTGGAACAACATCACGGTCGCGGGCCTGCTGCTGACCCTGGTCATCATCTTCTCCTTCCAGGGCAAGGTCATCCTTCAGAATCCTCTGCACATCCTGCTCATCGCCGTTCCGCTGACCCTCCAGACTTTCCTGATCTTCTTCATCGCCTATTTCGCCAGCAAGGCGCTCAAACTGCCTTACGACATTGCCGCGCCCGCGGGTATGATCGGGGCGTCCAACTTTTTTGAGCTGGCGGTGGCGGTGGCCATTTCACTCTTTGGCGCGCAGAGCCCGGTCGCCCTGGCGACCATCGTGGGCGTGCTGGTGGAGGTGCCGGTCATGCTCACGCTGGTCAAGATCGCCAAGCGGACAAAAGGATGGTTTGAAAAAGATGGCCTATCAGATCAGAAATCTGAATGAAGCCGACTGGCCGGAGGTGAGCCTGATTTATCTTCAGGGGATGGACACCGGCCTGGCGACGTTTGAGACGTGCTGCCCTGAATTTTCCCAATGGGACGCCGCCCATCTGAAGGCGTGCCGGCTGGCCGCAACACAGGAGGGTAAGGTGATCGGCTGGGCGGCCCTCACGCCGGTCTCAGGCCGCTGCGTCTACGCGGGCGTGGCGGAAGTCAGCGTCTATGTTGCCCGGGATCACTGGGGGAAAGGGGCCGGCAAGGCGCTGCTTCTGGAGCTGATCCGATGTTCGGAAGAAAACGGTTTCTGGACCCTGCAGTCCGGCATCCTCCAGGAGAACACCGCCAGCATCCGGCTGCACGAGCGCTGCGGGTTCCGCATGGTGGGTTATCGGGAAAGGATCGGCCGGGACCGCCTTGGGCAATGGCGAAACACTGTCCTGATGGAAAGGCGCAGCGCAAGCGCCCATTTTTAAGGACTGACTGTACATGAAACATTGGAAAGGAATCATCCGATGAAAAAAGTCGCGTTCATCTGTGTTCACAATTCCTGCCGCAGCCAGATGGCCGAAGCGCTTGGGAAACACCTCGCTTCCGACGTTTTTGAGAGCTTTTCCGCGGGGACGGAGACCAGGCCGCGGATCAATCCGGACGCGGTGCGGATCATGAAGCGGCTCTACGGCATCGACATGGAAAAGACCCAGCGTTCCAAACGCATAGAGGAACTGCCGCCGGTTGACGGCGTCATCACCATGGGCTGCAACGTAAAGTGCCCCTACCTGCCCTCCTTGTTCCGGGAGGACTGGGGCCTGGATGACCCGACCGGAAAAAGCGATGAGGAGTTCATCCGGACCGCGAGGGAAATTGAGAAGAGGATTCTGGACCTGAAGGACCGGCTGAAGGCGGAAGCGCTGTAACCGAGAACAAAAGGGACATCAGACTGCTTGGTTCACTGAAGAAGCGGTCGTTTTGCAGCAGCCTGACGTCTCCTGTATCCTCCCCCTGAAGCGAATGATTTGAACATGTTGTCAGAAATGCATATAATAAAAACATGAAAAGAATCCAACAGGCCGCTCTTTTTATTTTCATCCTGCTTGCCATTGTCTTTGTCAGGCCGTTGTCCCTTGCGGATCAAACCGCAAAGGGATTTGAGATCCATTTCCTGGATGTCGGACAGGCGGATTCCGCGATCATCATCTGCGACGGCAAGGTGCTGATGATCGACGGCGGGAATACCGAGGACAGCGGCCTGGTTTTCTCATACCTGAAAGACACGCTCAATGTTTCCCACATTGACATGATGGTGAGCACACATCCTCACGAGGACCATGTCGGAGGTTTATCCGGCGCGCTGAGCGCGTGTTCAGTCGGAGAGGTTTTCTCGCCCGTGCTGGAATATGATTCAAAGCCGTTCAATGATTTCCTCAGACAGGTCGAAAAGCAGGGGATATCATTGCGTGTGCCAAAGGCGGGTGATACCTTTCCTTTGGGCTCCGCGGCAATGCAGTTCCTTACGCCGCTTCGTACAGACTATCCCATGGAAAACGACCGCTCGCTTGTCGTGCGGGTTACCTATGGTAAAACGTCTTTCCTGTTCATGGGTGACGCGGAACTGAGCGCTGAAAATGATATCGTGAAGGCGGGCCGTGATCTTCTCTATGAGCTTCAGTCCGATTTGATCAAGGTTGGCCATCATGGCTGGGATACCTCCACGACGCTTGCTCTCCTGCAGGCGGTAAAGCCCCAATACGCGGTCATATCAATCGGAGAGAAAAACAGTTTCTATCATCCATTTCTGGACGTGCTCGACCGGCTCAAGGCGGCAAAAGCAAGGATCTACAGAACGGACAGGGATGGACACATCGTCTGTTTCAGCGACGGGGAGACGATTACCTTTAAAAAGGAAAAGAAAGATCCAAATCTTTTCTGATGTCAAAAGGCTGAGCCCACATATTCCGGTCCTGTTGATGCAGGTCAGCGGTGTTGGACGCTGTATGCCGCGTCAGGCTGTCCGGCTGACGGGAGCGGCGGATAGAACGCAGGAAGGGCCCTCCGCGCATGAATATAAGCCCCTGTGTTCCCGATGCGGACGGGCTTGCGTTTTTACCTGCTTTTTAATAATATGTTTGATTGGGGGAGGAAAGGAATGCGCAGAAAGCGCGCGAAAGGCGCGCGGCTCAGGTTGGGCCCAGACGCGGGCCCTGAGGTTTTATAGCGCGGGGAGGGTTCCCCGTGGGTCTCGCGGAGTTCGCTCCGCCCGCACTTGTATAAAACGACATGAGAGTAGTAAAAGAGGACGCTCCCTTGGAGGACAGGTCGCTATATAGACTCGTTCGTCCGGATAGTTGATATAAAAGGCTTCAAGTCATAATAAACTCAATCGAAGGCGTGAAAAGTTCAAACGTACAGGTGCAATTGGTTATTTTGTCATTCTGAAAGGAAAAGAAATGAAACGACTGATTGCTCTCAGCATGGTTTTCGCCCTGTTCATCGGCGTTGTGTTTGCCGAAGCCGCCCCTGTCATCCAGCTGTATGAGCAGCTGGATGAGATGAAGATCCCCTACACCGTGGACCTCAGCCCGGAAGACGGCGCGGACAGCGTCGAGCGCCTGGGCGACCACCCCGGCAGCCCCTATTTCAACCGCCTGGACGTCTATAACATGAAAGACACCGACACCCTGACCATCCTGGAAAACTTTCAGACCCAGCAGCAGACCTCCGAATGGAGCTGCGGCGTGTCCAGCGCCCTGATGGTGATCAACTGGTACGGCAGGCTGGGCGAACACAATGAGGAGACCCTGGCCCTCTTCCGCAGCAACGGGCTGGAACCCGCGGCTACTTCCCTTCGCCAGGCCATCCAGGTATTCGAGGGCGTGGGCGGTTTTGACCTGTTCACCACCTTTGACGCGGGGGAGGACGTATACGACATCTTCACCCTTGATTACATCCAGGCGACCCTGAAGGAAGGCAAGCCCATCATGATCGGCTGGAACGACTGGGGCGGGCACTGGCAGGTGATCATCGGCTACGATACCATGGGAACCGAAACGGAACAGGACGACGTCATCATCGTGGCCGATTCCTATGACACCACCGACCACAATCAGGACGGCTACGGTGTCTACCCCGCCGAGCGCTTCATCTACAACTTCACCTTCTACGATTTCTTCCCGGAGGAAGAGCTCAACGACATGTGCTTTATCGTGGCGGCGCCCCGGTAAGGGATCTGTTTTAAAACCCCCTCCTCTAAAAACCGCCGTTCCCGGATCTGCGCCCGAGAACGGCGGTTTTCTGTTTGCGGGGACGATGCCGCAGGATACCGTGCCGGCAAGAGGAGGAAAGAAAAGCCGCTGTCCCCGGCCTTCCCATCGCCATCCCGGGCAAGGCCGCCAGCGCGGGAAAAAAGGAGGATACGCCCTCTGTGTTCTGCGGATTATTCCACGGGGAGTTTCGGCACCTCAACATTCAGGAATTTCGCCAGGGCATCCACCGCGAGCTGATGGTCCTGGACATCGCTCAGGCCGGAGACCGTAATGGTTCCGACGACCCCAAGGTTCTTCAGCCGCAGGGGGAAGCATCCGCCGCAGAACACAACGTCTGACGCGGAAAAGCCATGATCCTCCGGCCGGTTCCCGCCGGTCAGGGCTTCCAGTTTGAGGCGCAGGGAGCTTTTCCAGCACTCCAGCGTGCCCTTCTCCTTGCGCTTGATCCAGCGGCTGAAGTTGGGTTTGGGCTGCCCCAGGCCGCAGTGGAACACCGGCGCGCCCAGAAGGCTGATGTGCAAGGCTATATCAGCGCCGATCCCAAGGCCCATCCCGCGCAGGATCTGGCCGAGCTGCCAGGCATCCGCGGCATCGATATGATCCAGCTGCAGGGATTCTTCCTGCCTGATGACGATATCCAGGAGCTTCATATTCTGTTTCCCGGTCGCTTCCTCCATGGGGGCCTCCTTCTGTTTCCGAGATATGGGATTTTATTGACTGTTGGATGCATCATACCGAAAATCGCAAAACGGCACAAGCGGGCGGGCAGGAATCCCCGGACGGGAGAATAGGGGGGACGTATCTCTTTGTTCCCCTCAACCAGATCGTCTGCCTTTCGGGAACCGGCATGGCGCTGGTGATAAAAAAGCGGTTGGAACATGAAAACAAAGAGATACGTCCCCTATGTTCCCAAACTAAAATAACTGATGCCCTTTTATATAATTATCTCTATTTAGTGAGTTCCGTAATTTCTTGTTGTAGTCTTTCATCTGCCAGGTTGACATCGAATTTTCTGTTTCGTATTGCTTCCTTAAGAAGATTCTTCAGTTGTTTTTGCTGATATTGTACAATAAAAATATCACTTCCGGACTCAGAATGTCTCATAGCAATATCCTTATAAAGTTTAGCAACATCATTCATACTTCGAACAGTTAAATCTGAAAGATCATAGTGTGTGTCACGTCTTTCAATAAATGGAATATTTTTATTAGGAGTGTGTTTACAATTAAAACCGTACTTCTTTATCAATTCAACATCAATTATTATGAACCACATTGTTTCGATTGTTCTTAATGTCCCCAATATGGCTAAAACAGTATCATTAAAGTCAGCTTGAGTATGAGCAAGCCATAAACTCAGTTCATTCTTGTTTGGCTTAACTTCGTCAAGAATAAACTCTGCCTTTATGTCTAATGCATTTTCGATTGAAAATAGTAAATCTATATACTTCCTACTTGCTAGTTTTCGCAGCATGAAGGGCACTACATTATTCACCTCTTTCCAGTTCTTCTTTTACGTTTTCAATGTATTTCTGAAGCCAATGTATTCGAAGTTCTGTGTTATTCAGTATTTTTAGAGCTTCTTTTGTATGCCAATTCTCCATTGTCTTCACAGCATATTCAACAACTGAATCGTCTTTATGACTAAATAATGCTGTCGGAAATAGAAGAGCTGTCTTACCAAGTGTTTCATAAGGGAAATGGGAAATTATATGTAAGATTCCGCATAATATTTTTGGATCATCATAATAATTAGGGTACATCCCTAATAACAAAAGTAGAGTATCTTCAACCCCAATTTCTCGGAACAAATCCTTTACATATAGTTCTGCATTTGGTATTTCTCCAGCTTCAATTACGTCATCTCTTAATATGTTGATGAATTGTTGCTCTCGAAATTCCTGACTTTGCTTAATTACAGACTGTTGTTCGATAAATTTTAAGTTTCGCTGATTAACATCCAATAATTCAAAGCAATTTTTCTGATCCAAAAAGGAAGATGTCTCAAAAATATGTTGTTCATATATTAATTCGTTTCTAATAAAATTCTGGATCAGGTCACTAATACTTGTTCTGCCAGAATTTGCGAACAAAAAATGTTGCTCTCGAAATTCCTGACTTTGCTTAATTACAGACTGTTGTTCGATAAATTTTAAGTTTCGCTGATTAACATCCAATGATTCAAAGCAATTTTTCTGATCCAAAAAGGAAGATGTCTCAAAAATGTGTTGTTCATATATCAATTCGTTTCTAATAAAATTCTGGATCAGGTCACTAATACTTGTTCTGCCAGAACTCGCTAACAAAAATTCAATGGATGAAGCATTTTTGGTATCTTCAATATCACTTTGAACTATTTGTTTATCGAGACCGTTTCTAGCTAACACACTTATTCACCTAAAAACAGTTCAGATACCGACTTATCTAACAAGTTTGCAATACCATTTGCATAGGTGAAAAAAGTACTAATATCGTTAATCTTAAATCGCTCAGTTAGATTCAACTGGTGAGTATTTATATCATAGCCGATTATCAGTTGAGTGGGTTCATCCCGAGGATTTTTATTAAACATACTGATATCTACGATAATGTTCGTTACTTCATTTACTCCATTTAATTCAACAGATTCAATCGAATCATTATGAACGCTCCATTCGCCGATGTTCTTTGTGTTAAAGTAAGACACCCCTGAAGCAACTTTTTTTCTTATTCGTTCGATTTTTTCTTTTTCATTATCAACTGTATATTTGTAGTTTACAGCAATTCTTCCAGCGCTTATATGTAAACTTTTCATTACTTTTCCCAAAGCTTCTTTGCCTTCTTGGAGTATAACTTGTATAGCAATTTCTGAATCTAAACCATCACTTTTACTAAAGTTTAGGTCAATTCTATCTTTCAGTAAAACAATGTTCCAGCCTGAATCAGGATTTATAAAACTCATACGTGCGCTTTGCGTAACTTTTCCAGATTGTAAATCAAAATCCCTGCCTATTATCGAACTTGGTAAGAATTTACCACCTAGAGCAGTTAACACCTTATCGTAATTCTCTTTGGTTGCAGAAAAATGAGAAAAAGTTCCAAATATACTCATCTGGAATGACAACAAAGTTTTCATAAGATTGCTCCTTTTGCATTTTTCGGCAAGCTTCTTTCTGATATTTTATAGATTTTTATTCATGTTGTCAAACATTTGCACAATATCACCATTAAAATATGTTGTTGGTTCCCATTTTTCTCCATTTCCCTTTACCATATCTTGTTTCGATTTCCACTGACCTACTGGAATACTCTTCAACCACGTAATCCAACTTCGTGCTCATCCGCTTGTTCTCCAGCAAATGCAATAATCCATGCAGCCAAGAAACACAGGGCACGTACCACCCCTTTTTCATACACTTCCTTCCTTTCACACAATTGCCTGAGAACATCCGGAAAGCCTCCCTTTGTTCCCTGGAACATAGGGGACGGGAACATAGGGGACGTATCTCCTTGTTTTCGTGAGTGGCAAAATGACACATGATTATAAAATGAAGTTTTTCATCAAGGCCCTGATGACTGCAAACACACATCAACCTGTGCCCGGCTTGGTTCTCTGTTATGATCTTCAAGCAGGGAACGCAAACAATGGGGACGGTTCTGTTTGCCCTAAAATGCATAGATTCGCGTTCCCATTGTTTGGACGTCCCCGACATTCCCCTGCCTGCTGTTCGGAATCTTGTCGGAGAGCACAGCACTAAGAAACCGCTCATCGAAGCAATGAAAAATGATTCATAAAAAGGCCGCGGGGAGATGCATCTCCCCGCGGCGAGGCTATATACAAACTATATCCAGGGGAGTTTCAGAGGGCACAGCCCTCTGACTGTGATCGTATCGCTCGGCTTTGCCGGGTGGGCGGGGAGAATTGCGTAGCAATTCATTCCTTGTGAGTAAACCCGTCCTACTAAACGACAAAGTGACCGCAGACACTTTGTCGACACTCCACAGCCCTCTGACTGCAATCGTATCGCTCGGCTTTGCCGGGCGGGCGGGGAGAATTGCGTAGCAATTCATTCCTTGTGAAAAAGCCCATCCTTCTTAAACGACAAAGTGTCCGAAGACACTTTATCGATAGGTCATATCGCCCGGCTTTTCCGGGCGGGCGGGGAGAATTGCGGAGCAATTCATTCCTTGTGAGTAACCCCGTCCTACTAAACGACAAAGTGTCCTCAGACACTTTGTCGACTACTTGTCGACTACTCCACCGTCACCGACTTGGCCAGGTTGCGCGGCTTGTCCACGTCGTTGCCGTTGAGGGCGGCGACGTAGTAGGCGAACAGCTGCAGCGGCAGGATGGCGAGGATGGGCTGCAGCTCCTCGCACAGGAAAGGAACCCTCAGCACATGATCCGCGACGCCTGCGATGTCCTCGTCGTGCTCCAGGCACAGGGCCAGCACCACCGCGCCGCGGGCCTTGACCTCCTGGATGTTGCTGATCGTCTTGTCGCGAAGCCTTTTTCCCATCACCAGGGCGATGACCAGGGTGCCCGGCTGGACGAGGGAAATGGTGCCGTGCTTCAGTTCCCCCGCCGGTTGCGCTTCCGAGTGGATGTAGGAAATCTCCTTGAGTTTCAATGACCCTTCCAGGGACAGGGAATAATCGATGCCCCGGCCGATAAAGAAGATGTCCTTGTGGTTGAAGAACAGGGAAGCAAGGCGCTGCACTTCCTTGTGGTCGCAAAGCGTCTGTTCCGCCGCGTCCGGGAGTTTCATCAGACAGGACTGCGCCTCATTCAGTTCCGCCTCGCTCATCTGACCCCGCTCCTGCGCCAGGTAAAAGGTCAGCAGCGCCAGGGCCGCGACCTGGGTGGTATAGCCCTTGGTCGTCGCCACCGCGATTTCCGGGCCGGCCCAGGTATACAGGGTATAGTCGGCCTCCCGCGCGATGGTGGAGCCCACCACGTTGACGATCGCCAGGGTCTTCACCCCTTTTGCCTTGGCTTCCCGCAGGGCCGCGATGCTGTCGGCTGTTTCCCCGGACTGGCTGATGATGACCACCAGATGTCCGGGCTTCAGGATGGGCCGCCGGTAGCGGAACTCGGAGGCGATATCCACCTCCACGGGGATCCCCAGCCGGCCTTCCAGCAGGTCCTTGCCCAGGCGCCCGGCGTGGTAGGCCGAGCCGCAGGCGACAATGTGCACCATGCTGAGGGACTGCATCCATTCCCGGTCCAGCTGGAGGTCATCCAGTTTGAAGCGCCCGTCCTTGATGCGCGGGCGGATCGTTTCCCTCAGGGCAACGGGCTGCTCCATCATCTCCTTCATCATGAAGTGTTCATATCCGCCCTTCTCGGCGGCGGTTACGTCCCAATCCACATGGAAGGGTTCTTTTTCAAAGGTCTCCCCGTATGCGTTGTAAAAGGTGATCTTCTCCGGGTCCAGCAGGGCGACTTCCCCGTCCTTCATCAGGAAAACCTCCCGGGTGAGGCTGAGGATGGCCGGGATATCCGAAACGATGTAGTTTTCCCCTTCGCCCTGCCCGACGATGAGCGGG
>DIWD01000032.1:10792-10918 GCA_002428405.1 bacterium UBA6115
GTCGCCCTGGTCACAGAACTCGATCAGGTTGCTGATGACTTCCGTGTCGGTGGCCGAGAGGAAGGTGTAGCCTTTGGAGATCAGCATGTCCTTCAGCGGGCGGTAATTCTCGATGATGCCGTTGTG
>DIWD01000032.1:10988-12515 GCA_002428405.1 bacterium UBA6115
TTGGCCAGCAGCTGAAGCCGCCCGCGCATCTTGCGCACCTGGATCGCGTCATGGGAGATGACTGCCATGCCGGCGGAGTCGTAGCCCCGGTATTCCAGCTTTTTCAGCGCGTCCAGCAGAATGGGCGCCGCCTGGCGGGGCCCCGTGTACCCGATGATGCCGCACATGCTTGTCTGCTCCTTGCTATATACTTTCAGAAATCAGGAGACATTTCGCCTGTCCATTGCATCATACAATAAATAGGTCAGGTGATACATCCCACCTGCTGATTTTCATCATGTTTTTTTGACGCTTCGACAAAAGCGCGGAAGAGGGGATGGGGCCTGTCCGGGCGGCTCTTGAACTCCGGATGGAACTGAACGGCCAGGAAGAAGGGATGGCCTGAAAGCTCAATGATTTCCACCAGATCCCTTTGCGGATTGCGGCCTGACATTTTCATGCCGTTTTCCTCAAAGGACTGGATATATCCGTTGTTGAACTCATACCGGTGGCGGTGGCGTTCAAAGACAAGCTTTTCGCCGTACGCCTGCGCCGAAACCGAACCCTTCCTGAGCTGGCAGGCATAGGCGCCCAGGCGCATGGTACCGCCCAGGCTGTCCAGGTTCTGGTCCGGCATGAGGTGGATGACCGGGTCCGGCGTTTCAGGAGCAACCTCTGCGGTATCCGCCAGGGGCAGCCCCAGAACATGCCGGGCAAATTCGATGACGGCAAGCTGCATCCCCAGGCAAAGGCCCAGGAAGGGTACGCCGTTTTCCCGCGCGAAGCGGATGGCGGCCATCTTTCCTTCCAGCCCCCGCGCGCCGAACCCGCCCGGCACCAGGATGCCCGCTGCGCCGGAAAGGATCTTCGCGGCATTGCCCTCGTTGAGCTCCTCAGCCTTTACCCACTGAATGTCAATGCGGGTCCCCGAGGCGATGCCCGCGTGGCGGAGGGCTTCAACCACGCTGAGATAGGCGTCGGGCAGGGAGACATACTTCCCCACCAGGGCGACGCGCAGGCTTTTTTGGCAGCCCTTGTCCGTCCTGACGATCCTTTCCCAGTTTGTAAGGTCGCAGGAAAGGCCCCTGATGCCCAGCAGTTCGCAGACCTTGTCGTCAAGCCCTTCCTCATGCAGCATCAGGGGGATTTCATACAGCGTGTCCGCGTCAAGGTTCTGGAACACTGTTCCCCGGGGCATGCTGCAGAACATGCCGATTTTCTCCCGCACCTCGGGGGAGAGGGGCAGCTCGCTTCGGCACAGGAGGATGTCCGGCTGAAGGCCCAGGCTGCCCAGCTCCTTCACGGAATGCTGGGTGGGTTTTGTTTTGATTTCACCCGCCTTTTTCAGATACGGCACCAGGGTGACGTGAATGAGCAGGGTGTCCCCCCGCCCAAGCTCATAGCGCAGCTGCCGGATCGCTTCCAGGAAAGGCAGCCCCTCGATGTCACCGACCGTGCCGCCCGCCTCGATGATGACGACATCAGGCTGATTCTCACTCTCTGCCATTGCCAGGATATTCGCTTTGATCTCATTGGTGATGTGGGGGA
>DIWD01000032.1:12540-13807 GCA_002428405.1 bacterium UBA6115
CGTTCGTAATGCCCCAGGTCCAGGTCGCACTCCGCGCCGTCCTCGGTGACAAACACCTCGCCATGCTGGTAGGGGTTCATGGTGCCCGGATCGACGTTGAAATAGGGGTCCAGCTTCTGCATCGTCACTTTCAGGCCCCTGCTTTTGAGCAGCCTGCCCAGGGAGGCCGCGGTGATGCCCTTGCCCAGGGAGGAGACCACCCCGCCGGTCACAAAGATAAACTTGCAGGCCATCTTCTCTCCTCTCACGCGTCAAGTATCTTTTGCGCGGCACAGGGCATGCGGAGCCCCTCCCGCATGCTCATCTGCTGCAGCAGCCGGTGCGCCTTCTTTTCATCAATGCCCAGGCGGGAAGATAAGCGGAGTTTGGCCTTTTGGACCAGTTCCTCCTCCTGGGCCGTTCTTGTCCTGCGGCGGGCGCGCTGGCGGGCTTCCTCCCCAATCAGCAGCCCGCGGATCTGCCCGGCCAATTCCCCGGGGGATAGGGGCATCACCAGATGGATCAACCCTTCTTCATTGCCGATGGGGTCCATTGTTTCCCTGCCCAGCACCACGACCAGCGCCTCCTCACCCAGCGCCTGATGCAGGTGAAGGGCCGTCATGTCGCTGAGCTTTTCGCCGCAGAGCACCAGCCCGCCGCCCCGCCTCCTGACCGCGCGGATGACAGGTGCTCCGGCTCCGTGCGCTTCACCCAGCGGCAGCCCAAATGACACAAGAACGCGGGAGAGGGTCTGGCGCGTCTGCTCGCTGATGAATGCCAGTTGAACGCTCAGCATCATCCCCTCCCGCGGCGGTTAAACCGCATCCATGCGATCAATACAAACCAAGATACTTCCTGATTTCCCAGTCACCGACCTGGGTGCGGTACTCATCCCACTCTTTTTCCTTGCCCTGGATATAGCGTTCTGCCACGGACAGCCCCAGCGCCTCCATCATAAGCCTGTCCCCCCGTAGCGCGTCAAGGGCATCTTTCAGGGAACCCGGCAGGCTCAGGATGCCTTTTGCGGCGCGCTGTGAGGCGCTCATGGCGAAAATGTTTTCTGGCGTTTCCTTCGGGGGTTCCAGGCCTTTTTCAATGCCCTCCAGCCCGGCTGTCAGGCACAGCGCCAGCGTCAGGTAGGGATTGCAGGAGGGGTCCGGGCTGCGAAGCTCCAGCCGTGTGCTGCTGCCGCGGCCTGCGGGAACGCGGATGAGCACGCTGCGGTTGACGGAGGACCAGGCCAGGTAGCAGGGCGCTTCGTAGCCCGGAACCAGGCGCTTGTAGGAGT
>DIWD01000045.1 GCA_002428405.1 bacterium UBA6115
TATGTGATCCGCCCTGATCATCAGAAAAAAGGCTATGCGACGGAGGCCTTGTCCGCGGTGATCAGGGATTTGTTCCTGAAGGGATACCGGGAGGTGAGGGCGGCCGCGTTCGCCGGCAATGCCGCAAGCCGCCGCGTGATGGAAAAGTGCGGGATGCTCCTGACAGAAGAGATAAGCAGTATCCTCTACCACGGCAAACAGCAGCAATGCGTGCACTATGCGATTTTTAAGGATTAGCTGATGCTTTTCCCTGACCGGGGGGCGAAAAGGGGAACGGCAGGTGATGCCGTTCCCCAAAGTTTAAGCCCCGTGCTTTGACTCAGAGAGATTTACTTGCCAAAGGCGGCTTTATAGGCCAAGTTGTATTCCTCTGTCATCGCTGCACCGCCGTCGTCGGCCCACTGCTGCCATACGGCGCGCAGGCCGTCCTCGTCGATCTGGCCGGCGATGTACTGCACATGCGCGTCCTCCAGCATTGTGTTCAGGACGGACCCGAACATGACCGCGGTCTCAGACTCCAGTGAGTGGCAGGGATCAAAGATGCAGTGCTCGACCATGGTGGTTTGGTACTCATTGTACTCATTGCGCAGCGGGGTCATGATCGGCGCAGGCGTCAGGTCGCCGTTGACGTTCATGCCCAGTTGGTTGAGGCTGTGCTGGACGGCCTGCACGAATTGGGTCTGCTCGTCCAGGATGGTGCGGAAGCCATTCTCATCGATGCCGTAGGTCAGCCCTTCCAGACCCCAGTTGATGAGCGTCTGGCCTTCGGAGCTGTTGCACCAATCCAGGAAGTTCAGGCACTTGAGCATGTCTTCCTCGGTCTTCACGGCCTTGGTGATGACGATTTCGCCGTTGTAGCCCACCGTGGGCACCATGCGGAAATCGCCCTGGGCGTTGGTTACGGAGGGCAGCAGGGCAAAGATGGTCTCCGTCGTGCCCTTGTTCTGCTCAAACCATTCCTGCTGGCGGTAGCCGTTGTCCATGCAGTCAAAGCGCATGAAAGCCTTGTCATTGCGCTCGGCATCGTTCCATTTGCCGGATTCGATGACCATGAAGTCCGGGTCGATCCCGCCGGCTGCATACAGGCTGCGCAGCCAGTTCAGGCCTTCCAGGAAATGCGGGTCGGTATGGGCGGGGTATACGTCGCCGTTCCCGTCAAGACCCCAGATGTTCGGCGCGCCGTGCATGATGGTGGCGATCTTGATGGTGCCGTCGACGTATTTGCACATGTTCAGCGCGTAGGTGTCATCGCTCTTGGCCGCCATGGCAAGGCTCATCGCGGTCAGCTCTTCCATGGTCTTTGGCTTCTCGGTGAAGCCCAGTTCAGCCGCGACGTCGCTGCGGTAATAGATGCCGTTGCGGGCGGTGGCGCGGCTGCGGAAGATGCCGTAGATACGGCCGTCGACCGCGATGTTGTTGAAGATCTTCTCAGAGCCCTGGGAGAGATATTCCGTCTGGGGGAGGTAGTCCGTCAGGTCCCAGAAGGCGCCGGCGCGGGCGGAGTTGACGGTCATCGGGTCGCGCGGGCCCTGCATGACCATGATCATGGGCATGTTCGCCGGGTCGGCCAGGGTGACGCTGGTCTGCTCGCCGTAGCCGGAGTTGGCGACCCAGGTGATGTCAAGCCGGACGCCGGATTTCTCCTCGATCGCTTTAAGCACCGGGTTGTCATCCTTGACAAAATCAACGTCCACATAGAAGTCGGGCAGCATGACGGTGATCACGAACGGCTCTTCCGCGGCTGCGAAACCTGCCAATCCGAATACCATCATCAGAGAGAGGAAAAATGCCAGAGACTTTTTCATGGGATGCCTCCTTGTATTATTTTATCCGCATACGCGGATGTTGCCTAACCCTTCAGAGCGCCAATCATCACGCCCTTGACAAAGTAGCGTTGTAAAAAAGGATAGATGCAGATGATCGGGACAGTGGACACAACAATAATGGCCATCTTGATGGACTGGGAGGGCGGTTCAATAAAATCAGGGGACAGGTTGCTCATATCTCCCGCTGTGGCCTCAGCCAGCACGATCAGTTCGCGCAGGATGACCTGCAGCGGCCACTTTTCCCGCGCGCCGGTCATGTAGAGCATCGCGGAAAAGTAGCTGTTCCAATGGCCGACTGCGTAGAAGAGCCCGAAGGTCGCCAGAACGGGCGCTGAGAGGGGCAAAACAATGCGCACCAGCGTTCCCAGGTCATTGCATCCGTCCATATAGGCCGACTCCTCCAGTTCCTGGGGGATGTTCTGGAAGAAGTTCTTGACGATCATCAGGTTGTACGCGCTGATGGCTCCCGGAAGCAGGACGGAGAGGAAGCTGTTCTTGAGTCCCAGCCAGGAAGCGACGACGATGTAGCCTGGAATCATACCGCCGGAAAAAAACATGGAGAAGATGACCATGTTCAGGAAGAAGTTCCGCCCGCGCAGACGGCGTTTGGACAGCGCGTAGGCCATTGTGCAGGTAAAGAAGAGGTTGATGGCGGTGCCTGTTACTGTGATAAAAACTGAGTTGCGCATGGAACGCAGCAGGGTGTTGGAGGAGAAGATGTAGGTGTACGCGTCTGTGCTGACGTCCTGCGGGATGATGAACATCGGCCTGACAGCGATTTCATAATCTGTGGCAAAGGATGCGCCGATGACATAGAAGAAGGGAAAAATCGTCACCGCCGCGGCGAGTGTGAGGAACAGAATGTTCGCAAGGTCGAACGCCTTGCTGCCAAGAGACTGCTGTTTTGCCCGCCAATTTACTCTTCTTGTTCTTTCCATCTCTGCCTCTAGTACAGCCCGGGTTCGCCGAGCCGATGTGCCAGCTTATTGGCGGAAATGACCAGTGTCACGCTGACGATGGATTTGAACAGCCCCACTGCCGTGGCGTAACTGTACTGCCCGGCCTGGATGCCCTGCTGGTAGACGAACACATCAAAGGTTTGGGACACACTCCGGTTCATCGCGTTGGCCATCAGGATCAGATGTTCATGTCCGGTATTGAGGATGCTGCCCATGCGCAGCACCAGCAGCAGCACGATGGTGGAACGGATGGCGGGCAGGGTGATGTGCCACAGCTGCCGTAAGCGCCCGGCGCCGTCCATCATGGCAGCCTCATACAGCTGGATGTCAACACTGGAGAGCGCTGCCAGGAAGATGATGGTGCCCCACCCGGTCTCCTTCCAAATGGTCTGGCCGATGATCATCCAGCGGAAGGCGGAGGGATCGGTCAGGTACTTAATGGGGTAGCCCATTGCCGCCTGTGTCGCCCTGTACATCAGCCCGCTGGTCCCGAAAACCACCACTGTGATACTTACCACAATGACAATGGAAATGAAGTGCGGCACATATAACAGCGTCTGCACGAGCTTTTTATAGCGCTGACTGCGCATCTCGTTGAGCAGCAGCGCCAGAATGATGGGCGCTGGGAAAAAGAAGACGATGTTCATCAGTGACAGGGTGAGTGTGTTGCCCAGCAGCCGGGTGAAGGCCGGGTTCCTGAAGAAATACTCAAACCATTTCAGCCCCACCCACTGGCTTTTTGCGATCCCGGATATGGGCACATAGTTCTGGAAAGCGATGACGACGCCCCACATGGGCAGGTAGTGGAAGACGATAAAATACAGAAACCCGGGAATAAGTAGGATATAAAGCCACCTGTCCCGCACAACATGGTTGCGCAGCTGGTGTATATAGGTAATTCTGCCTTTGGCTCTTGTACTCATGGCCACCGCCCTTATGTCTGCTTTTCCGCTTCCTCGTCACCGGAGGAATGATTTCTCTTTCCTTTCATATCACAAATGTGTGTTCAGGTCAAGGAAACTCTTGTTTTATATACGTCCGCAATCTTCCAGGTCCGGCCAGCCTCCCTGAAACAGGGGCACCTGGGCCTGTCGGGCAAATGCGGTCAAGGCCATCTTGTGGGCCTGCGGCAGTTCCTGATGGAGGATAAGGAAGAGCCTCGCCCCATTTTCCAGGGCAGCGTAGCGGTACATCCCCAGATAAAGCGGGAACTCCCTGCCCGCCCCCGGGCAGAAAGCAGGTCCGGGTTTCCCTTCTGATGGTCCGCACAGCAACGCGAGGAAATCCCCTGGCCGCAGGAACAGCTCAACCCGGCCCAAAAGCCCCTGTACTGCCGCGCCTTTGGCTGTCCCGCCGGGGCTGGTTTCATCGTAAAGATAACACTTGAACGGGGGAGGTCCCGCCGGAATCGCTTCCCGGCACCCGCAAAGGAACAGGGAGGGAACATCCCGCAGGTCTTTTTGTTTGATAAGATCAGACCCGTTCTGCATATTTTCCAGTTCAACATCGCCGCTTGAGATCTGGATGGGCGACCGGAGGATCACACACTGCGCGGATTCGCCGACAATGCGCAGCCAGCCTTCCTTGATCCGGACCTGTTCCTCATAAATGCCGTCGCGGATGAGGATAAGGGCCGGCGCTGATTGATTCCCATTGGCCGCGTCAACAGCAGACTGGATGGATCGGTCTTTACCGCTGCCAGAGGCACTGACCTGGATCATGCCGCATCCTCCTTCAGCCAGAAACGCAGCGGCAGGGTGCTTTCCCTGACACACCGGGCCAGCAGCCCGGCGAAGGCCTGCGCACCTTCTGCCCTGGTGTGGGTGTTATCCGTCAGCCCGTCGGGCCAGGCAGACCAGACGCCGGCGGGCAGGTGCATATACAGGTTCTTTGATTTTTCGGGCCCCAGCGCTTTGAGCAATCCCATCGTTTCCCTTCGATGGTCCAGCAGCGGGATGTTTTCAGCCCGCGCAAGCCGCCGGACCGCCTGCGCATAATCCGCGAACGTGTCCTCCACATCGCCTTGCGGAGTAAACACCCTCTGGGCGATGGGGGTGATCAGGACGGGGCAGGCTCCACGCTGCCGTGCGGCGCACGCCATCAGGAGCAGGTTATTGGTGTAGGAACTTTCAGGATAGGTCCTGCGCCAGACAAGTGAGGAAGCATTGTCGTTATGCCCGAACTGGATCATGACATAGTCATCAGGCCGCAGGAGCGCTTCCACTTGCAGCAGTCTGCCCTCCGCGATGAAACTCTTGGTGCTGCGCCCGCCGATCGCGTGGTTGAAAACCTCGCTGCACGGAGAAAAGTGTTCCTTGAAGAACTGACCCCATCCCGCCTTGGGCGCGTCTGTCTGAGCATAGGTCATTGCTGTGGAATCGCCCAGGATGAATATTCGCAAGAGGGTAATCCTGCCTTTCGGGAAAACATGATCTAATACTGATAGCCTTTGTTCCATATTTTAGCATACATTTGTCATATGCGTGTGCATTCAGCCTATGGAGTTGTATGAGTTCATTTCAACATTTGAGGCAAACCGTGCCAGGGACGCCTTTCCTTTCATGACTTTCTGCGTGCAGAAGCGTTGCCCAGGATGGATTTGTGCGGTATGATAAGGTCAATCGAAAAATCTTCTTTGGCATGAAGCAAATATTCAGCGGTGGAGCGCGATTGATGATGGAAACAGCGAAAAGCATCTGGAGGACCTTTGAGCAGAACGGCTGCGCAGAAACGCTGGGCGGTCTGCGGGTATGGCGCGATAGGCAGCTTGCGGCAGAGCCGCTTCGCCATGGCGTCAATACCGCGGCGCTTCTGCAGGCAATGACCTGCCAATATATGAGGGAGATGCCCGGGACAGAGTATGAAGGAATGCAGCATGCCTGACATCTACATCATCGGCGACTCGACGGTACAGGCAGGAGGTGCCCCTTTCTATGGCTGGGGCAGCCAGCTGCAGCATTTCTGCCGGAAGGATGTGCCGGTTTATAACCATGCCCGCAGCGGGGAAAGTTCCCGGAGTTTCCTGGAAAGGGGGCTGTTTGAGCCTGTCCGTGAGCATATCAGGAGGGATGACCTGCTCCTCATCCAGTTTGGACACAACGATGAGAAGGACGACCCGGAGAGACACACAGACCCGCAGGGTTCTTTCATGGATTTTCTCAGCATCTACCTGGATACGGCGCAGCAAAACAAGGCCAGAGCAGCCTTGGTGACGCCGGTCTGCCGCCGGCACTTCCTTGCGGATGGCAGCTTGCTATATACGCACGGCGAGTATCCGCTGGCTGTCCGCCGCTTGGCCAAACAGCGCGGCATCCCCTGTATCGACCTGAAAAAGATGTCCAGGGATCTCTTTCTCAGCCTGGGCAGGGAGAGCACAGCACGGCTCTTTGTCCAGATACCCGCGGGCGGCCATCCGGATTTTCCGCAGGGCCATGATGACCTGACGCACTTTTGCCTTCATGGGGCGCGGCGCATAGCATTCCTGGCGGCCTCCGCCATCGCGGCGGAGAAGACGCTGAGGGATATGATCGACCCGCGCCGGATAGAAGAAGAGCGGCTGCAGCAGGAAGCGATCTGCTGAAACCTTTACACTAACACGACAGGAGGCTGGAATACAGGATGATAACCTACAAAGACACGAAGACAGGATATGAGATCAAGAAGTACACCCAAGGCCCCGAGCGCAATGCCAAGCTTTATTTCACCACGGAGAATTTCTCTGTGGATGACCGTTACTTTTTCTTTAACCGCCAATGGGACGGCGAGCATCCCGATGGCGGCCTGTGGCGGGCGAACGTGGGAACGGGAGAGCTGGAACGGGTGCTGGACGGCGCGCACGCGAAGGGCTTCGCGATGGACAGGGTCGATCCCTACGGGGTTTTCTGCCGGGATGGGCGCACCGTATGCCGGCTGGACACGGATACCCTTGAGACCACAGATATCGGTGAGCTGCCCGAGGGTGTGGTCGCAGGCCACCTCACCACCGCCGACACGGGGCGCGTCGCCTGCAGCTTCCATCAGTGGAACAAGATTTTTGCCCTCGTCATCCTCGATCCCGCTACCGGGCAGTCTGAAGTGGTTTACCAGAGCGACTATCACCTTGGCCACGCCCAGATCTGCCCGAGGGACGAGAACCTGATCTTCTATATCCATGAGACCACCGGTGACGCGCTGCAGCGCACCTGGATGTTTGATGTGAAAAACCGCGCCGCCAGGCCGTATTATGTGGAGCATCCGGACGAATGGATCACGCATGAGGTCTGGTCATCCGACGGCAGCGAAATCGCCTTCATGAAACTGCGCGGCCAGGTGATGATCGGGGACAGGGACGGAAGGCGCTTTGACATCGTGGCAAAGGGGGAGCAGCTCCTGCATCCCTGCCTGTCCCGCGATAAGGAATGGATCTGCGCGGACCGCATCAGTTACCTGGGGGTCGACGTGCAGGAAGGGATCGTCCTCATCAACCGGCACACCGGGAAAATGACCGACCTTGCTGTGACGGGCACCTGCAAGACCGGCGGCGACCACCAGCATCCCTCCTTCAACCGGAAAGGCGACATGGTGCTCTTCTCAGCGCCTGATGAGAACGGCATTGCCCAGGTCTGCACGGTCGATCTCAACCAGGTGAAGCGGCCATAGACGATTTCCTGCCGTTATAAAAACAGGGAGACACATCCCCCTTTGTTTCCCTGACTTTTATTCTCTGCCGGATCTATTGGTAGAATCGTCTTGATAAATCGGGGGTTTGAAAGGCTGTTGCTTATGGTCGGGGAAGTTACCAAGGAAACAATTCATCTGGCTGCGATGATCCATTCTGTTTCATGGAAGGAATCTCATCGGTCATTTTGTTCAGAGGAATTTATATCTGCGCATACGCCGGAGCAGCAAAAGGAGTATTTGCATAGAATCATGAATCATGGGGCAACTGTTTATATGCTGAGCATCAAAGGGGAACCGGTCGGGATCATATCGGTCAATCAATCGCTTATTGAAAATCTCTATATTTTACTAGCCGAACAACATAAGGGACACGGAACCACTCTGCTGAAGCATGCGGTCAGTAAATGTGAAGGCAAGCCGGTTCTATGGGTTTTAAGCAATAACAATGCCCGTGGTTTCTATGAAAAGCATGGCTTTGTTGCAACTGAAAATACCATCCGCCTGTCCGACGATCTGTCAGAGATTGAAATGCGTGCCGAGATATAGCTTCCCGTTTATCGAACAAATAACCACTAAGTCTCTCCGATATTTTTGATCGTTGAAGTGCCTCCGCCGGGATTATCAAATACTCTCCTTCTGTCAAAGCATTGACCAGTTGCGTGATGAATTATTCCATAGCCAAAGGATAGGCAAAGGTGCTTGAGTAAAGACAAAGCGACAATCACTTCAACATTCCGCACTGCAGTGCCCGGAAAGAAATCCGGGCACTGTTTTTCTCAACCTCATGATGCCAGGGATGACGCTTGGCGTACTCGAATTTATACCAGTATGCGGATCTGTTGATTGACAGATCTCTGTTGATAGTGTATTGTGATAGTGGAACATAAATGTATCACATTAACGAACAACACTTACTACCAACTTTTCACGTCCGACATGCCCTGCTCATCCCGCAAACCCTGAGGCACCGGCTCATCTGCGGTTTAGTCACATAGGGTGACAATAATGATTTTCATCTGGGAGGAGGATGAAAGAACACATGTGCTGAGCGGGCAGATGTTCAAATCCAAAGGAACATACCGGGATAAGCGCGTAAAACATCCTGAACTGGACTTGGCTTGGTTCATAAATCAAGACAGGGGACTATCTTCATGACTGACGGAAGCGCAGAGCACACAGACAAGATAAAAAAAGGGAGAGATCACATATGGCGATAACGAACGGCCCAGAAAACAAGGCATCGAAGAAAACGGCAATGGACAAAGAAGAAACAACCGTAAAGACTGAACAGACGAAGGGCAAAACCGCAAAGAAAAAGCCTGTCGCGCAGAAAGCGAAAGCACCTGCTAAACAGGCCGCGACTAAAACAGCAGCAGACAAGAAAGCACCCGAAGCAAAGACNNCCTGTGAAGCAGGCCGCGTCCAAAACGGCAGCAATCAAAAAAGTTACGGCTGCTAAGACAGAAAAGCCGGGGACTGCCGCCGCAAAGAAGAAGCCGGCCGCGGACAAGGCGAAAGCACCTTTAAAAAAGGCGGCAGCGGGCAAGGAAGAGACGCTTGAAAAGACAGAACAGAGCATGGGCGAGACCGCAAAGAAGAAGCCGGTAACGGAAAAATCGATCCCGCTTGCCGGAAAGACCGGGGAAAAGGCGAAAAAGGCGCAGGGCGCGTTTGCCCGAAAAATGGAAGAGGTCAAGGATGTCGCCACGGTGATCGGGCATAAAATCGCTGAGGTCGCCAAAGAGGTGGTCATTAAGTCAGAGGGCCTGGAAGACTCGATCGCAGAAGGGCTGCAGGAAATGAAAAAAGACATTCACCGGATCGCTGAGAACATCGCGGACAAAACAAAGGAACAGCCAAAGACCTGAGAAGGGTCATGAAAGGGGAAATTGAATTATGTTATTAACCATTGCAGGGGTACTCATTGTTCTGTGGCTTTTGGGAATGATCACATCAACGACAATCGGAGGTTTTATCCATGTCCTGATTGTCATCGCGGTCATCGTCATTGTTATGAATCTGTTTCGCTCAAAGAAAAAGACAGCAAGCAAAACCAACGTCACGCCGAAGTAATTCCGGGAACAATGGGGACAGGGAACAAAGGGGACGCGAGTCTATGTTTTATTAGAACAAATAGACCCGTCCCCGTTGTTTTATTTTACGGAGATCCAGCTCCGCAGCGATCCGCAGGCTGCTTAGATTTCTGAAGAAGAGGTCGTTTTGTAATGACCTGACATCTCCTTAAATTTTTCCGGATCCAGGCACAAAGCCGCGAAGAAACTTCTGCATATCCAGCATAATGCTTTACAGGTGCTTAAAGGGCCTTGCCGTATAAAGCCTTCAGTCCTGCGCTTTGCCGGCGCCGGCACCGATGTCTTTCAGCGATCCGTCATCCGTCAGCCGGCACAGCACGGCTGTATCCTTTTCACCGGCGGTGATGACCGCGAACGTCCGGGTGGCATCCGGATCATCCATGTTATGCGCTATCCAACTTCCTTCGTTGACGTAATACTTGCCTCCGCCCAAATCCATCAATGCCGGCACGTGGGTGTGCCCGAACAGGACGATCTCCACGTTTTCATCGGGATTCTCCAGGTACTGTACTTTCGCCTGCCTGAAGAAATATTCCCAGTCCAGGGTCCCGGATACCGCTTCGATGAAGCTGTTTGGGACCTTGACCTGGTTGAGCACCTGCCGCTCATCCCATGTGCGCTGGATATTCCTGAATAATTTAGGCGCGGAGATGGTTCCGTCCTCCTGCTGGGCAGGGTAGAAATCAAGGTAGGTATAGGCATCGTCAAAGCCTGCGATGCGCACGTCGAATATCTTCTCCTCCAGGCCTTCCCTGGGCGTGATCCGCTGGGAGATGCTCTTGAGGATCGAGTGGTACACGAATGCGCCATACTGGTCCGTGTCGGCCTTGTCCGGCACTTCTGTCACCTCCGGCAGAGCCTTTTCCACGGACGGATGGCCCTGGATCACCCAGCCGGCCGCATAACGCGCGTAGAAGTATCCGGCAGGCAGGATGGTTTCGCCGTTCCCGCACAGCTCGGCGTTGGTCAGCGTATCCGGAGCGGAGAAGACGTCATAGCGGTGCCCATGCTCGATGACGATCTCATTCCGGTCGCCGGTATAGTAGGCGCCCAGCCCCCTGGCATCCCGGGCCTGTACGATTCCCGGCAGCGCTTCGCCCAGGGTCTCATCATCCAGCAGCATGTCGTGATTGCCGGGAACGTAGACCAGCTTGATGCCCGAACCTATCACGTCCTTCAGCGCGTCCATGACATCCTGGTTGTTCGCGATCACTTTGCGGTAGAACGCCCCGGTATCGGTGTAGGACGGGTAATCAAGCGGCAGATACCAATCGTCCAGGAAATCCCCGGCAATGACCAGTTCCCGCACGTCAGGCGTCATCTGGATCCTCGCTAAAAACTGCAGCAGGTATGCCTTGTTGGCCCCGATCTCGGCATACGAGTCATCGACTCCCAGATGGATGTCGCTGATGACGACGATCTTGCTGCGGGATTCTCCCGCCTCCCAAAGCGGTTGAACATCCTTCACCGTCTGGGCGAAAGATACAACTGTCAAAGCAATCAGTATAAAGAGCGCGGCGATCAAGGCAAAGATACTTTTTTTCATGGGTGCCTCCAGTTTATTGATGCGGTTTTATGCAAGCAAACGGGGCAACAGATCTCGCTACACAAAACTCTCCATCGGCTCAATCTCGTCCAATACCAGGCCCGGGTTTTTCTCCCCGGCCAGGCGGATGCTCCATTCGTTCTCAAAAAACAGCACGGGGTGGCCCTGCGCGTCGGTGCCGCGGACGGTGGTGGAGGTGAGCTGGAGCTCCTCGATGGGCCTGGGGGTTTCTTTCACCCAGCGCACAAAACGCCAGGGCAGCATATCCATCAGCAGCTCCGCGCCGTATTCATTCTTCAGGCGGTAGGCGAGCACGTCAAACTGAAGCACGCCCACCACGCCGATGATGCTTTGCTCCAGGCCGATATCCTCGCGGGTGAAGGTCTGGATGGCGCCTTCCTCGCTCAGCTGGGCGATGCCCTTGAGGAACTGCTTGCGCTTCATGCTGTCCAGCGGGCGCACGCGGGCGAAATGCTCCGGCGCGAACACGGGGATGCGGGCAAAGCGCAGGCCGGGCTGCTGGCTGAGCGTGTCGCCCAGGCGGTAAATGCCGGGATCAAACAGCCCGATGATGTCGCCGGGGTAGGCGGTCTCCACCATCGAGCGCTCATCGGCCATGAACTGCTGCGGGGCTTTCAGCTGGATCTGCTTTTCCGAGCCGGAGTGCCAGGCGGCCATGTCGCGCTGGAATACCCCGGACACCACGCGCACAAAGGCCAGCCTGTCGCGGTGGGCGGGGTTCATGTTGGCCTGGATCTTGAACACAAAGCCGGAGAAGGAGGGGTCGTCGGGTGAAATCATCCCCTGGTCGCTCTCCCTGTGCGTGGGGGGCAGGGTGTAGCGCAGGAAACGGTTGAGGAAAGGCTCCACGCCGAAATTGGTGATGGCGGAGCCGAAGAACATGGGGGTCAGCTCACCCGCGCGGATGGCGCCCAGGTCAAAACTGTCGCCCGCCGCGTCCAGCAGCTCGCTCTCCTCTTTGAGCCGCTTGATGTAGTGCGCGTCGAGCATCCCGGGCAGGGCGGGGTCATTCAGGGCGATTTCCGTCTTCCTGGCCTTGCTGCGTCCGTGGTCGCCGGAGAAGTACAGCTCCACCGTCTTGGTGTCCCGGTGATACACGCCCTGGAAATCGCCGTCCACGCCGATGGGCCAGTTCACCGGGCAGGAGCGGATGCCCAGTACCTGCTCCAGCTCCTCCATCAGGGCGAAGGGATCCTTGGCGGCGCGGTCCATTTTGTTGACGAAGGTGAAGATGGGGATGCCGCGCATCCGGCAGACCCTGAACAGCTTGACGGTCTGCTCCTCCACGCCCCGGGCAGCGTCCAGCAGCATGACGGCGCTGTCCGCCGCCACCAGCACGCGGTAGGTGTCCTCGGAAAAATCCTGGTGTCCGGGGGTGTCCAGGATGTTGATGTGATAGCCGTCAAAGGAGAACTGCATGGCGCTGGAGGTCACGGAGATGCCGCGCTGCTTCTCGATCTCCATCCAGTCGCTGGTGGCGTGCGCCGCGGCCTTGCGCGCCTTGACGCTGCCCGCCTGGCGGATGGCGCCGCCGTAGAGCAGCAGCTTCTCTGTCAGCGTGGTCTTGCCCGCGTCCGGATGGCTGATGATGGCGAAAGTGCGCCGCCGTGCTATTTCTGCAAGCCGCTCGTCCATGTGTCCCCCTGATTGATCGTTTTGTAAGCTAAAGCGGAGGTTGTCCGCCAAAGCATGGAATGTCCATTCTCTTTGATGCGGGAAAACAAAGAAAGATAACCGACCGGGCGATATGGACACCCGGCGGTTATCACTGGCACCGGTTCACTCGATGGTGATCACACCCACGGGGCAGCTGTCACGCGCCTCTTCCGCTTCTTCCTGGTTCTGGTCGGTGACCTCGCCGTAGGCTTCAGCGAGGCCCTCATCATTCATCCGGAACACTTCCGGGCAGGTGTCCACGCACAGGCCGCAGCCAATGCATCCGCTCTGGTCAACTTCAGCTTTCATTCAAGTTTCCTCCTTCAGGTTTTTCAACTCAAAACAGCGCTTTGCGCTATTGATCCACGATGCCGCCCCTGGTGTTCAAGGTGATCACCTGCCAGGGAATTATTTTTCCGCTCTCACGCATCGCGGTGGTGAGCGCATGGGTCAGCCCGCCGCAGCAGGGCACCTCCATGCGCACCAGGGTGATGGAGCGGATGTCATTTTGGCAAAGGATGTCTGTCAGCTTGCCCGCGTAGCCCGGATCATCCAGTTTGGGGCAGCCGATGAGGGTGACATGGTTTTTCATGAACCGGCGGTGAAAATCACCGTGGGCATAGGCGGCGCAATCTGCCGCGATAAGCAGGCGCGCGTCCTTGAAAAATGGGGCGTTCGCCGCGGCCAGCCGGATCTGCACCGGAAAATTCGCCAGTTCGCTGCCCATTGCCTCAAAAACGGGAGCGATGTCCCCGGAAACCCTGCCCGTCCTGAGTTCCACGGCCTGATTGCCGGGGCAGGCTGAACCGGAGGGGCAGGGAGCGGGCTCCTCTTCCTTTTCATCATCCATGCGCGCTTTGACTGTTTCCGCGTCAAACACAGCCGCCTGGCGGGTCTCAAAGGTGATGGCGCCGGTCGGGCAGACTGGCAGGCAGGCTCCCAGTCCGTCGCAATAGTCGTCACGGAGCAGTTCCGCCTTGCCGTCCCTGAGGCCGATGGCGCCCTCATGGCAGGCGCTCACGCACTGCCCGCAGCCGTTGCACAGGTCCCTGTCGATTTTGATGATCTGCCGCAGCATCCGTCTTCCCCGTTCATCCATTTGCCGGACCGTCTGCCGGCACGACTTATTATAGCGTATTTCCGCCTGTTTGTCCCCTTTGGTTTGAGCCTGAGCGGAACAGGGTAATTTTTAAGAGCAATTTGTTTTGAAAGGAGCACCCTTTTATGATTAGGAAACTGAAACCCATTCTGGCCGCCCTGCTGGCGGTGATGACCCTCCTGGCCGTTCCGGCCGCCCTCGCCGCTGAAGAAGCCCCCCTGCTGCTCTCCCTGGAGCAGCTCAAACACTTTGACGGAAAAGACGGCCGGCCTGCCTACGTGGCGGTGGACGGCATCATCTACGACATGACCGACAGCATCCCCTGGAAAAATGGCGAGCACAACGGCTTTACGGCCGGCAATGACCTGACGAAGGAAATCAAGGAGATATCCCCGCACGGGGTCGGCAAGCTTCAAAACGTGAAGGCAGTGGGCCGCGTGATCGTGCTGCTGACGCTGGAGGAACTGAAGGCTTTTGACGGCAAGGACGGGCGCCCCGCCTATGTGGCGGTGGACGGTGTCATCTACGACATGACTGACAGCGTTCCCTGGAAAAACGGCGAACACAACGGCTTCAAGGCCGGGGCCGACCTGACCCGGGAAATCAAGGAAGTATCCCCCCACGGGGTGGGCAAGCTTCAAAACGTGGTGGAGATTGGCCGCCTGAAGGTGGAGCTGACCCTGGAAGCACTCAAGCAGTTTGACGGCAAGGACGGCCGGCCCGCTTATGTGGCGGTGGACGGCATCATCTATGACGTGTCGGCAAGCTCCGCCTGGAAAAATGGCGAACACGCCGGTTACCAGGCAGGCGTGGACCTGACTGCGGAGGCGGAAGCGTCCCCCCATGGCATCACCGTGCTTGACAAGGTGGTCCAAGTCGGTGTAGTAGTGGAATGACTTGAATTGACATCCGGGGATCCCGGGGAAATAAAATTCCTGGGATCCCCAAACCCGGACCTTAAACCAGATAGAGTAGACCACGCGCCTGCTGGGTTTGCACCCCGCGGAGAATGGAGGAAGCATGATTTACAGCATCCTGGGTTGGGTCAGTCTGGGGTTGGCCGTGGTGGCCAGTTCGCCTTACTGGCTGCGGATGCTCAACAACTGGACATTCAAAACCAAGGACAAGCGCTTCTTCAGCCTGCTCAAATTCCTGCGCAAGCTGCACAAGGTGCTGGGCCTGCTGCTTGCGGCGATCGCCATTGTGCACGGATACCTGGCGCTCAGCGGCCAGATCAGGCTGCACACCGGCCTGCTGGTTTATGCCGGCTTCATCGTTACGGTCATCCTGGGCATCTGGCATTACCGCACCAAGAACAAGAAAGTGTTCAAGGCGCACAAGGCGATGGTGCTGGTCAGTTTCCTGCTCCTGCTCCTGCACCTGATCAAGCCCTGGGCCCTGGGGCAGTGGCTGGGCATCTGGTGAGGACCCGCGCATATACAAAGGCTCCGGACATGTCCGGAGCCTTGTTCTATGTAAAATGATTCTATTCAGAGACCAGCTGTTCCATATCCATCCGATCCAGCAGCATCAGCCTCGTCATGTCAAAACAGGCCTGCACAGCGGCGTTGCGGGCATAGTCCTGACTGCGCGCGGGAAGGACCTGGATATACTGCCGGGTCTCCTCCTCAACGGTGACGGCGCAGGCGAAGCGGTTCTCATTCAAGCAAATGACCGCGCGGACCTGGGACTCCAAGCTCCCGCCTGATTCCTTGGCCAGCAGCGCGCAGGCGTCGGAGAGGTTTTCAGGCAAGGGTTGAGGGAAGCCAAGCAAGGCCGCCAATCCGCTCATTTCCGGGGCGGACAGGCTCATGCCGCACACCCTAAAAGCGCCTTCCGCCGCCTGTATGCGGCAGGCGGCCAGAGCGCCGCTGCCCGCCTCCAGGAAGGAGACCTTCAGGCCGCTGTCAGCCAGCAGCCCGGCGAGGACTGTTTCCAGATTGTCCACGTCCACGCCGTACGCATGGCGACCCAGGCGGCGTTTGATTTCATCAATCACCGGCTCTGTCAGGGCCAGGGCCGCTTCCCGGCTTGACGCCCCGGCGGTCACGCGCACCATCGCCTCGCCGTCCTTGGCATAGGGAGCTAGGGTGGGGTTGACCCCGTTTTGCATCAGATCATCCAGCATTTCCGCCATGCGCGACTCGCCCAGCGAAATGACCCGGACGATCCGGGAAAGCAGGGTTCCGGATGAAAACTGCCTGAGGTAGGGGACCACCTGGTTTTGGAACATCGGCCGCATCTCCCTGGGCGGCCCGGGCATAAGCACGGCGGTGTGCCCCGCGTCACTGAAGAGGATGCAGCCNNTGACCCGGTGCGTGAGGGCGTAGAACGAATGGATTTCCTGAAGCGCTTCCTGATTCATGAGCAGATCGCGCCCGAAACAGCGCGATACAACTTCCTTGGTCAGATCATCAGGGGTAGGGCCGAGCCCGCCGGTGAACAGGAGGATCTCCGCCCGCTCCATCGCGGCGCGCACCGCCTGTTCCAGCCGTGCCTCATTGTCGCCCACCACGGTCTGAATATACAGGTCCAACCCCAATTCCGAGAGCCCCTGCGCCAGGTACTGCGCGTTGGTGTTGAGGATATCCCCCAGCAGCAGCTCCGTTCCCACGCAGATGATTTCACAGCGTTTCCGGTCCATGTCAGCGTCCCTTCCCGAATCTTTTCGCATTCATCGCTCCCATTGTAACGCTTTTCCCCCTGTCATGCACCAAAATTGACAGACAGGCGCGCTTTTTGAAAGTTTGCTATGATGTCCCTGTCATGTTTCCGGTTTTCGCGCGTCTGAAGAGTGTGAGGGTGATGAAGTGAACGGTTTCGAACAGGTGTACCAAGCCTATTTCAGGGACGTGTATCGTTACGCCCTAAAGCTGTGCGGTGAGCCTTCCCTGGCAGAGGACCTGTGCAGCGAGACCTTCTTGCGTGCAACAGAAAAAATCGAAGGTTTCAGAGGGGAGTGCGAACTGCGGGTCTGGCTGTGCGGGATTGTCAAGAACCTGTACTTTTCCCACTTGAGGAAGCAGGGCCGGATAATTCCCATGGATATACTGCCGGATGAAGGCGGCGGACCGGACCCGGAAGAGACGATCGGCCTGAAGGATGAAAGCCTGCGCGCGTTTCATGCGCTGCACGGGCTTGCGGAGCCCTACCGGGAAGTTTTCAGCCTCAGGACGCTGGGTGGCCTCTCGTTCAGGGACATCGGCGAACTGTTCGGAAAGGGTGAGAACTGGGCCTGTGTCACTTATCACCGTGCACGCAAATCGATCAGAGAAAAAGTGGAGGACAAGAATGAAACATGAATGCGGAATGATCCAGGATCTCTTGCCGCTGTACTTTGAGGGGCTGGCCAGTGATGAAAGCAAAAAAACCGTTGACGAACATGTGCAGGAGTGCGCAAAATGCAAGAAAGAGCTGGATACTCTCCGGAAAACGCAGGCAGACCTACCCGCCGCTGCCTTGCCTATGAAGAAAATCAGCCGTGGCATCCGGAAGCGTCGCAGGATGTCTATACTGCTTGTGTCCTGCTTGCTGCTTGCACTGGCGGTGGCCTTTGGCGCTTTTGTGACTGACAGGCAGTATCTGTCCTACGAGAAAGACCAGCTTTCCATTTTGAAAAGCGAAGACTTCCTGATCATCAATACCAAACACCCGGATGTTTTTCTTGAAATAGACAAAACGCCTTCGTCGGACCAACCGAATACAGCACAATATGAGGTGTCCATATACACAAGGCGGTTTGATACAATAGACAGGTCCGATATGCCGATGTGGATGCAGATGCTGGATTCAGGCAAAGGGCAGGGAAACAACCCTTTCCCTGCCCAAGCGGTGATTGAACTGGATGATGATAAGGAAGCAGTGGTTTACTATGTGAAAGCAGATGAGCTCAGCGTGCTTTTATATGGGAGGGACCTGTTTCCTCATGGTGGTTATATGATCCTGCCTCGCCTGGCACTGGCATACTATCTCATTATGGCATTGACGCTGACTGTCTTGTTCTCTATCCTGTTTTTTCTCCTGCGCAGAAAAACAAAGGGCAAGGGGATTGCGCAGATGCTGCTGGGTTTGCCGCTGAGCTACATCCTGGGTCATTTGCTCATCAAGGGATTCAGCACCATGTCTTATTACAGCCTGCTGCGGGATTTTCTCTGGATCATCGCCTGCTCGGCTTTCCTGTACGCCGCCTGGCTCCTGATGATGCGGGAAATGAGGGAAAAAGTGGAAGGCTGACCTGGGCACACTTGTAACCATTCCATTTCTGAGGGCTCTTGCCCTCTTTTTGATTGTATCGGCATAACTGCCGTGATATGATGGCGTGGCGCGAAATCAGGGGACAGGGAGAGAAAGATGGTCATTTTTGAGGCGACAGGTCGGGAATACAAGGGCAACCTGCACATGCACACGTCCATGAGCGATGGGCTGTTGACCCCGATGCAGGCCGTTCAGGCTTACGAGGCCCGCGGGTATGACTTCCTAGCCATCACCGATCACCGCAGGATCACCCGTTTGCCGGAATATGAAGGCCGGCTGCTGCTGCTTTCCGGCATTGAGCTTGACGAGGAACCCACGGAGCGGGAAGTCATCCACCTGCTGGGCATCGGCGTGGGGGAGAGCCTGATGGAGGCCGTCCGACCCGGGATGAAGGCCCAGGAATACATCCAGGCCATCCTGACGGCCGGCGGCGTTCCCTTCCTGGCGCACCCGCACTGGTCCATGAACCGCTTGATGACTGTAAAGGGCCTTCACGGCCTGGCCGGGGCGGAGATCTTCAATTCCGTATCCCGTCCGCCCTACAACGCCGACCGGGCGGACTCCACCCACATCCTGGACCTGCTTGCTTCCGACGGCCTGCTCTACCCCACCATCGCGACAGACGACTGCCACTATTACGGGGAGGAGCTGGCCCGTTCCTTCATCATCCTCCAGGCGGACAGCCTGAGACGTGAAAATGTGGTCGACGCCCTGCGCCAAGGCTGCTTTTACGCCTCCCAGGGCCCGCGCTTCGAACGGGTGGAGCTGGATGGGGAAACGGTGAAGGTGACCTGCTCGCCTGTTGACACGGTGGTCTTCCATTCCGACCTGGCCTGGAACGTTGACCGCGCGTCTGCGGGCAGCGGTATCACCCAGGCCGAATACCGCGTGGACCGCGCCCGGGGGGAGAGCTTTGTGCGCGTTGTCCTGATTGACAGCAAGGGGAAAAGAGCCTGGCTGAATCCTTTCCGGGTTTGACGGACAGCCCGGCCATGCATAATGCTGGATAACTTTACCAAAAAGAAGCCCGCGTCAGCGGGCTTCTGCATGATGTTGCCTGGGGCCCTTGATCAGTCCTTCATCCGTTCCGGATACTTTTTGATGTCGGCCTTGGTTAGCCATTCTTCAACGGCGGCGTTGTAGGCCTCTTCCTGTTTATTGGCAAGCAGCTCTTCCCTGATGGCGCCGCTGACTGATTCAAGCGTGACGGGCCCTTCCGGGACATCCGCGGCGTAGAGCATGATGTGGTATCCGTAATCGCTCCGGCTGGGCTGGCTGACCTCGCCGATCACCTTCAGCGCCATGGAGGGTTTGGTGAATTCGTCTACAAAGTTCGTGCTGGCTTCGCTGACGGGATAGCCTGTCTCCGGCATGCCGGTATCCTGGTTGTATTCCTTGGCCAACGCGTCAAAGTCCGCGCCTTCGGCTATAGCCAGCGCGTGGACTTCCTGAACTTTTGGCAGGATGGCGGCGAAGGCCGCTTCCTTCTTTGCGTCCAGCTCCGCGCTCTTCGCGTCCATTGCGGCCTTGGCTGCGTCCAGCGCCTGATAAACAGGCGTCTTTGCCTTCAGGCCGGCCAGCTCCTGGGTTTGATCTGCTGTCAGGCTCTCACTGCCCAGCAGTTTGTCAAAGGCAGCGGCTTCCTCCCCGCTCAGACCGGTCTGCTGTGCGGCCAGGATGGCGGAATCCTCCGCGCTCAGGCTCTGCTTTTCCAGGATGGCTTCATACTCGTCAACTTTGGCCTGCGCCTCCGTCAGCGCCGTCTCAAGCGGCGTAAGCTCGGCCTGGAGCGCCTTGATGGCGCTGTCATCCTCGCTGTTGAGCTTGATCAGGATCTGTTTGATCATGCGGTAGCCGGCCGGGGCATAATAGACCGGCTGGCCTCCGGTAAGGTCGGTGCCGTAGGCGGAGGGGGTTTCATCGTATTCCGTTTTGGCCTGGCTGACCCTGGCGTCATATTCCGTTTGAACCTCTTCTTCGCTGACGGTCAGGCCCTCCGCGAAGCGGGCGAACAGCTTCTCGTGAAGGTCCTGCTCTTTTCCGCTCTGGACAAGCACTTCGGGGGTGTAGCCCAGCTCATCCGCCTTGGCCTTGAGCGCCGCGTTGAGTTCTTCCTCCGACAGGATGCTCTGGGCGAAGAAAGCATCCTTGATCTGCTGAAGAATGTCTTCATAATCCGCCTGGGCTTTGGCCTGGATTTCTGCGGATTCCTCCTCCGTCAGCACGTCCAGACCCAGCTCATGCGCCTTCTGGTGCAGCAGGAGATCCTGCGCCGTGGAGTCCAGCGTGTCCAGCATGATCTGCTCCGCGTCCAGACTGATGCTCTGGATCAGGCCGTATTGCTGGTACATCAGCTGTTCCTGGTAGGCGCTGTTGTAGGCGTTGTTGTAAATCTGCGAAAAGCGCGCCTTGTCAACCGTTTCGCCGTTGACCTCAAGGATGATTTGCCGGGCGTCCACTTCCGGGTCTTTGACAACCAGGCTGCAGCCGCTCAGCAGCAGCATGCCGGCCAGCGCAAGCGCGGTGAGCGCGGTTTTCTGTTTGTATTGAGAAGATCTCATTGAACATACTCCAATCAGGATTATTTAAAGGCGCGGCAAGCGCGCCTGATGATTATACCGTTCCGTTTGGGAAAGGGCAAGGGAGGGTCAGATGCGGGGCTTGAGGGTTCCCTCCGATGTGAAGATGTACCGCTCCGGCACGGTGCCGCGCACGCAGGAGGTGGGGTATACGATCGCCTGGCGGCCGATGACGGTTCCGGGGTTCATCACGGCGTTGCAGCCGATCTCGGCTTCGTCGCCGATCATGGCGCCGACCTTCTTGCGCAGGGTGGGCATCCTTTCCTCCCCGCAGCGCACGACAACGGGCAGTTTGTCGCTCTTGACGTTGGAGGTGATGGAGCCGGCGCCCATGTGCGCCTTGTAGCCCAGGATGGAGTCGCCCACATAGTTGTAATGTGGCACCTGCACCTTGTCAAAGAGGATGACATTCTTCAGTTCCGTGGAGTTCCCGACGACGCAGCCCGCGCCGATCAGCGCCGACCCCCTGATGAAGGCGCAGTGGCGTACCTCGGTCTCAGGGCCGATGATGCAGGGCCCTCCGATGAAGGCGGAGGGGAAGACCTTGGCGGATTTGGCGATCCAGATATCTTCCTTCGGATGGTCGTACTCCTGCGGGTCAAGGCCGGCGCCCAGACGCAGGATCGTTTCCGTGATCCCCTCCAACGCCTCCCAGGGCCAGGTGAAACCCTTGAGCCATTCCCCGGCCGCGCTGTGGGAGAGGTCGAACAAATCAATGATTCTCAGCATCTTATTTCTCCTCGAGGACCAGGTTGTTGTCCTTCATGGCCTGGATGATGCCCATCACGCATTTCTCGCACAGTTCCTGTGTGTGCGACTCAGCCATCACGCGCAGCACGGGTTCCGTGCCGCTTTTGCGCAGCAGGACGCGGCCGTCCTTGCCCAGCTTCTCCTCGGCCGCCTTGACGGCCTTGAGGACGTCGGGGTGGCTGAGCGTGCCGTCCTTGTCAGTGACCCGGATATTTTTAAGCACCTGGGGGTACATCTGCATGGGCTCGGCGAGCTTGGACAGCGGTACTTCGCTGGCCATCATGGCCTGCATCACCTTGATGGCGGTCAGCAGGCCGTCCCCGGTGTTGGCGTACTTGCCAAAGATGATATGGCCGGACTGTTCGCCGCCCAGCAGATGGCCGTTGTCACGCATGCATTCATACACATAGCGGTCGCCCACGGCGGTCTGCTTGTACGCAATGCCCAGTTCGTCAAAGGCCCTGTACAGCCCGAAGTTGGACATGACCGTGGTGACCACGGTGTTGTCGGTCAGGTTGCCGCGCTCCTTCATGAAGCGGCCGTAGATGTAAAGGATATGGTCGCCGTTGACGACATTGCCCTTCTCATCAACCGCCAGACAGCGGTCAGCGTCGCCGTCAAAGGCGAAGCCAACGTCAAGCCCGTTCTCGCGCACCAGTTTCTGCAGCCCCTGGATGTGCGTGCTGCCGCAGTCCTGGTTGATATTCAGGCCGTTTGGCGTGTTGGAGATGACGTAGGTCTGCGCGCCCAGCGCGTCAAACACCGATTTGGCGATCTGCCAGGTGCTGCCGTTGGCGCAGTCCAGGCCGATCTTGTAGCCCTTGTAGGAAAAGCGGGAGAGGGATATCAGGTAACCGATATACTGGTTGCGGCCGCCGTAGTAGTCCACCGTTTTGCCGATGCGCTCGCGCCGGGCGAAGGGGATGGCGCCGGGGTCGCTGTCCAGGTAATGCTCCAGCTGGGTGATGAGGACCTCGTCCATTTTCTCGCCCTGCTGGTTTAATAGCTTGATGCCGTTGTCATAATAGGCGTTGTGGCTGGCGGAGATCATGACACCGCAGTCAAAGCGTTCGCTGCGGGCAAGGAAGGAGACGCTGGGGGTGGTTGTGACGTGCAGCAGGTAGGCGTCCGCGCCGGATGACGTGATGCCGGCGGACAGGGCGTCCTCAAACATGTAGCTGGACAGGCGGGTGTCCTTGCCGATGACAATTCTGGCTTTCTTCTCCTTGCCGTAATGGTGTCCCAGGAAACGCCCGATGCGCATTGCGTGGTCGGCGGTCAGTTCAACGCCCGCTTCACCGCGGTAACCGTCTGTACCGAAATATTTGCCCATATCATCACTCCTTTCGGCGCATTATACGCTATGCGGGCACGCTGTTCAATAGATATCCTGGTCCGGGCCGCGCGCTTTACAAAAAGGCCTGGAATCGGTATCATGCCCGGGGATGGGAGGAGGGCTTATTTGAAGCGCAGGGATATCTGGGTCATTTTGAGCGTAGTTGTTCTCGGGCTTTCGCTGCTGGCCCTCAGCCGGGTGATCAGGCCCGCGCCCGCAGACAGTCAGCGCAAGGCTCTGTCAGCCAGCCTGCTGACTGGGAGCGCAGCCGCGTCTGCGGACCTTGAGGAAGCGGACAGCTATCTTCGCATCAAGCAGGGACGGGACTATTATGAACTGATCCCGCTCAACGGCCCGGGAGAGATCATTATCCGTCAGGACGGGGGATGGGAAAACGTTATCCACATTGATTATAACAGCGTAAAGATGCACAGCGCCAATTGCCCCAACCTGGACTGCGTCAGGCAGGGCGAGGTGACGCTTGAAAACATGTCCTACCGCGTTTTCCAGCAGTGGGTGACTTGCCTGCCCCACCAGCTTTCCCTGGAGCTGATCACACGGGAGCAGGCCCTTCAGATGCAGGGGGAAACGCCTTGAAACACACCCGGATCCTGGCGCTGTCAGCGCTTTTTGTGGCCGTCATGCTAGTGCTGGGCTACATTGAAAGCATGTTTGCCTTAGGCCCGATCCCGGGGATCAAAATCGGGCTGTCCAACAGCGTGCTTCTGCTGTGCCTGTACTGGCTGGGCATCCCGGTCTCCCTGCAGCTCATGGCGGTCAAGGTGCTGCTCTCGGGCCTGCTGTTTGGCACGCTGCAGACGATCCAGTACAGCCTGGCGGGCGGGCTTCTCAGCATGCTGGGCATGATCCTCATGGTCTATCCCGTCAAGGGCATCAGCCCCGTCGGCGCGGGCGTGGTGGGCGGGGTCCTGCACAACGTGGGACAGGTCCTGCTGGCGATGCTGATGCTGCAGACAGCAAGCCTGCTGTATTACATGGCCGTCCTGGTACTGGTGGGCGCGGTGATGGGCGGCATCACCGGCACTGTGGTCACCGGGCTGAAGCGTTTCCTGCCTTATGAGCGGAGGAAACGGTTTGGGTTTTGCGGCGACGCGGCCGGCGGCACAGAAAAGGCTCCGCCGGATAACCTGTAGACAGCCATCAGCTGGATATAAAAAAAGAAAGGCTTTCAGGCCTTTCTTTTTGATGCTCTTGTTTACTTCGTTTTCTCTTCCGGGAAAAGGCGCCTGGCAAGACCGTCCAGCGCCATGCCGTGCCTTGCCTCATCCTTGGCCATTTCGTGCAGCGTGTCATGCATTGCTTCATAGCCCAGCTCGCGCGCCAGTTCGGCCAGCGCTTTCTTGTCAACGCTCTCTTTGGCCTCTGCCTCCACCCTGAGGTTGAGGTTGCTGCGGGTGCTGGGGGAGAGGCTCTCGCCCAGCAGCTCGGCCAGCCGACTGGCGTGTTCCGCCTCCTCCATCGCGATGCGGACAAAGGCGCCGGCCGCCTCGGGATAGCCTTCCCGGTCAGCTGCGCGGCCCATGGCAAGATAGAGGCCGACTTCACGGCAGTCATTTTGAAAACGTTCTTTCAGAGCCTTGACCACTTTGGCGTCTGTGCCGCGGGCGAGGCCTAAGGTGTGGGTGTCGGCCCAGGAACGTCCGGATTCCAAAAGTTCAAAGAATTCCTTCCCGACCTTGCAGACCGGGCAGATTTCCGGGGGCTCTTCCCCTTCATAGATAAAACCGCAGACTTTGCAGATCCATTTCATTCTCTGTGCGATCCCCCGGTCAGATAAAGTATTTGCGGATGTAGTCCGGCGCGTCGGCGTCGTCGCAGCTGACGGACAGGACGAAGGTGATGTTGCGCTTTTCACCCAGGCTTTCCAGGTTCCTGAAAAACCATTCGGTTTCATCTGGCTTGACATTGACGAGCTTGAGGAAGGCGTCGATGAACACGGCCGCGACGTCAAAGTTCTGCGCCATCATCCCGCAGAGGAAACCATAGAACATCTCCGGGCCGGAGATGCTGTACTCGCCCGCGTTGACGAAGCGGATTTCATGCCTCAGGTCGAACATGTAACGGTTGTCGTCGTCGACAAAGACGACGTCGCCTTTCTGGTTCTTGATCGCGTCATTGGCCATATCGATAATCCGTTTTGTTTTACCGGAACCCTTCTTGCCGTGGATGACTTGTATCACGGGACATCCCCCCTTTTATATAATCTATGTAAAGTATACCACACCCTCTGCCTGATTTCCAGCATGGCGTTCACTCCGCCCCGGGCTCCCCGCCTTGCCCTGACAGATCCGAAAAACTCACCTTGGGGAATCGCCTGAGCAGCCTTTCGCGGCTCAACTGATCCTGGCGGCATACGCCTTTGTACTCGCAGAAGGCGCATTCGGCTCGGCCGGAGGCGCGAATAAGGGGGGATCGGGGAATGGCCCCGGAATAAATCTCCTCGGCGAGGCTTTTTGCCTTCTCTTCGGCCAGCGCCATCAGCCTGACAAAGCCCTCATGGCTCACCAGCCTGTCGCTGTCTTTCGCCTCGCCGGCTTTGTTCAGATAGCCCGGCAGGCTCACCGGCGGCTCCCCGGAATCCATCATGCGGATGACGCCGGGATCAAATAGCATCAAGCCATTGAGCCGGAGCTGTTCCCGTACCTTTTTCACAGCCTCCTGCTCGTTGTGCGCGCGCACGACCGGGTCGGCCAGCGGCTGGTAGAAAGCGCCCGCGGCCAGATGCCCCTTCAGGAGGTTCAGCGCGGCTTTCAGGTACAGCAGCAGCTGAAGCTGCGCGCCCGCGGCCAGGTCCGACGCGTTGAGGACCGCGTTCCCCGTCTTGTAGTCCACCACCCGAAGGTAGGTGCCTTCGGGTCCCGCGGCTGTGTCCACCCGGTCGATGGTGCCGCGCAGCGTCAGGATTTCCCCGTTGTCAAGCCTTAGGGGGATGCCGGGAGTTCCCTCTTCAAAGCCAAAGCGAAGCTCGGCCAGGACCGGCCTGAAAGCGGAGACCTGGCCGGTTTGGGTGACCGTCCAGGCGGCGCGCCGGAGGATGTCCAGGTAACGCTCTGCTTCCTTCCGTGCCCGCGCCGTATCCGCCCAGGGTTCGATTTCCCAGTTTCCGGTCAATGCATCCAGCACCCCGTCCATCAGGCGGTCGCTGGTTTCCCGCGGCACGTCCGGCCAGGCGGGCTCCTCTTTCAGTAGCCTTGCAAAGCCCTCCATCGCGGTGTGGCAGAAGGAGCCGAAATCAACGGGCTTGATGACCCATTCCGGGCGTTCCTGTGGCCGTAAACCGTACTGGACAAAATGGCGGAAAGGGCAGCCGGCGTAGGTCTCCAGCCTTGATACAGACACTGTCCTGGCGGAAAAGAGCGCGGCGCTGGTTCCCTTGTCCAGGTGTTTGTCCGGGTCATCCCCGGTGAGTGCATTGATCACCGCGCGCACAGGCCGCCGCCATTCAGGCGCGCTTTTCAGCCAGGCCCAGGCCTCCAGCCAGGGGGTTTCCAGTTCGCCCGCGGCCAGCATCATCGCGGCTTCGTCCAGCGCCGCGGCGGGCGCCAGGGGCGCGGGGTCCCGGAGGCCCTCCACCGCGCCGCCTTCCTCGATCAGTTTGGGAAACATGCGCTGGATGCGGGTGAGCAGGGGCTGCGGCCCGAGGGCCTCGCCCTGTTCGCTGGAAAGGGCATAGCTCAGGTACAGCCTGTCCCCGGCTGCGCTGACGGCCTTCCACAGGTCCAGGGTTTTCATTCCCTCCCGCGCGGTAAGCGGCAGGCTCATGCGTATTTTGAACTTTTTTTCCATCGCCCCGCGTTCCCCGTCACTGAGAAGGGCTTCTTCCTTCAGGTTCAGCGAAGCGCTGTTGAGCCCCAGCAGGAATACGGCCCTGGGCCCGCGTGTCATCAGCGCGCCCAGCGGCCCCGCCTGCACGCAGCGCTCCTGCGGGGGCAGGGCGGAGAGTTCTGTCATGCTCAGACCCTCACGGAGCCATTCGGGGAAGCGGCCCAGGGGGATGCGCTCCTCTCCCAGCAGTTCGTCCATCTGCTCAAAAAAGCCGCACAGCTTGTCCCATACCTGCCGGGTACGGACAGCTTCCTCCTGCAAGCCCTGCTCCATCAGGGTTTTTTCAAGCTGGATGACCCGCTGATGGGCATCCAGGTCATTGAGGAAAGAGATGACCGCGCGGATGGAGTCCGAGGCCGTCCTGGCTTTTGCCAGCGCGTCGCGCATCCTCATGACAGGTTGAATGGCCTTCTCGCGCAGCGCTTCCATTTCGCTTTTTTCCGGCTCCTCCCCCCTGGCGCCGGGCTGGGTCCACCGCTTGCCGTGCAGGCCCCAGCGCAGCGCCCAGTTCTCAAGAAGGAAGCCTTCTTCCCTTGTCAGGGGTGAAAAGGGTGACTTCAGGTAGCTGACGGCGTCCTCCTGGTGCCAGGCCGCGGCCTTGATACAGTTCAGCGCGTCCATCAGGCAGCGCACCAGCGCGTGCCCCAGGATGGGCTCCTTTACCGCCAGGTAATGGGGGATGCGGTAATCGGAAAACACCCCCGGGATCAGCGGGGCGTAACCCTCATCCGCCATTAGGACCGCGATGTCCCCGGGCTGGGTGCCCGAGAGCAGTTCCGCTTTGATCATCGCCGCGGCGCGGCGGACCTCATCATAGGGCGTCTTTGCCGCGAACAGGCGCAGGCCCTCCGGGAAATCCGGGAAGGTCTCCGCGCGCAGGCGCAGCAGGCTGCGCTCCAGGTGGGAGAGGGCCAAAGGCATCCCCGTGTCGTCCCGGGGCAGGAAAACAAGCGAGGCGGGGAAGCCCAGCTCCGCCAGCTTTTCACGCAGGCGCAAAGCGCTCTCCCGCACCGGCTCAAACGCCTCCCCGTCGGGGGCGTCCGCGCTGTCCATCACCAGGGCGACGGTCATCCCCCGCGCCTTTGCCGCGCAGGCTAAAAGCAGGCGGATGAGCGGCTCGGACAGGAGGTCAAAGCCGAAGACAAAGAAGTCCGCGCCCAAAAACAGGCTGGATAAGGCAAAGCGGCGCAGCAGATCCTGCTCCCCGTCCTCCCGGTCCATCAGCCGCCCTGCCAGCAGGCTTTCATATTCACGGTACAGAATGGCCAGATCGTGCAGCCTGGGGCTGTCCTCCTGCTCCGCCTCAAGCGGCATGAGCAGGTCCTCCGGCGTCAACCCCGCGCCTTTCAATTCGCCCACCGCTTCGGTGAGTTTATGCGCGAACCCCGGCTTCTCCCGCGCGCTGGCATAGAAACGCAGTTCCTCCCGCGTCCTCCACAAGGCGCGGGCCATGGTCATCAGCCGGCCGCGTTCGTCGATCGCCACCCGGGCGTCACGGCCCGCGCGCTCCAGGACATAATTGGCAAAACGGGAGGGAGACAGCACCTGCAGCCGGAAAAAGCCGGGCACCCACAGTGCGGAAAGCGCGTCGCGCTCAGCCTGCAGGGTGTACTGCTCCGGCACCAGCAGGACGCATTCGCGGCCCGCGCGATAGCTTTCGCCCAATTTTTCCGCTACCGGGGCCCACAGACGCCCCGCGCGGCCGCCCAGGATGTTGATCATCGCAGCCTCCTGACGGCATTGTAACATAGGACCGCCGCGCAAAAAAAGGCCGCTTCCCGGCGCACTCTACGGAGCGTAGTTTGCCCCCGCCGGTTTCCGGGTGTATTGTTCAGATGCCGCGTGGGCGGAGAAAAAGAGGTATTCTATGGGAAACTACGTCACGGGGGATACGATCCGGTCCCTCAGGGAAAAGAAAGGATACACGCAGAAGACGCTGGGGGAGATCCTGATGGTCAGCGACAAGGCGGTGTCCAAATGGGATACTGGCCGGGGGCTGCCGGACATCACCCTGCTGGAGCCGCTGGCCGGCGCGCTGGGCGTGTCCGTCGCCGAACTGCTTTCGGGGGATCACATCGTCAACCGCAACCGCGCGGGCAACATGACTCACAGCGTCTTTTACGTCTGCCCCGTCTGCGGCAACATCCTCTTTTCCGCCGGCCGCGGCGCTTTCAGCTGCTGCGGCGTCAGCCTGCCCGCCCTGGAAGCGGAGGAGGGGGAAGGCGAGCACGAGATCCGTGCTGAGAAGGTCGAGGATGAACACTATGTCAGCCTGCCCCATCCCATGGACAAGGCGCACCACATCTCCTTCCTGGCACACGTTACCATCGACGCGGTGCGCATCGTCAAGCTTTATCCGGAGGGGGACGCGGCGGCGAGGTTCAGCCTGGCGCGCGGGGGAAGGCTGTACGCCTTCTGCAGCCATCACGGGCTGTTCGTCAGGAAGGTATAAAGATGCCGGGGGATATTATTCCCCGGGCTTTTCTTTTTTTGCCCTCCTGGGGTAGAATAGGGATGAACAAACCGGAGGTGCGCCCCTTGAAAAGATTATTCTGCCTGTTGTCTGTCCTGCTGCTCGTCCTTCCCCTAGCGGGGCTTGGCGCCGTGGAGCCTGCCCTCTCCCCGCGGGAAGACTTCATTTCCCGGATGATAGAAACCGCTCGGGAGGAATACGACGCGGCAAACGGGAGGGCGCGGAAGGCAGCCAGTTCCAGCGACATCTACCTCTGCAAGAACTTCACCGTGTACATGTTCCGGGAGAACCGGGACGCTTTCCGTATGGCGGAGTTCCCGGAGGTCAGGCTGGTCATCCCGGACAACCTGCCTCCGGAGGAGAGCAAGCCTTACGTCAAGGGCGTGGCGTGGAAGGACATCCCGCCGGAGGTTGGCAATCCTTTTTATGCGGCCGCCGTCTTCCGCTATGACAGCAAGCTGGGTAAAGAGGAGAACCGCCAACTGGCAAGGGAGTTCCTGATGCAGGTGAAGCGCGGGGATTTTTTCCAGATGGCCGCCAACTACTACTTTGGCGTGGGGCCGCACAGCCTGGTGTTCACGGGGGACTACGACCCGGAAAGCGATTCCGTCACCTGGACGGATTCCAACATGAATGGCAAGAGAGTAGGCGGCGTGCGCTACGGCTACATCCAGTTTGACGAAAAAAGGGGCATTGACTTTTTCGTGGACGCTTTCTGCCGAAAGGGCTACGGCGCGACCATCTACCGCCTGCGGGAGGACATCATTTACGCCCCGTGAGGCGCCTTCCCAAATCCTTATGCCTTTTCATACAAAGGAAAACCGCCGGGAACGGCGGTTTTCCTTGTGCTTGGAGGGGTAGTCCGTGCGGTATTATTCCCACGCGGGCAGGTAGACGCCCTTGTAGACGGTGTCAAACAGGGCGCGGACCTCGTCGGAGTGATACACCTCGGCGATGCGCTTGAAGACGGGGTCATCCGCGCGGTCGGCCCGGGCGGCGATGACGTTGATGATGCCATGCATGTCGGGGTTGCCCGGGTCATACTGCTCCATGAACAGCGCCTGGTCATTGGTGAAGCCTGCGTCCTTGGCGTGGGTGCCGTTGAGGAAGCCGAAGGCGATGGCCGGGTCGTTAAGGGCGCTGGCGGTCATGGCGGCCTCCATCTCAAAGAACTTCAGGCCGCGCGGATTCTCCGCGATGTCCGCCACCGTGGCGTATTCCGTGATGCCCTCGCGCAGCTTGATGAGGCCGGTGGATTCCAGCATGCGCAGGGCGCGCGCCTCGTTGACCACATCGTTCATGATGGCCACGCCGTCCCCGTCTTTCACTTCTTCCAGGGATGTGATTTTTTGGGAGTAGATGCACAGCGGGGCGATCAGCGTCTCCGCGATGGCGACCAGTTCCACGTTATGTTCCTTGGACCACTTGTTCATGAAGTTGTAGTGCTGGAAGGCGTTGAGGTCCACTTCCTTGTCCGCGAGCGCCTGGTTGGGGATGACATAGTCGCTGAACTTCACCAGTTCGATCTCAATGCCCTCCTTTTTCAGCGTGGGGATGATGACCTGTTCCCACTGCTCGTTGTTTTCACCCACGACACCCACCTTGATCCGGGTGGGGCCGCGCAGCAGGTTTGGCAGGACAAATATTGCCAGCAGAACAAGGGCCAGGATGATGAGCAGCGCCAGAAACAAAACCGTTTTCCTTTTCATGGGGAACCTCCTTTTTTTAATGATTCAACCTGTGTGTCAGCCAGGCGGCAAGGGACTGGATGAGCGTGACCAACAGCAGGAGAATGACCACAGTGACAATGGTGACATCTGTCTGGGAGCGCTGGAAGCCGTAGCGGATGGCGTAATCGCCCAGTCCGCCGCCGCCCACCGTGCCCGCCATGGCGGATAGCGCGACCAGGTTGACCACGGTGATGGCGGCGCCCCGGATCATGCCGGGCAGCCCCTCCCGCAGGTAGACGCGCACGACGATCTCAAGGGGCGAGGAACCCATCGCCTGTGCGGCTTCCACCACGCCCGGGTCCACCTCGCACAGCGCCGCGTGGATCTGACGGGAAAAGAAGGGGACGGTGCCGATGATGAGCGGGAAGACCGCGCCCTTTGTGCCGATGCCCGTACCCACCAGCAGACGGGTCAGCGGCAGCAGCAGCGCCATCATGATGACAAAGGGGATCGCCCGGAACAGGTTGATGAACTTGTCCAGCGCCTGGAAGACGAGCCTGTTGGGACGGATGCCGCGCGGGGCGCACACCGTGAGCAGCACGCCGAACAGCACCCCGAACAGCGCGCTGATCAAAGCGCTGACGGACACCATCCACAGCGTCTGCCCGATGCACTTCTGCAGCTCCGCGGCCGTCCGCACGACGTTGGGGAAGGCCTGCGCAAAGAACTCAGCCATGCGCGATCACCTCGACCCGGATGTCATGTTCGGCCAGCCAGGCAATCGCCCTTGTGATATCCTCCTCCGCCCCGGAAAAGGAAACCACCAGCGTCCCCAGCGGCATGCCGGCGACCATCTCCACATTGCCGAATACAATGTTGACATCCAGGGAGTAGGTCCGGGAGAGATAGGACACGACGGCCTGGCGGGTGCTGGACTGCTTGAAATCCACCCGCGCCACCACGTCCCCCGGGTTCACGCCCAGGGTCAGCGGGTTTTCCCTGAGCATGTCCTCGGTCTTCCTGATGTTGCTGGCCACGTCGATGAAGCGGCGGGTGATCGCCTCCCGCGGCTGGGAGAAAATGTCATACAGGCTGCCCTCCTCCACCACGCGGCCGTCCTCCATCACCGCGACATGGCTGCAGATCTCCTTCACGACGGCCATCTCGTGGGTGATCAGCACGATGGTGACGCCCAGCTTCGCGTTCACATCCCGCAGCAGGCGAAGGATGTCCCCCGTGGTCTGCGGGTCCAGCGCGCTGGTCGCCTCGTCGCACAGCAGGACGCCGGGGGAGCAGGCCAGCGCGCGGGCGATGGCGACGCGCTGCTTCTGGCCGCCGGACAGCTGCGCCGGGTAGGCGGCCGCCTTTTCATGAAGCCCCACCAGACCCAGGAGACCGTCCACCTTCTCCTTCTTTTCCTTTTTTGTCATCCCCGAGCCAAACAGCGGGTAGGCGACGTTCTCCTGCACGGTGCGCGAGGCCATGAGGTTGAACTGCTGGAAAATCATCCCCATGCCCCGGCGCTGCTTGCGCAGCGCCTGCTCGGGCAGGGCTGTCAGGTCCCGTCCCTCCAGCAGGACCTGCCCCGTGTCCGGGCGCTCCAGCAGGTTGATCAGGCGCACCAGGGTGGATTTCCCCGCGCCGGAAAAGCCGATGATGCCAAAGATGTCCCCCCTGGAAATGCGCAGGGACACGTCCCTGACGGCGTGCACATTGTCCTTGGTGCCCAGGCCGAAGGTTTTGCTGACATGCGTCAGTTCGATCTGGCTGGGTTTGCCGCTCATCTGTTCCGCCATTCTTCCCCTTCATTAAAAACAGCCGCCCTGCGCATCTGCGGGGCGGCCGTCATAAGTAAATTCCTTCAGTCGGCGCAACACAAACAGCGCGGGGATCTCTCCACGCGGGGGGACCTGCGCATCACCATACGGATCAATGGAACCCCTCCTTCGCGCCTGCCTTCCTGATGAACCGTATCATAGAAAACCAACCGGCATTTGTCAAGGGGCGTTTCAGATATAGGGAAAATCGGGATGATGCCGCCTGTGCTGCCATGGACAGATTACTCCGTTTGTGCGGTATACTGCGGCGCTTATGCTCGCTGACGTTTCGCAAAGAAGGAGACAGTGCTGATGCGGGGCAAGGGCATCGTGTCTGCGGTTCTGATCATGGTTTCCATTGATAATCCGTTGATGGTTTGCTGTGCGGACGGTTATACATCAGCCTTCGGATTCAAAAAAATGAGAGATTGAAGAACATAAAAAGCTGTCTACAATATTTCAAAAAAAAGAAAAAAGTCCCCTTTGTTCTCAGAAATCACAAGGAGGGGATGGCCTATTGTGACATCAATCGGCTTATTCGAGAAACTGACAACATAAATCTACTTGTTGATTGAATCGATCTCTTCCCATGTCTTCGCCCCAAATGGTGTCATCAAACCCTCTTTTTTAATCGTTTCGATTATTTGAGCCATATATTCATAGGTAAAGTTACCACTAGACATATAGCGATCTAAATCACCCTGAAATTCTCTAAGTTGATTTTTAACATCCTTGTTACCTGTTTTTATTAAAATATTATAAGCACAATCACGTGCTAACCATGATTTAATCACTCCTATCTCATCTTTACTATAAATTCCCAAAGCGTCCGCTTTCATTCCAAACATTTCTGCAACCAAACCTTTTCTTAGAAAAAAACTAAAAAGAGCAGTATCACTTGATGAATAGTTGTAATAAATTATTCCATATTCAAAATGAAATGCTTTTATTTTATTATTACTACTAGCCTGACCTTGAAATAAAACTCTGACATCGTTGGCAACCATTGCTCTCAAAAACCCAGGTGCAACTTTTTCCCAAAAAGCAATTCCCTTTTCTATGTCACTTATCCTAAATTTTCTAACATCAGGAGTCACCACATACACAATCGCTGGTTCTTTTGTTTTTTTGCCCTTTTCATCCTTAAAATAAACTACATCCAATCCCTTATTTGTTCTTCCAAACTCATATATTTGTTCATCTGTAACATAATCCCCTAAAATTGTTTTTTGCCACAAATCATAAGTTCCAGGATATTTGAATCCATCTGATTTATTTCTCGAATAAAGAAAACCAGCACAAAAATCTATGTTTATTTCCTGACACCCTTTTTCTTTTAATACTTCTTTATAGGCAGCTGTTTCTTGTTGTTTTTTGGCATATTCAGGTGTCGGACCTGATATATCTTCCACTACTTCTTCGTTTATACCAGACATCACTCCTGCTGTTTCTGCTGCAGTTTTGTCAGTTGAGACTTGGCTGCTTTTCGCCTTTACTTCTCCAATCAACACCCCGGATAAAGCCAAGATTGCCAGTAAAACAGTCATTGACCGCCTGAATGAACTCCATAAAATCAAAACTTTTATCATTTTCATGTCTTCCTCTTATGATGAATATCTCAAATCCTATTTCTTAATCGAGTCAATCTCTTCCCAGGTCTCCGCTCCAAATGGTGTCACTAAACCTTCTTTTTTTATTCTCTCGATTATTGGGGACATATACTCATAAATAAAATTCCCACTAGCCATATAATCATCCAAATCACTTTGGTAACTTTTAACTCTATCTAAAACATTCTTGTTACCAGTCTTTTTCGCAATATAGACACAACAATCACGTGTTAACCAAGATTTTATAACTCCAACTTCATTCTTACTAAATATTCCCAATGCTTCTGCTCTTAGACCAAACGACTCCAGAGGCAAGCCTCTTCTCAAACCAAAATCAAATTTTTCCGAATCATTATCTGAAAAATTAAAATAAATTATTCCCCATTCATATTTAAATACCTTGATTTTTTTATTACTACTAGCCTGACCCTGAAATAAGAACCTAGTATCATTAGCCACTATTGCCCTCAAAAATCCTGGGGCTACTTTCTCCCAAAAAGCAATTGCTTTTTCGATATCACTTATCTTAAATTTTTTTACATCAGGAGTAGTCACATAAAAAATTGCCGGTTCTTTGGTCTTTTTACCATTTTTGTCCCTAAAATAAATAACATCCAATCCTTTGCCAGTTCTACCAAATTCATAGATTTGTTCATCGGTAATATAATCTCCTAAAATTGTCTTTTTCCATTGATCAAAAACTCGAGGGTCTTTAAATCCATCTGACTTATTCCTTGCATACAATCCGGCGGCACAAATCTCTAAGTTTATCTCTTGGCACCCTTTTTCTATTAGTAATTCTTTGTATTTGGCAATTTCTTGTAGTTTTATAGCATAATCAGGCGTCGGACTTGATATATCTTCCACTACTTCTTCGTTTATACCAGACATCACTCCTGCTGTTTCTGCTTCAGTTTTGTCAGTTGAGACTTTGCTGCTTTCCGCCTTTACTTTTCCAATCATTGGTCCGATCAGCGCTGCTATCAGCAACAACGCGGCTGTCGCCCGTTTGACCGAAACCATAAAAGTATGAACATCTATCATTTTCCTGTCTCCCTTTTCTATGCTTGGGATATGGAACTAGTGACCTGAATCTTCAGCAGGATGATAGGATTCTCTTGTTTGCGTGTCAATCGTTTACATGCCGCGAAAATGTTGAGACTGCGAAAACAAAGGGGACGCGTATCTCTTTGTTTTCGGGTACTTACAACCTTTCTCGCCCTCGCCATGCTGATGCCGGTCAGGCGGACGATCGGATTCTGCGAGGTCCCCGCCTTGCGCATCTGTTGGACTTGGCATTTTCATGCGTCGTCTTTTTGATCAGATTCCTGGTTTGATTATAGGCACAGGAAACGGGATGTCAATTTAAAAACAAAGAGACATTCCCTTTGTCCTCAAGGCAATACACGTGCATTCCGATCCGGTTCATATTGACACTGTTCTTGACATAACTGGGATTTGGTTGTATAGGCTTAGTAAAACAATGAAGCTTCTGTTATCAAGGAGGGCGCATGGCACACAGGGATTCAACTGACGATACGGCAGGTTCCTTGAATCGTCCGGGTTATGTACACTTGCATAGACATCAGCCTTCAGCGCTTCTGTCTGATACGCTGATCCTTGATACCTTGCTGAATCAAACGAAGGATACGATCTATTTCAAGGATGCCGAGTCCAGGTTTATCCTTAACAACCGTACACACATCATGCAGTTTGGCAAAAATGACCAGAATGAGCTGATTGGCATGAGCGATGCCGATTTCTACCCGAAGGTATTTGCGGATATGTGCCGCCAGGATGAACTGTATGTCATGAAAACGGGCATGCCCATCATCGACCGTGTTGAGCAGGCCGTTAATTCAAAAGGCGAAGTCATCACCTTTTCCACCTGCAAGTACCCCCTGTATGACATCAAAGGAAAGATCATCGGAACATGGGGGATCTCCCACGACATCACCAAATTGGTAAAGGCAGAGGAAGAGATTGCCCAGGTCAACGCAAAACTGACTGCTCTCTCCCTGATTGATGAGCTGTCCGGACTGTACAACCGGCGTCATTTTGACCACCTGCTGAAAGTCAACATCGACCTGTTTACGCGGAAAAGGATCGGAGGACTCAAGGCCAATTTTTGCCTGATCTTTCTGGATATTGACCACTTCAAACAAATCAACGACACATACGGGCATGTTATGGGTGACGCAGTGATCCGGTATATTGCGGGACAATTGACAGCCCATACGCGGACCTCTGATTCCGCGTTCCGATACGGCGGGGATGAATATGCCCTGATACTGCAGGATACCAACTTGACGGCCGGCAGGATGCTGGGTGAACGCCTGCTTAGGCTCATTGAGAAGAATCCTCTGGTCGTCGATGGCACCGAGATTCCCCTGACTGTCAGTCTGGGCATCATTGACTATCAGGACGAAAAAAATACCAGCGAGCTTGTGCGCAGAGCCGATATCAAACTATACCAGGCGAAAAGTAAAGGCAGAAACCGCATATGCTGATGATTATCCGGTGAATATACCACGCTAATAGACTGTCCGGCAAAGGTCACGATATGCTGCTTTGCTTGACGCAATATAGGGATTGCTCTCGTTTCCGAAGAGCACATGCAAGAAGAACTCGTAGCGATCATCACTGATTATCACCAAAAGTCACCGCTTTCTACAGAAAAGCATTTTCTGATTCTTCAAGCGGTGGCATCGCCAATTTCCGCTTGAGCGAGTCCATTGATTCAACTGCCGCCTGAGTGATGATTTACTGAGCGCTTTATTTTCGTGTCCAAATCACTGTTTTGTTTCCGCTCAAACCGTCCCGTACATTTTCCGCTCAACTTATTAAAACCGGCAGTCCGGCTGCCGCCATTGTCCGCTGATCACTATTCCATCACAGCGTAGAGCGCTTCCATGGCGGTTTTGTAATCCGGATTCCTGTCGGTAAACAGCCTGATGCCCGGGACAGCGTCATTGTATGAGATGACATTCATGATATACAGCACCACTTTGGTATCTCTGGCAAGATCATCGCGAATGCTGACAGGCTCACCAAAGCTGAACTGATAATCCTTCAGGCTCATGGGGTCGGTCGACACAGCGGCCGCCAGGTTTGGCAGGATCGCCAGGAATTCACTTTTTACTTCAATCCCGCCTGGCACGGTGTACGTCACCGTCACGCTGCCGCCCTTGACCACGACCTTCGCTTCGCCCGCGTAGTACAGGTTGGACGCGATCAGCGGGACAATCTGCACGCCATCAGCCGACAGGTCAAGGGGAAGGAACATCTGCCAGTTATCAGTCAGTTCAGGGGCGATGTCCCGCAGGCGCAGGCCCTGGACACACAGCGTATTGTCGGGGTAGTAGGTCACCTTTGGTTCCCACTGCGCGACACAGGTGAGGTGATATTCCGGCATGGTCATCGGCACCGCCGGCGCCCATCCCGTAAAGGCAAATCCCCTCCTTTTTGGGGGTTTCGGCGCGGTGAGCGGTGTCCCGGGATCAACCGTAATGGCTTTTACCGCGCTCCCGCCCGCGCTGTCAAAGGTGATCTGATATCCAGAAGAGCCAGGCTCGGCGCCCAGGCCATCGCCTTCCACCCATTGCGCTGTGTAGACAGTGTGGGCGGCGGGGACTTTTGCCGGCACCGCCGGACTCCATCCGACAAAGGAATACCCCGGATTGCAGGCAAGGCCAAAGTCGATTGGCGGAATGACTGAGTTGTAATACAGCTGATAGGTCGCCGCTGGGAATGTGCCCTGCGTGCCCGGCATGTACCGCACTGAATATATGTTTCGCAGCCACATGGCTGTGCAGGACAGGTTTTGGGCCGGCATTGTTTCCGGCAGCTCAGGCGTCCAGCCGTCAAAGGTATACCCGGCCCGGGCCGGCTCGGGCGGCAGGACAACCTCAGCATCGCAATCTACAATAACAGCGGCCACAGGGCTGCCGCCCGCGCTGTTAAAGGTGATCGTGTAGGGATCAGCCCGCCATTGGGCCGTGCAGGCCAGCCCGCCGATCGGCATGGCATCGGGCACCGCGGGGTCCCATCCAATGAAGGTATAACCTTCCCTGACGGGGTCTTCCGGGGCGCTCACAGGTGTCCCGTGCGCCTGTGTGATTGGCGTCACTGCACTCCCGCCCGCGCTGTCAAAACTGACGGTGTAGGGGCGGTCTGACGGTGTGAATACCGCTTCATAGACCGTTTCCCCAACTATGGCGCTGACAGCGGGTTCCCAACCGCTGAAGGCATATAGATACTGGCCAGTCGGTTCTTTCTCGGGCGTCGGTCCATTATACTCGGGCGTTGAGCCATAAGGGACATTCAGGTCAAGCTCCAGCACCGTATCCCCGTTTTTCCACGTGACCGGGTATTCCTTGACTGTTTTGTCGTAGGCTGCCTGGTACGTTATATCCTCCTCAACGGCGGCGGGCACGGGATCCCAGCCAATGAAGTTGTGATAGGTGTACTGCGCGTCCGCTGCCCTGGAGGGTACTGCCCCGTCATAGCTGGGGATCGTGAGGTAAGGCAGGTTGCTGTCAGTCTCCAGGACCGCATCGCCGTTTTTCCATGTGACGGTGTACAAAGCGCTGTAGGTGACGATGACCTTCAAAGAGGATATGGTCGTTGTAGTTGATACATAGGGTCCACCCCACAGTATCTTTACCATCATCCCGTACCCCGTCACCTGAATATTGAATACTGGGGACAAACCGGCAACGGATGTATAGTCCTTTCCAATCGTTGTGGTCACGCCCTGGCTGAACATGAATGTCTGGGCAACATTATTCACCTTGACGCTCAGGTATGTGGCGCTGGCGCTGGGCCCGTCCCCGGCATTCTTTTGCCCTGTGATCTCGACCCTGACTTTTGAGATCACCGCGTTGGCAGGTATTCCGGCTGGTCCTGCAAAGGCTCTTGTTGTCGGGAGCTCATTACTATCCAGGCCCAGGTAAATCGGGCCGCCATGGGTCGCTGTTTTGGTCTCAGCCAAAGCTGATTGGGCAAACAGCAGGCTGCCCAGAAGGCATACCAATAGAAACGTGATCGCTTTGTGAGAGCATCGGGCTTTTCGCATCAGGATTTTTTCCTTCCCCTTGTTATTCAGCAGGCAGTGACGGGAGTCGATTCTCCAAATTGAGGGTTGTTATCAATTCGCTGTTTTACTGGGTGACGGGTTCATTGGACGCGGGGACAGCATTCATCCTGTCCCGAACAAACATGAAGTTTTTCAACGCCTCCGGGAACGGGACAGCCGCGTCGCTGACAGCGCCCGGCTCAAGGGCCTGGCGGCAAACGGACAGGCCAAGACAGAGAATATCGGAGGACTAATGCGCAATGACAGCGCACAAAGCAGTGACCGGGAGGGATAGCCTTGGCAATGTCGGGCCGCTGCGGCGCGTCTTTCCTGTCATCATTCCGGCCTGTTCATCACGCGCGCTCCATTTGATTTTACATTGCTTATACAAATGATATCATTTTTTGCCGGATTAGTAAAACACCCCTGCCAAGGGATACAGGGAGGGAACAACAACAGGTCCATTGAGGCAGGCGCTATGCGGTTGAACATGCAAAATGAACAGTCTGTCTGCGGGATCATGCTCTGAAGTGCCTGAATCGGAAGGACAGGGACAGGCTTGTTTGCGTGTCAAACAGGGGCATGGTATACTCTTTGTCGCGCCATACGCGCCTCAAGGAGAATGTATGCCGGATTTCGAAGTGTCCAAAGACCAGATCAAGCAGTCCATCCTGGGCAAGCTCCAGCGATATTACGGAAAAACGCTTAAGGAAGCCAGCCCCTACCAGATATATTACGCGGTTGCCTCCACCCTGCGCGACCAAATCATGAAAAAATGGGTCAAATCCCGTGAGATAGATGAACAGCACAACGGCAAGCGCGTCTACTACCTCTCCATTGAGTTCCTACTGGGGCGCGCGCTGTTTAACAACGCGCTGAACCTGCTGAGCACGGACACCTACACCAAGGCGCTGACGGAACTGGGTCTCTCCTGGCGGGACATCATAAAAGAAGAGCCTGAACCCGGTCTTGGCAACGGCGGTCTTGGCCGCCTGGCGGCTTGTTTCATGGACAGCCTGGCCACGCTGGACCTGCCTGCGATGGGCTGCACCATCCGCTATGAATACGGCCTGTTCCGCCAGAAACTGTCCGGCGGCCAGCAGGTGGAGATGCCCGATGACTGGCTGCAGGCCGGGAACGTCTGGGAAGTCGCCCGGATGGAAGACGTGGCGGAGGTGCATTTCGAGGGCCAGGTCGTCACGCAGGAAAAAGACGGCAAGCCGGTTTTCACCCTGCGGGATTACCGGACGGTCGAGGCGGTCCCCTATGACATGCCGGCGGTGGGTTATGACAATACCCGGGTCAACACCCTGCGTACCTGGCGCGCCAGGAGCAAGCAGGGCCTGGACCTCTCCGCTTTCTCCAACGGGGACTACCTCAACGCCACCAAGGAGCAGGACCTGGCCAATGTCATCAGCAAGGTCCTCTACCCGGAGGACAACCATTACGAGGGAAAGACGCTCAGGCTGTGCCAGCACTATTTCCTCGTCAGCGCCAGCCTGCAGTACGCGCTGCGCGATTTTGAGGCCCGCAATGGCGAAGAATGGAAAAAGCTGCCGGACAAAGCCGTGTTCCACATCAATGACACGCATCCGGGGCTGGCCATCGTTGAAATGATGCGCATCCTGATGGATGAGAAAGGCCTTGGCTGGGAGGAGGCGCAGGCCGTCACCAACCGCTGCATGGCTTACACCAACCATACCATCATGTCCGAAGCCCTGGAGCGCTGGCCGGAGGACCTGGTGCGCCGCCAGCTGCCCCGCATCTACATGATCCTGGAGGAGATGAACCGCAGGCTGTGCGAGAAGCTGTGGGACCGCTTCCCCGGCGAGTGGGACCGCATCGCGCATATGGCCATCCTGGCCTACGGCATGGTGAACATGGCCAACCTCTGCGTGTCGCAGTGCTTCTCGGTCAACGGCGTGAGCAAGCTTCATGGCGAGATCATCAGGAACGAGACCTTCCGTGACTACGGCCTGATCATGCCCAGGAAATTCACCTCCATCACCAACGGGGTCACCCATCGCAGGTGGCTGATGGCCTGCAACCCCCGCCTGGCGGCGCTGATCACTGAAGCGATCGGCGATAAATGGGTCAAGCATCCCGAAACGCTCAGCGACCTGCTTCCCCTGCGCGGGGACGCGGCCTTCCAGGAGCGATTCGCCAACATCAAGCGGCACAACAAGGAAGTATTCAGCGAGTTTCTCATCAACCGGCAGGAAATGACCGCCGACCCGGACTTCTTCTTTGACGTGCAGGTCAAGCGCCTGCATGAGTACAAGCGCCAGCTGCTCAACGCCCTGCACATCCATGTGATCTATAACCGGATCATGGACGATCCGAACTTCACCATGCCGCCGCGCCTGTTCATCTTTGGCGCCAAGGCCAGCCGAGGCTACCAGAAGGCAAAGCTCATCATCCGCTATATCCTGGCGCTTTCCCGTCTCATTGACCGCTCGCCCCGGGCGAAGAAAATGATCCAGGTGCTGTTTGTGGAGAACTGGAACGTGTCCGCCGCCGAGGCGCTCATCCCCGCGGCTGACCTATCCGAGCAGATTTCGACCGCCGGAAAGGAAGCCTCAGGCACCGGCAACATGAAGCTGATGATGAACGGCGCGGTGACCATCGGCACCCTGGACGGAGCCAACATCGAGATCTCCCAGACGGTGGGGGACGCGAACATCTATCTCTTC
>DIWD01000005.1 GCA_002428405.1 bacterium UBA6115
TGGGTTTCAGCATTGGGAACACGGTCGTGTCGGTCATCATCTCTTTGGCTATTTTCATCCTTCTGGGCCTGTATCTGACCCGGCCGTTTTTGAAACTGACCGGGGACATGCAGAAAATCGACCTGACTCAAAAAGTATTCCAAAAACTGCCGGAAGCTGGAAAAGACGAGTTCGCCTCCCTGCGAAAATCCATCAACAGCCTGCTCAACAGGATCGAGGTTGAGCACCGGGATGTGATTGAAAGCCAGGAAAAGCTGCGCGCCACGCTGCTGTCCGTTGGCGATGGCGTTCTGTCGGTGGATATTCAGGGCCGCATCCAGTTCATCAACCCGGTTGCCCAAAGGCTTATGGGATGGACCCTGGAGGATGCCATGGGCCGGATGGTGGAAGAAGTGTTCGTCATCGTCAATGAATATACGCGGGAAACCGTACCAAGCCCTGTGCGGCGCGTGTTTGAACTGGAAGAGATCGTGGAGCTGCAGAACCATACGCTGCTGCTGTCCAAGGACGGCAACGAGATCCCCGTGGAGGACACGGCCTCCCCCATCCGCGACATGCACGGGGAGATCATCGGCTGTGTCCTTGTATTCCGGGATTTCAGGGAACGCAAGGAAAAGCAGCGGCAAATCGAGTATCTCAGCTACCATGACCAACTGACAGGCCTTTACAACCGCAGGTTCTTTGACGACGCGATGAAGCGGCTGGATACGGCGGTGAACCTGCCGATGTCCTTCATCTACGCCGATGTCAACGGCTTGAAAACCATCAACGATGCCTTTGGCCACCAGAGCGGCGACCAGATGATCCAGATGGTTGCCGAGGCGCTGAAGGCTTCCGTCCGCCCCGGCGACGTGGTGGCCAGGATCGGCGGGGATGAGTTTATCGTCCTGCTTCCCAGGACCGATGAAACGCTGCTGGAAGGCCTGGTCACGCGCATCCGCGAGGAAACTGAAAAGCTTGAGCTGATGAACATCTCCCTGTCTGTTTCCTTCGGCTGGAGCACCAAGACGCAGGAGGAGCAAAACGCCACGGCGGTCATGAAAATGGCCGAAGACTTCATGTACCGGAAGAAGATCTACAACAGCTCCAGCAAGCATAACGATACCATCCGCTCCATCCTCAACGCGGTCTTGTACAAAAGCCCCACGGAAAGGGACCATTCCTCCCGGGTGAGCGTGCTGTGCGAAGCCATCGGCAAGGCATACAGCCTGAGTGAGGATGAAACCAGGGAATTGAAGATTGCCGGCGAAGTGCACGATATTGGCAAGATCGCCATTGACGAGGCGATCCTCAACAAGACGGAAAAACTGACAGAGGAGGAGTGGGCCCAAATCAAGCGCCACCCGGAAACCGGGTACCGGCTTTTGGGCACCTCCAGCGAATACTACAGCATTTCCGAGTACATCCTGTCCCACCATGAGCGGTGGGATGGCAGGGGGTATCCAAGGGGCCTCAAAGGCGAGGCGATCCCCTGGAAATCACGGGTCATCGCGATCGCCGACTCCTATGACGCCATGGTCACCGGGCGGGCATACCGCAAGCCCCTGAGCCAGCAGGCCGCGGTGGAAGAGATCAGGAAGAACGCGGGGACACAGTTTGACCCCGAAATCGCGAAGGTTTTTATCCAGAAAGTGCTTGAACAGTGAGCGGTGCGCCCAGGAAGATTTCATAAGTTCATCCCACAGGTAAAGGCAGCCCTTGAATTTTTTGTTTAAACGGCCGTCCCGTTCATTCCTGGAGAAAGTGTGGTTTCCATGCTGAGCAATCGCCGTTTTGTTTTCCTTTCCCTGCTTGTGTGTACCGTCTTTCTGGCTGGCTGCTTTGCGGGCGGAGTCCAGGCGCAAGCCGCGCAGGATCCTGGCCGGGCGGGGCTTGGTGTGTTTTCCTGGCATAGGACGAACGCGTCAGACGAAAAAGCGGCCAGGGCAATGTTTGAAACCCTGGTTTCGGTGGGCGCCAGCGAAGTCTACCAGATCATGGGCGGGAAGACCGCGGCATTCTTTTGGGAGCGGGCAAAGGAGCTGCGGATCGATGTGTATGTTCTGGCCGGCACTGAGAATTGGGGGCTGGATACAAACGCCAGGCAGATGCTCAGGCAGGTCGACAACACAGCCAAACTGATGACACAGATGGGTGAAGACGGCCCGGCAGGGCTCATGCTGGATGTTGAGCCCTACCTGACAGACGACTACAAAAAGAACCCTGAAGGAACAATGCAGAAATACCTGGAAGCCATGCGCAAAACGTATGCCCATGCGCGGGAGAAAGGTGTATTCCTGATCCTCTGCATCCCGCATTTTTATGACGTTTTGGGACACGCCGGTGTACTCGACGCGCTGATTACAGAGGCCTGCGACGCGGTGGCCGTGATGAACTACCAGAAGCACGATGAAAGCGGGCAGATCAAAACGGAGATGGCCGCCGCCAGGCAGGCGGGCAAGCGGCTGATCCACATTTATGAGCTGCAGCGGCCGGGGCTTTATGACCTGACGGAGCGCAACACCTATCATCTGGACGGTCTGCCCGCCGTATGGGAAAGCCGCGACAGGCTGCAGGCCTACTTCGACTATGAGGGATTGTCCTTCGCCCTGCATGACTATACCGCCCTGCGGGAGGTCATCGCCCGGTAAGGGGGCGGCGGACTCCCCGCGGTGATTGACACCCTGGCTTATTTTCTATATCCTGCCAATCGTTGATATTTCTGACGCTAGAGGGATCATTTCCGCAGGAAGACCGCTCCGGCCGGCAAAGGGATCACGGAAAAAAGGTTTTGATTAATCAGGCGCCTGCGTGTCTTTCGTTCCGGTCATCCTCATCAGAGAAAACCATTGGGGGAAGGATTCATGAAGATGAAAAAGCTGGTTTGCCTTTGCGGGGCGGCGCTTGCGGGTGTCTGCCTTTTCTTTTGCGCGCAGGCCCAGAACGGGCCTGTGACAACCTTCCACATCAACGGGGCTGCCACAAGCCAGGAAGCAAAAAAGTTGCTTCCTCAGGGGGAAATGGGGACGCTGCCCTCGCTGGGCACGGTGCGGCCCCTGTTCATCCTGGTCAATTTTTCCGATTACTCCCATGAAAGCCTGGAGTCCAAAGTATCGACAGAGGGCATGCAAAGCCAGCTGTTCGGCATTGGACAGAACGACGGCCGGGAAAGCGCGGACAGTGGATATCCCAATGAATCCCTGCGGGCTTTCTTTTCCAGGGCCTCCTACGGCAGGCTGCAGATGGAGGGGGACGTTCTTGGATGGTTCACCGCCGCGCATGAACGCAAGTATTACGAGGAGCACGACGGCCCGCCGGAGATCCTCAGGGAGGCCCTGGCCTACTATGATGAGCAGACGGATTTCTCCGTGTATGACAGCAACAGGGACGGTGTCATTGACAGCGTAGCCCTGCTGTACGTCACGGATCAACCCGGCGGCTGGACGAGCATGTGGTACAACTACATTTTTTCCCAGGATGCGATGGCGTCTGCGGACGATATCCGGGTGGACAAGATGGGCTTTTTCGAGCTGTCAAATGACCGGTACACCATGATGAAGATCATCACGCACGAAATGGGACATTTCTTTCGCCTGCCGGACTATTACGACAGCGACGGCGGAATGTTTCTGGGCGAGGGCGGAATGTGGTCCCCTGACATGATGCTGGACAACGGGGGGGATTACAACGCCTTTACCAAACTGATGCTGGGCTGGATGGAGAATGTCTATGTTGTGACGGAAGGCCCGATGGACATCACCCTGCGCCCGGTCAATGAGGCCGGTGACATGGCCATCGTCTTTCCGTCGTACACCTCCCCCCTTTCTGAGTATTTTGTGGTGGAATACATCACTGAAACGAAAAACAACGCAATCCTTGGCGAAGGAATATTCACCATTGGTGACAGGCGCAGCAGCGCCGGCGGCCTGCGCATTCTGCGGGTCAACGCGGAGGAAACAAAGAACGGCTTCAAATACAACAACATGGGGACAGAGAACAAGCTGATAGAGTCCGTCAAAAAGGGCTTTTGGGAAATCGCGGACATCGAAAAGGACAAATACCGGCTGCTGCTCTTCAGGGAGGGGGAAAAATTTACCCCGGACACCTATCCGTCCAGCTATGGCTTTTTTGGCCAGTACACAGGCGTGAGCGTACAGGATATCCGGATCGCCCCGGATGAGGCATCCGCCGTGTTTACGGCCGAAATTATGCCAAAAACCAGTCTGCAGCCCATTACCTTCCAGCCGGTGACGGAGATGTGCGGCGCGGTATCCCTGATTGCCAACACGGAAATCCGCCTGAAGGGCAAAACCCTCCCCTATCTGCTGATCGGCAAAAAGAAAGTGCCTCTTGAACTGATGGACATCAACGCAAGCCCCCAGGAAAACCGTGTCGACCTTCTGCTCAGGAAGAAAACGGGCATGCCCGCGGGCGTGGACACGCCCTGCAAGCTGGTCATCCCGAAGGGGACGTTTGTCAGCAGGGTCGGGGCGGTGAATGAGGAAACCGTCTTTGAGATAACGGCGCGCTTCAGGGATATCGCGGTCGAAAAAGATAAACTGCTCGACCAAGTCTACAAATTTCAGTATTTCAGGATCAACGACCAGACCGCAGGCATGATTTATTTTGAGAGGAGCGTCGGGATACAGTATCTGACCATCTCAAGGAAAGGGAAAGTCAGCAGCCCGAAAACGCTGTTCAAACTGCCGGAGAACAGCTATATCACCAAGTCCCTTCAGCTGTCCGACGGATCCTTTGTTTTTTCCGCCGCCAGCTTCGCGGACCAAAAGGAGACAGACATCGTTTTCATCTCGGAGGACCTCAAGGAGATCCATTCGGTCCGGATCGGCATGCCATACTGTACAATCGCGCCGTACAGAAAGGGGATCACAGTGGCGGGATGGAAGGAGGGGGAGAGCACTCCAAATGTATTCTACATGGATGCCGGCATGGACGAGGCCGAAAGGGTCAGAGAAATCGAGCTTGTCCGCCTGCTCACCACGCCGGTTATGGCAAGCGGCATTCAAATGCCCTGCACCTATGCCCTGGGTAACGGGGAATGGCTGTATGTCCCCCAGTACAAGGTGATCAAACTTGCGGTTTTTACAGACGAAGGAACCATCAAGGCCTACCGCGGCTGGAAAGAGGCGGACGGCGACTATACAAAGGTGGAACCCTATCTGTCCGGCATCCCGCTGGGGGCGATCAGGACAGGGGAGAACGCGATCACGCTCTTTATGCTGGAAGGTGCTTCATTGGTTGCCCAGGTTGTGCTGCAGGAAAGCAGTATCTACGCCGTAACGCTGGACAATGAACTCAATGTGGTGAGCAAGAAATTCGTCCGTTCCTATTATGGCATTGACGGCAATGACTTTATGTTTTCCGGGCGGATCGTCCGCCTGTCCAACGGCTATGCCCTGCCCCTGAATATCAACATGACGCCCGAGAAAAGTTCAGCCAGCCCGCTGGGCCTGGTGTGCTTTCTGGATGAAGACCTGAATTACAGGGAAGAAGCCTGGTTCCAGGCAAGTGGAAAGGGCAGCCCCGCGACCGTCGTGGAACTCACCCCCGGCGAATACTTCCTCGGCACCTGGCATTCCTTCAGGATCATGGGCCGGTAGCTGACGCCGGGGCAGCCGAAATCCTCCACGCGGCGCAGTATGGCTTCCATTATCGTGTGACCGATAATCTCTCGGATACCGAGGTGGCCGACTTGCTTTTCTTAATTGAAAAATGCGCAAAAACCCTGGATGCGGTCAGCAGGCAGGAAAGCTTGCGGATATAAAGCCTGTGTCGCCAAAGAACCGTCCCTTGACGAGTCAAGAACCGTCCCTTGACGAGTCTTCATGTTCAGTAGGTCAAAGCAGGGGTGAGATTTGCGTGGTTCGCAGGATTGTCAGAAGCCACATTCAACATCGAATTGATTGATTGCCCGGAAATTTCTTCACGGAATGACAATTGCAATATCGAATGGCAGAACAATTGGACGCGTAAAAATACTGGAGGAAATCAAAATGAATATAATCAAACGATGGATATCTGCATTTGTCTGTTCAATTATTTTAATGGCCTTGATATCAACTGTCTATGGTGATGCCCCGCAAACCACAAACTATTATGGATCATTAGTTATAAAATACCTGAATAACAGAATGGATATCGATGATCTGCCCTTTGAAGCACTAAGGAGAGGTTTAAGAGAATACCGGGATACACTTTTCAAGCCATACCGTGATGAATTGGTGAAATATGGTTGCTCAGACGTATATATGTTAGATTTTTGCTCTCGGGTTTTATACGCTTTGGAATACTGCGATCGACCTGAAATTGTAATACAAGCTGGTAACAAGAAGCTGAGCGAACTTGCAACGCGCCAACAGGTTTTCAACTATTCAACAACCAAGGAAGGCCTGAACGTTTTCTATGACAAACAGAACAACCCGAAGTTTCTACTGCTAAACACCACTCCTGAGCTGGATGAATCGTTGAGGAAAGCATTCGCTTGGTATGATGCCAATGGTATTCCAGATGCAGTCGAGAGCTTATATAACAATGGGCTCTCGATCATCATGCCTATATACCTCGATAGTGGTTTTGCATTATTGTGGGAACCTGGGGTTGTTATGCCTGTTATGTACGAGAACCCAGACAGAGAATTGCTGAAGCTTGCTGACAGGGGTGTTAACTTCTTCATTAGTGAGCTATGGATAGAAACGTTTGGTATTGCGCATGCACAGATCCAGACTGCGCTCCAAATGCAATATCAACAAAGCCCATTGGAAGTTGAGGTCATAAAGGCATACTTGCATTCATATAATGCATACGAACTGTATAAAAAATACCCATCAATGGGGTATAGAATTATGAGCAGTCCTTTCGGGGGTGACGCCTGGGTCTGGAAATACTCACGATTTGGGCATGCAACAAATGTCGACCTGCATTTTGATAAATTGGCAGAACTCATCATGAAGGCCAATCTGATAGATCCCATGGGATATGATGATTGGAGCGCCATGTTGGATACGGCGGCTCTGAATGACAGGTATCATCTAGAACTACAGTGGGAGCAGTACCCGGTGGCTCTGAGGAACGCGAGTGTTGAGTTCTTCTTCTGTGCGCGTCTGCTTCACGCAATCGACAACGCGTATAGAACTGAAGACACTAATCCTGCAGAACCGGAGTTTCAAGCAGAGAAACTCCTGCCCCGCAATAAAATCATTGGTTATTATATGAACAATAAGGGCCTGGAAATAGTTGAAGAGCCGGCGATTTTAGCAGGAGAAAACTATCATAGAGAAAAACGTCCGATTCTATGTCTGTCAAATTTGTCGGGTAACATGGGAAAACAGTTCAGGGCTGCGTTGAAAAATCTGGCAAAAGAACAGCCGGACATATGGTCACGGTTTCTGGACGCCGGACTTGTGCTGTTTATGCAAAATCAGCAGTATTCAGGTGAAATACCACGCTTGAGGTTTGATAAGGGCTTGTTGTTGTTCGATTGTACACCTGCCCAAGAGAAAAAACTGGGAAGCAAAGGACTTCAAGGTGTTATCCAGGCAGCGATATGTAGGATTCTCGGGATACAAAGTATTCCCAATTCATTGAAAGTTTTCATATTGCATGAAGAAAAAGTGATTAATGATAAGGTCTTAATGATGAACTTATTATCAAGTAACCGATCCATACATCTATCTTTTTCGTTGCTTCCCTCAGAAGCTAACCAGGCAGTCACCTGGAAAAGCTCTGATGAAAGTATCGCAATTGTGAGTAATGACGGAATAATCACTGGGATAAAACAGGGAACCGTCACAATTACTGTCATGGCAGCCGACAATACTAAGGCAACCGCCTCGTGTAAAGTAAAAATAACGAATCGTCAAGGGACGGTTCTTTGACGACAGCCCTTTTCAACTCGGGATAATAAACTCAGCGAAACCGAACCGCTCTCAAACTAAGCATAAACAGACGGGTCAAGGGACGAAGTCCCTTGTCAGGGGGTCCGGGGGATGAAATCCCCCGTTCCTCTTCTCCCCCGTTTGAACCGACCTTTACTTGATATACCCCGCCCCCGCCTGGAGCGCGCGGATGTTCAGCTCCACCAGGTGCGCCTTGGGGCCGGTGAAAATGTGGGCGAGCATGTCCTGGATGGTTTCCATTTTCAAAGCGCCGGTGGCCTTGATGTAGGCGCCCAGCATGACCATGTTGGCGACCTTGAAGTTGCCCAGCTTGCCCGCCTCCTCCATGCAGGGGATGAGCCAGCATCGGGCGTCCGCCCGGCAGGCGGGGTTCTCCACCTGGGAGGAATTGATGAGGACGAGGCCGCCCGGCTCGACCAGCGGAAGGAAGCGTGTGAGCGAGGGTCCGTTCATGGCGATGAGCTCGGTGGGCTGGGCGACCACCGGGGAGCCGATGGGCTCGTCTGAGATGACCACGGAGCAGTTGGCGGTGCCCCCGCGCATCTCCGGCCCGTAGGAGGGCACCCAGGACACGTTGAAGCCCTCTTTCAGCCCGGCCTCGATCAGGGTCTTCCCCATGGCCATGACGCCCTGGCCGCCAAAGCCCGCGATGATGAGTTCCCTTGTCATTTTGCCGCCTCCACGTCCTTCTTCACGCCCAGGGGGTAGTACCGCGCCATGTCGGACTTGACCCATTCGCCCGCGGCGACCGGGGTCATGCCCCAGTTGGTGGGGCAGGTGGAGAGGAACTCGACAAAGGTGTGGCCGATGCCCTGCTGCTGCAGGGTGAAGGCCTTTTTGATGGCCCTTTTCGCCTTGTTCAGGCTGGGGATGTCCGCCACGCACACCCGCTCGGCATAGGCCATGCCGTCCAGGGTGGACAGCATTTCCGCCATCCGGATGGGCATGCCGTGCTGCGCCTGGGTGCGGCCGGACTGGGAGGTGGTGGACTTCTGCCCGATGAGGGTGGTGGGCGCCATCTGCCCGCCGGTCATGCCGTAAATGGCGTTGTTGATGAAGATGGTGGTGTGCTTTTCCCCGCGCATCGCCGCGTGCACGATTTCGGCCGCGCCGATGGAGGCCAGGTCGCCGTCGCCCTGGTAGGTGAAGACCAGCAGGTCCGGGCGGGTGCGCTTGATGCCGGTGGCCACCGCGGGCGCGCGGCCGTGGGCGGCCTCAATGAAGTCGCAGTTGAGGTAGTTGCCCGCCAATACCGAGCAGCCCACCGGGCTGATGCCGACCGTCCGGTCCAGCAGGTCCATCTCGACTAAGACCTCGGCGATGAGCTTGTGGATGATGCCGTGGTGGCAGCCGGGGCAGTAGTGGGTCTCCACGTCCTGCAGGCCGCGGCTGCGCTCATATACGATCTGGGTCATTTACTTCACCTCACTGAGCAGTTCGCGGACCTTGTCCGCGATCTGCCTGGGTTCCGGCACCATGCCGCCGGTGCGGCCGTAGAAATAGACGGGTTTCGCGCCCAGCACGGCCAGCTTCACGTCGTAGAGCATCTGTCCGGCGTTCATCTCCACCGTGAGCACGGCCTTGACGCTCTCCTGCGCCGTCAGCTTTTTCAGGGCGTCGGACGGGTAGGGCCAGAGGGTGACGGGCCGGAAGAGGCCTGCCTTGATGCCCTCCTTTTCCAGCTTGCGGGCGGCGGAGAGCGCGATGCGCGCGGTGGTGCCAAAGGCAGCGATGAGGATGTCCGCCCCCTGGCAGCCTGTTTCCTCCCAGCGCGTTTCTTCCCGCTCGATCTGGCTGTATTTTTCCATCAGGGACAGCACGAAGCGCTCATTGGCATCGGACTGCAGGCGCAGGGAGGTGACGAAGTGGGTCTTCCCGTCCCCGTCGCGCCCGTCGGCGGCCCAGGGCTTCTCCACCGGCGGTTTCTTCTCCCGCTGTTTCCATTCAATGGGCTCCATCATCTGCCCGATCATCCCGTCGGCCAGCATCATCACCGGGGTGCGGTAGCGGTCGGCCAGGTCAAAGGCGTCCTCCATCAGATCCGCCGCCTCCTGGATGCTGGAGGGGGCCAGCACGATCATGTGCCCGTCGCCGTGGCCCGGGCTGCGCGTAGCTTGGAAATAGTCGGCCTGGCCGGGCTGGATGGTGCCCAGGCCCGGGCCCCCGCGCATCATGTTGACGATGACGGCGGGCAGCTCCGCGCCGATCAGGTAACTGATGCCCTCCTGCTTGAGGCTGATGCCGGGGGAGGAGGAGCTGGTCATCGCGCGCACGCCGGCGGCGGACGCGCCATAGACCATGTTGATGGCGGCGATCTCGCTCTCCGCCTGCACGAACACGCCGCCTGCCTCGGGCATCCTGTGGCTCATGTACTCGGGGATCTCATTCTGGGGCGTGATGGGATAGCCGAAATAGGCCTTGCAGCCCGCCCGGACCGCCGCCTCGGCAATGGCCTCGTTGCCCTTCCAAAGCTCTTTTTGCATGCTCATTCCTCCTGGGATTTGGTCACGGTGATCACGCTGTCCGGGCAGATGCGCGCGCAGTTGCCGCAGGCGATGCACAGGCCCTGGTCGGTGATGCCGGCGGGGTGGTAGCCCTTGATGTTGGTGACGGCCTCGTTGAGCCGCAGGATCTTTTTCGGGCACACGCTCACGCACAGCCCGCAGCCCTTGCAGCGGTCCAGCCGGAAGGTCACTTTTGCTTTCATCCATTTCTCCTTAATTATACTAAACTCAATCGTAAACGCTTTGATGAAACGGTCTTTTTCCGCCTCCGCGTTGCCTTTTTCATTCGGCGTAGGCTCCGCTACGCCTCATTCTTTCGTCTTAGCGGAGTCATGAAAAATCCTCGTCCCATCTGTGCGTTTACTCATTCGTTTAGTATTAGTCTCCCCAATTAGTCTTCCCAGGGGCGGTTCATCCGGAGTGTCATCGGGAACAGGTGACGCAAATCAGCCAGCTCCGGAGCCAGGCTGTCTCTTACCGCGTGGCAGACGACCGGCAGGCCAGTCAAAGAGGAGACCTCATTGGCGAAAGCCGCGCCCTCCCGGACCAGCGCCGTTGTGGTGTCTGAAATCAGGTGCGTGTTGTTCACAAGGCCTGTCACCATCATACCCAGAACCGCCTGGATCCCGCGGAGGCTTTCAACGGCCTTGCCCGCGTCGGCGTTTTCAAACCGGGAGCGGTTGAGGATGTACCAGACCGCGGTGTCATGGGACTTCAGGTCCGCGGAGAACGCGGCCAGCGCGCGGGCCCCGGCGGGGTCGCCGCCCAGGTCGATGACGCCGGTCAGGCTTTTATCATCCAGCAGGGTCCGCAGGTCCGCGGGGATCACGGGCAGGTCCGCGTCGCGCAGTTCGCCCCGGGGCGCGATGAGCCGGATGCCCCGTTCTTCCAGAAGGGCGGCCTTCTCACGGGAGCGGAAATAGGGATTGACGATGTCCAGGTCCGCCAGCGCCGTTTTCCGCCCCCGCGCGGCCAGCGCCAGCGCCAGGTTCACGGCGAACTCTGTCTTGCCCGCGCCGTAGGCGCCCAGGATGACAAAGACCCGGGGTCCCTGGGGCGGGAAAACGCCAGGCCGTTCAGCCATCGATGCTTTTCGCCTCTTCAGCGCCGGTGAGATAGCGGAAAGCGCCTTCCGCCAGCGCGGCCAGCTCATCCTCGCCCGGGTACACCGTGCAGCCGGCGATCCAGCCTACCTGGGCGATGAGGCTGTCCATCTGCTCCTGGTTGTAGGCGATCCCTCCGGTGAGCAGGATCCGGTCGACCCGGCCGGTAAGCGACACGGCCATCGCCCCGATGTACTTGGCGATGTTGTAGATCATCGCGTCCAGCACGATTTTGACCTCAGGCTCGTTCTGCGCCCGCTGTAAAAGCACTGTGACATTGTTGGTGCCGAAGTAGGACTGCAGCCCGCCTTTGCGGTACAGATCCTCCTGCAATAGCAACGTGTCCCCGCCGTACGCGCGGACCAGCTTCAGCACCGCCTGCGCCGGCAGGCTGCCGGCGCGCTCCGGGGTAAAGGGCCCCTCGCCGTCCACGCCGTTGTTGAGGTCCACCGCGCGCAGGCTGTCAATGGCGCTCACGGTGATGCCCCCGCCCATGTGGGCGACGACAAAGCGGCCCTTCAGGGGGTCCAGCCCGTGCTCCGCGCAGTACAGCCGGACGACGCGCTTTGCGTTGAGGGCATGGAAGATGCTGCGGCGGGTTACGCCGCGGAAGCCGGACACCCTCGCCAGGCCGCTGAGCTCGTCTGTCGCCGGCGCGTCCATGAACACGGCGGGGATGCCGTGCTCCCGGCTCCACTCATGGGCGATGAGCATCCCGACGTTGGCCGGGTGCATGCCGTACTCCCCGCTTGCCGCGTCCCTGGCGGCCGCATCGTCAATCAGGAAGACCCCGCCTTCAACCGGGCGGATGAGCCCGCCGCGCGCGGCGATGACCCCCATGTCCCCCAGGCGGAAACCCTGTTCATCCAGCCATTCGCGCAGTTTCCCCTTGCGGTACTCCTTCTGCTCCAGGATGCCGCCAAAGCCTGTCAGCTCAGCCTTGTCATGCCGGATGGACTGCCCGCGCAGCAGCGACATATCCTCAAACACACCCGCCTTGGTGGAAGTCGAACCCAGGTTGAGAACAAGAATCTTCATGCGCGCTCCGTTATTTTTTCTGATCCACGGCCTTGAGCAGACGCCGGAAACGGCCTGTTCAGGCGGGGACGCTGGCAGTTTGTTTGATAAAAATCAGGATACCGTAACCCTGCCTTTTTTACAATATACAGGTCTGCAACCATCCTGTATATTGTTTTTTTATTGTCTTTCGCATATAATAAACAAAAATTCCGCATACGGAGGGAATATGGGAGAGTTCAAGGTCTTCGACTACATGCAGAAGCATCAGTACGAGCAGGTGGTTTATTTTTACGACCAGTCCACGGGCCTCAAGGGCATCACGGTCATCCACAACACCACCCTGGGCCCGGCGCTGGGCGGGACGCGCATCTGGAACTATGCGACGGAAGAAGACGCGCTGATCGATTGCCTGCGCCTGGCGCGCGGCATGACCTACAAGTCAGCGGCCGCCGGGCTCAACCTGGGCGGCGGGAAGACCGTGCTCATCGGCGATGCGGCGACCATCAAGTCAGAGGCCTATTTCCGCGCCCTGGGCCGCTATGTGCAGAGCCTCTCGGGCCGCTACATCACGGCGGAGGACGTCAACACCTCCACCAAGGACATGAGCTATGTGGCGATGGAGACGGACTTCGTCGCCGGGCTGGAGGGCAAGTCAGGCAACCCGTCCCCCATCACGGCGCTGGGCGTGTTTCACGGGATGAAGGCCGGGCTGCAGAAGAAGTTCGGCGAGTCGGACATCAGCGCGCACACCTTTGCCGTACAGGGCGCCGGGCAGACGGGCTACTACCTCATCGGCTACCTGCTGGAAGCGGGCGCGAAGAAAATCTATTTTACGGAAATCAACCAGAAGCACATCCAGCGCATGGCGCAGGAGCACCCGGAAGTGGTTTTCGTCAAGCCGGATGATATCTACGCCACGGACGCGGACGTGTTCTGCCCCTGCGCGCTGGGCGGCACGCTCAACGGCGACACCATCCCGCAGATCAAGGCGCCGGTCATCGCCGGCTCGGCCAACAACGTGCTGCTGGACGAGGAGATCCACGGCAACATGATCCGCGAGCGCGGCATCATCTACTGCCCGGACTTCGTCATCAACGCCGGCGGGCTCATCAACGTCTACCATGAGCTGCACGGCTACGTGAAGGAGCGCGTGATGGCCGATACGAAGAAAATATACGACCGGCTGCTGGAAGTCCTCACCATCGCGGAAAACGAGAACATCACCTCCCAGCAGGCGGCCAAGGTATTCGCCAAAAAGCGCATCGAGGCGGTCAAAAACCTGCACAGCAACTACATCCCGCGGTAAACGCAGCGACAAAGTGGCTGCGGACACTTGGTCTTCAGACTGTTAAAGGACCTTGCTTTCAGGCTCAGCAAAGCAAGGTCCTTTTTTTGTCTTGAATGACAAGATAATAATATATTGATTGATATTTGCTTGACTGAACCGGACAATCCGGATAAGCAGGTCTACACCACCATGTGGATGGTTTTTAGTATTTACTGTATCCATACTGAAATGATGATTTGATGTTCTGAGGAGGTGAGGCTAAATGCACTGTTATATGAACTTTAACAGTGCTCTGTATCCAGAAGAGCTTAAGTATTATGTTGAGCCTAGTTATAGAAGCCTTGGCAAGCGGTACGATAAGGCCAGAAAACGGCTGGCAAAGGTTGGCGATTTGATTACATCACGTAATGTAAAGCGGAGTGAACTGGAAGGATTTCTGAAACTGCTATAAAATCGGGAAGGGTTGTTGACGGAGTTTAATAAAAGTCTTTTAATGGGAATCATACATCTGATGAAAGTGCATTCTGGGGCGTGATCACATTTGTGTTGAAGGATGGAAGCGAAGTAACAAGTAATATTTGATATTGGTAGAATTAAAGTTTCTCCTGTTCATCACTTGATTTATAGTTTCGATGTTATCAAAAACAACCTCTTGATACATTTGGAGGTAAAAAAGTGGAAAAGCGAAAAGCCATTCTTGATGAAGTCGTTACATATTACCAAAAGTCCCCGGATTTTAATGGGTTACCAATTTATAATATGAAGAATTATGACTATGCTGTTCTTTCTAAATTGATTGATGAGGGGTTGATAATGGTTCTATCTAGTAATGAGGTAGCTAACCCTCACATAAAAATAATGAATCTAAATATATCAACTGAAATACAAAAGAGAAATATTTCTTCGTCATCATCGTATTCAGTTTTGTATCCAACCGCAAAAGCTCTTGAAGAAACTGATGTAAACATGGAGAAACCATATACTGCAATGCTGGAAAAGGGGCATGCTCAATTAGAGATAATTTTCTTTAATATTGAAATTTTGGAAAGGTATGCGAATAATCCCCAGTTCAGTATTGTTGACTATGGCTATCGCGGCAGTATCCGGCTTAAAGATGAGCAAAATGGTGATGATTCTCTTGAATACGAGTATATTAAAGATTATGGAATGGCTTATTCTGATCGTCCCGAACTCGTTCGTGCAATTGGCGTTTTTATTCGCGACTTGTCAAAATTATCGTCAAAAAAACAGATGTTATGGAAAGCTTTTGAAATCAGTGCGAAAGCGAAATGTAAGATTCATGCAAATTTCTATAAGAACTTAATACTAGGAGAATGGGTAAGTGATTATTGGATATTCCATGCTCTCCTTGATGAAATGAAAGTCATAAACAAACAATGCGAAGAAATGGGAATTCCTAAACTGTTTATAAAAACATTCGATCCTGATCCCCTCAATACGCCAGATGGGTATAGGAATATTTTCCTACCCACACTTAAAAACTATTACGATTTTGTTATTGTGCTTGAAAAGATGATCGTTCACAACATTTCATATAAAACATTTCAGATAGACTCATTTAGAATTAAGGCTGTTGAACGAAAAGATGAATCAGGCAAGGACAAAGGGAGCCTCCAAATGTTTGAAGAATGGTTACGAAAAAACATCCGTACCAAAGAGGATCTTAGAGAACTAATCATTGTTCCATTAAAAGATATTAGAAGCACTCGTCAAAAACCTGCACATGAGTTTAGTAAAAATGATTACGATATTTCCCTGCACCAAAAACAACTGGACTTAATGCATAATACATATGCTGCAATAAGAGCAATAAGGATTTTTTTCTCAAATCACCCATATGCAAGAGATGTTGAGGTGTCAGAAGTGTTAAGAACTGGAAATGGCATTGTTGATTACTGAGAGACAGATACTTATTTCTTCGTTAAACGTTCATGTGCTATTCCGCATATAACCGGCACATCGCCCTCCAGTCATTACACAGGCATGAGAACACGGTGCTGATAAAAAGCCCAAGATAGAGAAAATGAAGGCGTGGGATGAGAGGTATGTCTCCGTTCCACCCAGAAAATCAAGGAGATGTTGAGATGGATAATCAGCAAATGGAACACATGTAGAAGCAGATTGATGAATTGCGCGGTGAGCTTGAGAGATTACGGGCGGTTACTGAGATCCAGAATATCATGGGCCGCTATGAGACGCTGCTTGCACCGCAGACGATGGATCGTGTTGCCCCGGAGATATTTGCGCTGTGGATAGACGATACGAAGATAATCTACGACAGGCTGCTGGAGACCCTGGACATCGCGGAGAAGGAAAACATCACCTCCCAGTAGGCGGCCAAGGTATTCGCCAAAAAGCGCATCGAGGCGGTCAAAAACCTGCACAGCAACTACATCCGGAGATAAAATGGAATCAAGGCAGCGCCCGGGGCGCTGTCCGGACACACACAAAGCCGCTTCCTGCAAGCGGCTTTCGTCTTTTGATGCAAAAAGGATCATCGGGGCGTTTCCATGTTGCCAATCACGAAACATGTGATAATCTATTGCGGGGACCGGAAACCGACCCGGAAATGAACCATATGCGCCGCGCGGACGACTACCTGTGCGACAGGGGGGCATAACAATGGACAAAGAAAAAGCATCACCCAGGGCGGAAGGGAAAAAGAAACCCGACAGGCCGACGCCTGAGGCGCTCGCGCTGCGCAGGCGGTATACCGCCGCCTTTTATCAGAACAACAAGGGCATGATGGCGCTGGCCGCCGCCATGACGCTTCTGCTGGCCGCCTTCAACCTGGCCATTTCCTATCTGCTCAAAGTCCTGCTGGACATCTCCTCGGGCGGCACAGAGGCCCAGCTGGCCCAGGCGGCCTGGTGGTGCCTGGCCGCCCTTGTTATTTTTATGGTTTCCGCTTCCATCCAGCGCCAGGCGCTCCCCCGCTTCCTTCAGCGGGCGATGACGCAGTACAAGCAGACCGCCTTTATGGACATCACCAGAAAGAGCATCGGCTCCTTCAAGGGGGAGAGCGCCGGCACCTACATCAGCGCGCTGACCAATGACGCGGCCTCCGTCCAAACCAACTACCTCGCCCGCCAGTTCGCCCTGCTGATCCATATCGCCAACCTGCTGGGCGCGCTGGCGCTGATGCTGTATTTCAGCCCGATGCTGACCGGCGCGGCGCTGGCACTGTCCCTGATCCCGGTGATCGTCTCCCTGGTTTTTGGAAAAAAGCTGGCAGAAAAAGAAAAAGCGGTGTCCGACAGGAACGAGGCCTTTGTCCGCCAGACCAAGGACATCCTCAGCGGCTTTTCCATCGTGAAAAGCTTCAAGGCGGAGAAGGAGATCATCGGGCTGTTCAACCGGAGCAACCGGGAGCTGGAGACAAGTGCCAGGGACCGCCGGATGGCCGAGGAGATGATCAAGCTGTTCAGTAACAGCGCGGCGATCCTTGCCCAGATTGGCGTGTTCATCATCGGCGCCTGGCTGGCGATCACCGGAAAGGGGATCACCCCCGGCGTGGTGATCATCTTTGTCCAGCTGATGAACTATGTCATCGCACCCATCGGCGAGGTACCCGTCATCCTGGCCAACCGGAAGGCCGCCCTGGCGCTGGTGGACAAGCTGGCGCTCTCCATCGGCCGCAATGTGCGCACGCAGGGCAGCCCCATATCACCTGTCCTCAGGGAAGGCGTATCTGTAGAAAACCTCGGCTTCCGCTATGAGGAGGGCGGGGCGGTGCTGGATAATCTCACCCAGCGGTTTGAGGCCGGCAAAAGCTATGCCCTGGTCGGCGCTTCCGGCTCCGGGAAATCCACACTGCTCAACCTCCTGATGGGGTCTGACGACCGGTATGAGGGCTCCATCCGCTTTGACAGGGAGGAGCTCCGCGATATCAGCGCCGAATCCCTTTACGATCTGGCATCCCTGGTGCAGCAGGACGTGTTCGTCTTTGACAGCACCATCCGGGAGAACATCACGCTGTTCAAGGAGTTTGACGACAGCAGGGTCAGCGAGGCCATCCGCCTGTCCGGGCTGGACGGCTTTATCGCCCGGCGCGGGGAGGATGCCCGGTGCGGCGAGAACGGCAGCGAGCTCTCCGGCGGGGAGCGCCAGCGCGTCTCCATCGCCCGCTGCCTGCTGCGCAACACCCCCCTGCTGCTGGTGGACGAGGCGACCGCGGCGCTGGACGCGGCGACAGCCTTTGAGGTCACCAATTCCATCCTGGACATCCAGGGCAAAACGCGCGTCATCGTCACCCACCGGCTGGAGGAAAAGCTGCTGCGGCGCTACGACGAGATCGTGGCGCTGAAAAACGGCACTGTCCATGAGCGCGGCTCCTTTGACGAGCTGATGGAAAAACGCGGCTACTTCTACGCGCTGTATACGCTCAGCGAGGCATAATACAAAACATAATAGTAAAAGGAGGTAAACATGGAGCTGAACCTGGGCCCGGCGCTGCTTCAAAAGGGGAAAACCGGCCTTTTGGGGGCAACCTGGCCGTACGATTCCAGGCCGGAAGCGGAGGAACTGAAAAAAAAGAGCAGGGTGACCATTTTTGAACAGGAGGGCTGCGGCGCCGTTTCCCATCTCCACGCTTCCAACTACATCGCCAGCGGGGATGAATTTGGGAAGGATTGGCGCAACCAGGCGGTCGGGCAGCTGGTGATCCGCGTCTACTATGACCGGGAAACCAGCCCGTCCATCATGATGCCATTTATGGATTTTCTGGCGGACATCGATTATGACAGCGGGTTTTTCAGCACGGTCTATTTCTCAAAGGTCAAACATTCCCACAATTTCAGGCTGGTCATGCCATACAGGGAGCACATCAGGATCGAGCTGGAAAACCCCACCGACCTGAACATGACGGGCTACACCGAAATCCAGTGGGAGGCGTACGGCAGCCTGCCCGCCAACTGCGGCTATCTGTACGCCGACTACCGCAAGGGCCAGGCGCTGCTTCCCCGGGACATGATCCAGCTGTGCGATATCCGCACACAGGGGGCGATCGCGGCGCATTGGTACCAGGTCGCCGCGGATGATCCCCAGTGCAAAAACGGGGAGCGCATCTGCGAAGGCAACCATCTGTTTTATCTTGACGGGGAGGAGCGCCCCGGCATCGAGTCGCAGGGGACGGAAGACTTTTACAATTATTCCTGGGGTTTTCAGGACACACAGTCGGACCACTACGGGGCGATCATCAAGCGGCAGGATCTGGAACACGGCGGGTCCAGGATCGCCGTGCTGCGGTGCAGGGACAGGGACGCGATCCGCTTTGAAAAAAGCTGCAGGGGCGTGATTGACTATACGCAGGAGTATTTTTCGGCCCTGTCCAAAAACCCGCGGCACAAAAACAACAACTTCCATGAGTTTATGGCGGACTATAAGAGCTGCTACTACTATTACGCCCTGCGCCCGCAGCAGGAGCCATGAGGCGATACGGCTGAAACCCCGGCGTTTGGAGGGAAAATGAGAATCGAACATGCCGCGATGTATGTCAAAGATCTTCAGGGCGCGAAAGCCTTCTTCCAGACCTTCCTGGGCGGGATGGCAAACGCGGGATACCATAATCCGGCAACAGGCTTCAGGTCCTTCTTTCTGACCTTTGACGGAGGCGCCCGGCTGGAAATCATGAACAGGCCCGGCCTGCAGGATGCCGGCATCCAGGAAGAGCGGGCGGGCTTGTGCCACCTCGCGTTTTGCGCGGGCAGCCGGGAGAAGGTGGACGAGCTGACCGAAAGGCTGCGAAAGGGCGGATACCAGGTCAAAAGCGGGCCGAGGGTGACCGGAGACGGTTATTATGAAAGCTGCGTGATCGGGATCGAGGGAAACCTGATTGAGATCACCGTGTAGGCATATCAGATTTTTGCACCCGGGATCGTTCCGGGGGCCTCGTTAGCCTGCCGGTCTTCCCGGGTCAGGATGTGCCGGACGCCTTTGCCCAGCCGGGGCAGTTCCCGCGCGAAGAAGGCCGGGTAGGCGGTATACTCTTTCAGGCGGTCCACCGGCAGCCAGACCATATGCTCTGCCATGCCCTTCATGGACAGGCTGCCGTCACGGGGAGCAAAGCCTTCCGGCACCTTCATCAGGAAGTAGAACGCGATCTCGTGCCAGCGCAGGCCGTCCGCGCCGGCGACAAAGTTTTCGTGGACAAAGGCCAGGCGGTCCGCTTCCATCACGGCGCCGGTTTCCTCCAGCACCTCGCGCACCACGGCCTCCCGGACCGATTCACCCAAGTGCACCGCGCCGCCCACCGAATAGTAATAGGAGTCCCGATCGTTGATGGCCATCAGGACCTGGCGGTCCTTCAGGATGATCGCCGCTGCGCGCAGGCGGAACAAGTCCTCCCCGCGGACAAAGCCGCAGTTTTTGGCCGCGTCCTCAGAAAGGTCCATCTCCTCCGGCATATCTTTTTATCCTCCTCCCCATTCCGCCCGCTTGGCCTAAAGACGCATGATCATCTCCCGGGCGGCTTCCTGTCATCGGATAAAATGTGTCCGCGCGCCGTATTCGTTGGCGGGCTTCTCCAGCCCCGCGTCCTTAGCGGCCTGCAGGCACTTGAGCTGCCAGGCCATGTTCCTTCCCAGGTTGCGCAGGGTCTGCAGCCCTTCCAGGTCCTTTGCCACATCCGCCGGCGTAAAGCCGTGCACCATGTTCCAGTAGCTGGAGGTGACGATGGGCATCTCACAGTAGGCAAGATACTGGTTCAGGCTTTCCAGCGCGGCGGTGGTGCCTGCCCTCCGGGCGGAGACAAGGGCGGCCCCGGGCTTGCCCCGAAACACGCTGGCGCTGGAGTAGAACATGCGGTTGAGCAGGCAGTGCAAGGCGCCGGAAACGTTGGAAAAGTATACCGGCGAGCCGAACACGAAGCCGTCAGCCGCTTTCGCTTTCTGGATCAGCCCGTTTACCAGGTCGTCCCCAAACACGCAGGCATTGTCCAGCTTCCGGCAGGAACCGCACCCGGTGCAGTCCCGGACGGGGTCTTTCCCGACCCAGACAGTTTCGCAGGCGATCCCCTCGCCCTGAAGTGTTTCCGCCACCGCGCCCAGCGCCGCGGCTGTGCAGCCGTCCCTGCGGGAGCTACCGTTGACCAATAGCACGTTCATCTTTTAATCCCCCATTTCCTTGAGAGTATATCAACGTAAAATGCCCCCGGTCAACCAGCCGGGCGCTTTACATCAGGCTTTTTGAGGCGTATCATCCTTTTCAAATCCGATATTGCAGGAGGGACTCATGCCGATATTTGAGATGCCGCTGGAAAAGCTGCTGACCTATGGGGGAACCAACCCCAAGCCGGATGATTTTGAGGTGTACTGGGCCAGGGCGCTCACCCAGATGCGCGCCCTTGGGACAGGCTGCGAGCTGTACCCCGCTGACTTTTCAGCGCCGGGCGTTGAGTGCTTTGACTTGTGGTTTACCGGCGTGGGCGGGGCCCGGGTGTATGCCAAGCTGCTGCGGCCCAAGGGCAAGGAAAACTGTCCCGCGATCCTGCGTTACCACGGTTATTCGATGAACTCGGGCGACTGGTCCTGGCACCTGAACTATGCGCAGGCAGGCTTTGTGGTGGCGGCGCTGGACTGCCGCGGCCAGGGCGGCAGATCCCAGGACGTGGGCGGGGTGATGGGCAATACGCTTTCCGGCCAGATCGTCCGGGGCCTTGACGACCCGGACCCGGATAAAATGCTTACCCGCGCCTTGTTCCTGGACACGGCGCAGCTTTCCCGCATCGTGATGGCCCTGCCCTATGTGGACGAAAACCGCGTGGGCGCGACCGGCGGCAGCCAGGGCGGCGCGCTGACGCTGGCGGCTTCGTCGCTGGACCCGCGGATCAAGTGCCTGGCGCCTGTCTATCCCTTCATGTGCGATTACCGCCGGGTGTGGAACATGGACCTGGCCGTTGACGCGTACAAGGAGCTGAAGGAGTACTTCCGCCGCTTTGATCCCCAGCACAGGCGCGAGGAGGAGGTCTTCACCAAACTTGGCTATATCGACCTGCAGCACCTGGCCTCCCGCATAAGGGGCGAGACCCTGATGTGCACCGGCCTGATGGACACCGTGTGTCCGCCCTCCACCCAGTTCGCCGCCTACAACAAAATCAGCGCGCCAAAACGCTTCGAACTCTGGCCGGACTTTGGCCATGAGAACCTTCCGGGTGTTGATGACCTGATTTTCCGGTTCATGCTGGAGAAGTTGGCCTAATCCGTCTTTGTTGCGCGCAATCGCCGCCGTATGCTATCATATTCAGGTATGTTTTGTATTCGGAGGGATAGTCGCTGATGGAGATGCGCCAGGCGGTGGCGGAGCTGCTCAGGGAAGCGGTCTGCGCCGCTTACCCTGAGCTGCCTGAAACAGAGCTTCCCTCCCCTGACGCGCTGGAAGTCCCGCCGGACAGCGGGATGGGCGATTTCGCTTTCCCCTGTTTCCGTCTGGCCAGGCCGCTTCGCATGGCGCCGCCCCTGATTGCCCAAAAGGTCGCGCAGGCTGCTGCCCGTCCCTGGGTGGCTAGCGCCCGCAGTGAGGGCGGATATGTCAATTTCTTCTTCCACAGGGCGAATTTCGCGCGGGATGTGCTGGAGGACATAAAAAGCAGCGGGGATAAGTACGCAAGCGCGCCGGAGAACGGGAAGACGGTGGTGCTGGACTATTCCTCCATCAACATCGCCAAGCGCTTCCACATCGGCCACCTGAGCACCACCGTGCTGGGGCACAGCCTCAGGCGCATCTATGCGCATCTGGGGTGGAAGACCGTCGGGGTCAACCACCTGGGCGACTGGGGCACCCAGTTTGGCAAGATGATCGCCGCCTTCAAGCACTGGGGAAATTGGGAGATGGTGGAACAGGGGGGCATCGACGCCCTCACCGAACTGTACATCCGCTTCCACCGGGAGGCTGAAGCCGACCCCGGCCTTGAGGATGAGGGACGCGCGTGGTTCAGGAAGATCGAGAACAAAGACCCGGAGGCGACGGAGATCTTCAGCCGCTTCAAGGAGCTGACCCTGAAAGACGCGCAGAAGGTCTACGGCCTGCTGGGCGTCACCTTTGACTCCTATGCCGGGGAGAGCTTTTACAACGACAAGATGGACCGGGTGGTCGATGAGCTCAGGGAGAAAAACCTCCTCAAACAAAGCGACGGCGCCTTTGTGGTGGACCTGGAAGAATGGAAGATGCCGCCCTGCCTCATCCTCAAGTCCGACGGCGCGACGCTCTACGCGACCCGTGACCTGGCGGCCGCGCTGTGGCGCAAGGATCACTACGGCTTTGACAAGTGCCTCTACGTCGTCGCCTACCAGCAGAACCTGCACTTCAAGCAGGTGTTCAAGGTGCTGGAACTGATGGGCTATGATTGGGCCAGGGAGCAAACGGAGCATGTGGCCTTTGGCATGATCAGCTACGAAGGCGAGCCGCTNNCGGGAAAAGGCGCTGGAGATCATCCGGGAAAAGAGCCCTGCGCTTGAGGACAAGGAAGACATAGCCAGGGTGGTCGGCGTGGGCGCGGTGGTGTTCACCACCCTGCTCAACTCCCGCATCAAGGACATCGACTTCTGGTGGGACCGCGCGCTGAACTTCGACGGGGATACCGGGCCTTATGNNTACACCCACGCACGGTGCTGCTCGGTGCTGCGCAAGGCGGAGGCGGCTGCCGAAAAGCCGGACTACGCAGCGCTTTCAGACGACGAGGCGCAGGCAGTGCTGCGGCTGCTGTCCCGGTTCCCGGAAGCCATCCGCGCGGCCCTGCGGGACAACGAACCCTCCGATGTTACCCGCGCGGTGCTGGAAACCGCCAAGGCTTTCAACAGATATTATTATGAGCACAGGATCCTGGATAAGGACGAAGCCGGCACCGCGGCCAGGCTTGCGCTCACCCGGGCGGTCAGGGACGTCCTCCGCCTTGGGCTGTACCTCATCGGGGTGGAAGCCCCGGAGCAAATGTAGCACAGGACACTGGAGAGAAGAGGAGACAGGTATGCGTTTTACCAAGATGCACGGGATCGGCAACGACTATATCTTTGTCAATTGCTTTGAAGAAATCGTGCAGGACCCCTCCCGCCAGGCACTGATCATGAGCAGGCAGCATTTTGGCGTAGGCGCTGACGGACTGGTGCTGATTGAAAGCTCGGACACGGCGGACTTTGGCATGCGCATCTTCAACTCCGACGGC
>DIWD01000069.1 GCA_002428405.1 bacterium UBA6115
CGCCGGATATCCTGACGGCGCGATGTTCGCCATCCTGTTTGACACGCGCGATTTCTATGAGGCGGCAAGGGGCCGGGGCATCCAGCTGTTGACCTACCGCGAATCAAACGATCTGGCCGCGGTCGTGCAGGATCAGCTGTCTGATGGCAACTATTACGGCGCGATGAGGGATTATGTGCGCTATGTCAGAAGGCTGCTGATCCCGCCGACACCTGTTGAACGCACAATCGAACTGGCGCCTTTCATCCTCATCGGCGGCCTGGTCATCGGTCTCATCTACGCCCTGATTTTAAAAAGCAAACTGAAAATTGCCAAATTCAAGCAAGGCGCGGAGGCCTATGTGCTGAGGGATTCCCTGAACATCACGCAGTCGGATGACATCTATCTCTACCAGACCGTCACCCGGACCAGAATCCAGTCCAGCAGCGGCGGGGGCGGCGGGTTCTCCACCGGTAGCCGCGGCGGCACCTCCTATGGCGGCAGGGGCGGTAAATTTTAGCTGAAGGAGAATAACTGTCTCCCAAAAATGAGTCTTTAAGTAAAAAACCCTCTCCGGTTCCAGGAGACCCGGAGAGGGTTTCAAAGTTTATGCGGTTATAATTCTCTCAGGGCGCTGGCGCGTTTTTGTTTCTTCTGGTTATACAGATTGCGGTCAGCCTCATTGATGAATACGCTGATTTCCATCCCTACTTTGCAGGTGAACTCAGCAATCCCAACAGAAATTTCAACGCAGAACGGCTTGCCGGACTTTTTGTTGTACTCATCAAAGGCGTTTTTTAGCCTTTCTTCGAAAATATGGCGGAAATCAGGGTTCTCCGTGATGAACAGGCCGATAAACTCATCCCCGCCCAGGCGCGCGATCAGGTCCTTGCTCCGCACCGACTTTTTCAGGATTTCACTGACTGCTATGAGCGCCTCATCCCCGGCGGCATGGCCAAATGTATCATTGATCTGCTTGAGGTTGTCCAGATCCATAAAGGCGCAGAAGGCAGGCTTTCCCGCTTTCTCACGGTTCATGTTGATCGCGCGCTCAATGAAGCCGCGGCGGTTGTAAATGCCGGTCATATCGTCATATTCGGAAAGGAAATTAAGGATTTCAATCCGCTCTCTGATGCGCTCCAGCTCATTGATGACGATTTTCTCTTTTCTCTTCAGGTCAAGGAAATTGATCAGGATGCCAAGCTGCAGGCCGATCACATGAAGGATGGGATTCTTTTCCCTGTTTGCCTCACACAGCAGGATGCCGTACTGCACGTCCCCTGAAAAGATGCTGAAGGTGATCAGCTGGCTGTCATCGTCCAAATCGGGCAGGTTCCGTATCGTATGCTGCTGGTCAATGGCAGGCATCCGGGACCGCGGATAGGACCTTGACACGCCTTTGCTGAGATAGGCGGCCAGCATCAGCCTGTTTGGGCTGCTTTTCAGGCTGGCGTCCTTTAGGAGCCCCGGCTCAGGAAGCAGGCAGATGTACACCTTCTCCAGCCCAATTTTCCCAAGCCTTTCAACAACGCTGCGGAAGACACTTTCATCCTCATCGTCCAGAACAACCAGGTCCCGGATAAACTCCGGAACAAACCAGGCCTGGCTGCGGAACGCCTCAAACCGCTTTGCTGCCTCCCGCACTTCAAAAGCATATAGGAATCCTTGAAAATTCAGAAGAGTCTGATGCAGTTTTCCAGCTACCGGCCGGGAAGGTATCTGCTGTGTCTGCAGAAGGTAGGTATGAAGCCGTCCGGCAATCAAAGCGCTGGTGCTGCTCAACTGCCTCGCATACTCGGTGAGCTGTGCATCAACCTCCTGCTCATCATAGGGGGAGTTCAGAATATTCAGCGTGAGTGAAACAGCGTATTCCAGCAGTTGGCTGATCAGAGCCGACTGGTTCTCATGCCCCTCCTGCGCGTAATGCCTCATGAGGTCCGCGCGCATTCTTCCCGTTACATCTTCAAGGTATTGCTTGTCCTCAATGGCGTCGGAATTAAAACACCTTGTTTCTGCGGTATGAACACAGCCGCATGAGTTCCTGATGCGCAGGCTGGTTTTCAGCTTGACGGACTCAAGATGTTTCCCTTCGGTCAGGGCAATGGCATTTTTGACTGCCGTGCTGCCTGAGAACCACGCATTCTGCGCGATGGTGGTCAGCGGCGGCATCATGGTACGCCCTGTGGTGAAGTTGTCAAATCCCGTGACCGCGATGTCACGGCCTACCTGAAGGCCGTGGTCCGCGCAGACTTTATAGGCAGCTCTTGCCATTTCATCATTGCACAGCATGATGGCCTCAAGACCGGGGTAATCTGACAGCAGCTGATTGACTTCATTGGTGATAAAGCCCGAGAGGTCGCCGTAGTACACCATGCCTTTCTCAACAGGAATACCATGCTTCTTCATGGTATCCCGGTACGCCCGCTCCCGCACCCTGGCATCAGGATGTTCCTTCGGGCCGGAAATATAAGCGATCTTCCTGTAGCCGTGGTGGACTACAAGGTGATCAGCGCACTCACACATGCTGCTGTAATTGTCTATCGTGATGCTGGTCCTTTTGGGTCCCGGCACTTTCAGTTCCTCATGGAGCATGACATAGGCGGTTCCCTCAAAGCGTTTGAAGAACTGTGCATAATCCTCATCGCTGAGAAATCCCGAGAGCGAACCGCAGGAGATGATGAATGCGTCCGCACCTACCAAACCAACATAATCGTAAATGCTGTTGTAAAGGGTAACCGATTGGTGCTCCTTGTCCGGATCAAACGGATCGGCGTGCTTTTGCTTGCCGGTCATGTAGATGAGCTGAACGCCTTCATTCCGGGCGGCTTCATTCATGCCATCCATCAGCTCATTGGTAAAGTCATAGCTGACATCGCCAATCATGACACAGATTGTTTTCCCTTTTTCAGGTTCTTTTTTTGCCATCAGTTTTGTCTCCTTGCGCGACCAATCGCATGCATAACTAAATTGCTCGCTTTGAACAGAAAATGATTATCGTAACAATCTTTATCTAATGTACATATTTTTCTGCATATTGTCAACATGGAATCATTGGACAGACTCAATGGCTGCATAGAAAACGTCAGTAAAAACCGCTGAGAGCTATTATCTTTCAGCGGTTTCCGGTTGGTCTGGGTGGAGAGATTTGAACTCTCGGCCTCTTGAACCCCATTCAAGCACGCTACCAAGCTGCGCTACACCCAGACAGGCGCGTTTCAGGCGCGAAAGGAATCGTACCAAAGCCTTTCTGCCTTGTCAAGCGAAAAACACGGCTGATCTGGAAATTTAGCCATGGTCAGGCGCGTCCAACCTTGCATATTTTTCAGCAGGTTTCCTTCAGATATCCATCCTGTACATGCGGTAACGCCTGTAAAGCCTGCCGCCTGCAGACCTGGTGTTATTGACGGAAACGATGTGCGTCTCATCCACAAGGGACCCTTCCACGTTTTTGATGCCAAGTCTCTTTGCGCCATCCACCGCTTCCGCCATCAGGACCGTGTTCACGGCCATGTTCTGATACTCAGGAACAACATATTGAATGGGGCAGCGCGCGGTGCGGATATTGGGTGTCTTAAGCACTCTGCGCAGCCAGTTCCAGGGCGTTGCGCGCCCAGAGGTTCCAAGCACTGCCGGAGTCCCGTCCAACAGGCCAATCACACAGCCGATTGGGCGTTGGCCAGCATATGCCATGACCGCAGCCTGGTTGCGCAGCCAGGGCCTGACACGGCGGAACAGCTCCAGCAGATCCTCCGGCGATGGCATATACACGCCCGGTTCATCCGGGGTGGCCTCACAGATGACAGCGGAGATGTCCTGTGCGGCTCGGATCAGGTTGCCGCGCGAGAAATCCAGATGCTCGATCCGAAAGCCGAAACGCTGGCGGATGCGGTCCGCCATGGGCAGGATACGTTCGACCGGGATTTTCTCCGTGGGGATGTCATAGGCAAGGTAATCCCTCCACTTTACAAACCCGTACTTTTCAAGCATCTGCGGAAGCGCCGCGCTGTTATAAGCGTTTTCAAGCACCGGAGGGCCATCAAAACCATCAACCAGCACGCCGCGGTTGAGCAGGTCATACCTGGGCGCGACAGGTCCGTACAGCTGCTTTACCCCATGTTCGCGCAGGAAACGCGTCGCGGGGTCTAGGACAGCCTGCGCATATTCATAGTTCTCGTAGGATTCAAACAGGCTGATGTATCCGGATTGTTCACCCAGCCGTGAGGAATGGCGCAGATCGATGCCCGCCAGCACACGCGCCACAGGCGTTTCGTCATCATATGCCAGGAACATGCGTTGGATCCCCCGGGAGAAGAAATCGTTGCCAATACCCATCAAGGCGCGGGTCAACTCACGGCGCCGGGGGGGCGCCCAGTTCAGGTCCTTTTTATAAATGTCAAAAGGCAGTTGGATAAAAGGCTTCAGCGCCCTGCGATTTGGCTTTACAATCTCAACGTGTATCATATACGCTTCCTCCGCCGTACCGTCCTGATATAGCCGAGTATACCATCGCAGCGCCTGGATGGCAACGAAAGCGCCATAGTCTTCCTTTCAGCCGGCCAGAGCCTCTTGGATTGCGTTGAGCAGCCTGTCACGCCCCTCGCCGGTTGAGGAAGACATGGGGATGATTTCCCAGGGCTGCACCGCCAGGCTTCCGGCCAGCCGCGGCAGCATCCGGCCCTGCTGGGCACGGGAAAGCTTATCCGCCTTGGTTGCGACAACGCGGAAAGGCAGACCTTTTTGGAACAGGAATGCGTTCATCTGCCTGTCGCCCTCCGAGGGATCGTGGCGGATGTCGGCCAGGTGCAGAACCAGCTTTAAATGCTCCGCCTGGCTGAAGTATTCCTCCATCATCTTCCCCCACCCCTGCTGCTCCTTTTTGGATACATTGGCATAGCCGTAACCAGGCAGGTCAATCAGGTGAAAGGCCTCATTGATCAAAAAAACGTTGATGAGGCGGGTCTTGCCGGGAGTCCTGCTGGTCTTGGCCAGGTTCCTGACGTGGCAGAGGCTGTTGATGAGGCTGCTTTTGCCCACATTGCTCCGGCCCGAGACAGCGATCTGCGGCAGACCGATTCCGGGAAATTCACCATAACGGGGCAAGCTGATGATGAAGCGGGCTGATTTAATGATCATAAGGAAAGCAACGCGAGCGAAATGACCTCGTCCGCGGTAAGGGCATAATGGATGGTGAAGGCATTTCGGATATATTCCGGCAGTTCCGCGACATCCTTTTTATTCTCCATCGGCAGCACAAGCTCCTTCATTTTGGCGCGGTAGGCCGCCAGCATCTTTTCCTTGACCCCGCCGATAGGCAATACACGGCCTCCCAAAGTGATTTCCCCCGTCATTGCCAGATCCTGGCGCACCTTGCGCCCGGATAGCGCGGACACCATTGCCACAGTCATGGTGACGCCCGCGGAAGGGCCATCCTTGGGCACTGCGCCTTCGGGAACGTGGATGTGGA
>DIWD01000078.1 GCA_002428405.1 bacterium UBA6115
TTTCTGGCGGTTGATGTCACTGTGGCCGTGGGCACCAGCTGCAATTCCCCCGAGGACATCCGCTTGTCCTTCGAGCACGCATTGCAGGCCTATGAGCGCAGCTTTTTTGAAGAGTGGAACAACCTGTTTGTGTTTGAGCCGCTGTCAGAACCCGAAGGCGACCTGCGGGATTCTCTGCTTGACGGGCTGCGGGTCTTCCGGGAGATCCTTGACAGGGGCGACAGGGACGATCTGGAAACACATCTGCAGGTTTCGATGGAACACATCGCGGGAGCGCGGATTCTGCCCGGCGCGAAACACCGCCTGCTCTCAGAATACGCGGCCGCGCTGAATGAGCGGATGCGAAAGGATGACGAGCGGTTTTCGTCCGCGCAGGCGAGCCGCAGTTTTTCCGGCATCAGCGCCTTTGAGACATGGCTTTTCCAGGCCTGTTCCATTTTAATATCCGACCGCAGCGGCGAAAACCGCGGCAAGGAAGTGGTGGACAGCGTGGTCAGCTACATCCACGCGAATCTCTCCCAGGAACTGTCCCTGACGCGCCTTTCGGAATATACGATGCTCAGCAACAATTACCTCAGCCATCTCTTCAAGGAGCACACAGGCACCAACCTTGTCAACTACATCACCAAATGCCGGATGGCCAAAGCCGCCGAGATGCTGTCCAAAACAAAGCTGCCCGTGGAGCAGATCGCCCGCGCTTTGGGATACAACACGCCCCATTACTTCTCCAAACGCTTCCGCGAGCACTTCGGGCTGACCCCAAACCAGTACCGGCTGAGATAAAACTGAACAGGTTGTAAAAAACGGAAAAAAGAAGTATATAAATGCATCATAAGGGTGCATGGCGTTCTTGACGCAAAGGCCATGGGTCAGGAGTAGGGGGATGTTTCGTCCAAAAGCCATCGATTTTCAAAAAACGAAGACGTTTCCAACCGCTTCCAGGCATAACCTGGTGCGCATCGACACGCTTCAGACGCCTGGAGTGACGCCTGTCGAACCTTTTAAGTCTGGAGAACTGGACCTGCTGGCTCAGAAAATATCCCAAGCCAGGGAGGCGAACGCGCCTGTCATTTTTTTTATGGGCGCGCATGTCATCAAATGCGGGCTCTCCCGTTACCTGATCGATCTGATGCGGGACGGCTTTATCACGCACATTGCCTCCAACGGGGCCGGCAGCATCCATGATTTTGAACTGGCCTATCTGGGCGGCACCTCCGAGGATGTCCCCAGCGCGATTCAGGACGGCTCCTTCGGGATGTGGGAGGAGACTGGACGGTGGATGAATGAGGCGGTCCAGGCTGGTTACCGGCAGGGCCTTGGGTATGGGCAGAGCCTCGCGGAGTATGTTGAGAAGCATCAGGACCGCTTTCCCTATTTGGCGGACTGCCTGTTCTATCAGGCCTGGCAGATGGGCGTTCCGGCAACCTACCACATTACCATCGGGACAGACATCATCCATCAGCACCCTACAGCGGACTTCGCGGCGCTGGGCGGCGCAAGCGGGATCGATTTTGCCGTTTTCTGCGCCGCGGTCAGCGGACTGGACGGCGGCGTGCACATGAATGTCGGTTCCGCGGTGACCGGGCCGGAGGTATTCCTGAAGGCGCTTTCCATCGCCCGCAATCAGGGGTATCCGGCCAGCCGGATCACCACGGCGAACTTCGATCTGCTGGACCTGGGGGAATACCACGCATCCGTCGGCCAGGACCAGTACAATTATTATTACCGCCCCCTGAAAAACGTGATCAGCCGCCCGACCGCGTCCGGCGGCACGGGGCTTTATATCCGGGGCAATCACATGCTGACCGTCCCGGCGCTTTGGCAAAGGCTCAAAGGAATGATATGACCTGAGCCGGACTTTTATGTAAAAAGGGGAACATATGCGCCAGGTTTTCATGGCTCCCGAGGAACTGCGCGGAATCATCAAGAGGCTGCCTGAGACGCGCATCGGGTTTCTGGGCGATATCTGCCTGGACCTGTACTGGTATGCCGACATGCGCCGCAGCGTGCTTTCCCTGGAAACAACGCATTTTCCCCTGCCGGTCGTAAGGGAGGAGATGTCCCCCGGCGCCGGCGGCAATGTGGTGCAGAACATCCAGGCCCTGGGGGTGGGGGCGGTTTATCCCCTGTCCGTGATCGGGCCTGACTGGCGTGGCGGTCTGCTGAAGGATCGCATGAAGGCTCAGGGCGTCCCGACGGACCGCCTGATCCTGGATGATTCCAGGGTCACCCCCTGTTACTGCAAGCCGGTCAGGATGGGGTATCAGGGTATTTTTGAGGAAGATTCGCGGCTGGATTTTGAGAATACGCAGGTACTTTCCGGGAACACAGAAGGAAAAGTCATCGCCGCCCTGGACAGCATGGCTCCCCTTGTTGACGTGCTGGCGGTGTCAGACCAGTTTGAGCACGGGGTGATGACGCCCAACATCCGCCGGCATCTGGCCTTCCTTGGCGGGCAGGGGATGACGGTAGTGGTGGACAGCCGGTGCCATGTCAGCGAGTACAGCCGCGTGATCCTCAAGCCAAACCAGCTGGAGGCCCTGCGATGCCTTGACATCAGGGAAACGGAAGAGGAGATGACGGTTGAGGATTTTGGCCCGGTTGCGCGGCGCATCTTCAGTTTCAGCCTCCGCCCGGTGGTCATCACCTTGGGGGAAGCGGGCGCGCTGTTTTACGACGGGACGGATTTGACGCATGTGCCGGCAAAACCGGTGCGTGGTCCGCTTGATATTGTCGGCGCTGGCGACACGTTCCTGGCGGCATTCACCGCCGCGCTGGCCGCCGGAGCGCCGGGGATTACGGCGGTCGCCTTTGCCAACCTTGCTTCCGGCGTCACCGTCAAAAAACTGCGCACCACGGGCACCGCCACCCCGCAGGAAATCACCGGGTGGTTTGAGGAAAAGACTGTATGAGCGGGATTGAGTTTCTCTCAGGCCGCAGATGCGCGCAGGGACAGATCCGTGCCGCTGTTTTTGACTTTGACGGCACCCTGTCCACCCTGCGGCACGGGTGGGAAACGGTGATGCGCGGCCTGATGCTGGAGTTCATCGGACAGGGAGAGGCGGGCTTAGCGCTTGAAAAGGAAGTGGATGACTACATCGACCAATCCTCCGGCATTCAGACGGTCTATCAGATGCAGTGGCTGGCGGACCGGGTCAAGAATGCCGGCCGCGCGGCGGAAGGACGCGGCCAGTGGTGGTATAAGGATGAGTACAACCGCCGGCTGATGGAGAAAATCGCTTCGCGCATCCGGGAGGTGACCGTCCATCCTGAAAAGCGGGAGGAGTATACCGTCAAAGGCTCGGAAGCCTTTTTGGCCGCCTTGCGGGACAAGGGGGTCGAATTGTTCCTGGCCAGCGGGACAGACCATGAGGATGTGATGAAGGAGGCGGGCGCGCTGGGCCTGGCGGATTCTTTTACGCTCATCAAGGGCGCGCCAAGCCGCCAGATGGCCTGTTCCAAGGAGAAAGTCATCCGGCTGATTCTGCAGGAGAAGCGTCTGGAGCCGGAAAGCCTGCTGATCGTTGGGGACGGCAAGGTGGAAATCAGCCTCGGGGCCTCCTGCGGCGCCTTCACATTGGGGGTGGCCTCCAACGAGGACACGCGCCAGGGCATCAATGAGGTGAAAAGAGCGCGGCTGGTCAAAGCCGGCGCTGATGTGCTGGCCGGGGACTTTGAAGACTGCGCCGGGCTTTTGCGGGCGTTTGGGTTGACGGCTTGATTTCTGCTTGAGGATGAAAGAGGGGATTGTCCCATCGGGTTTTGCCTGATGCTGAAAACCGTCTATAAGGAGGATGAGTAAATGACTGGCAGGGAACGGGTTGTTGCGAGCCTGGGACACCGGCAGCCGGAGGGGCTGGCGATTGACTTTGGCGGCATGCGGTCAACGGGGATCCATGTCCTGGCGTACGCGGAGCTGGTCAAGCATCTTGGGCTTCAGATCGGGCCGCCGAAAATGTATGACGTGTTCCAGCAATTGGCTGAACCGCAGATGGAGGTCCTTGACCGTCTGGGCGGGGATGTCGTGCAGGCGCACATGCGCTGCCCGTCCTTCGGGATCCCCATTGACGAAGGCTGGCGCACCATTCAGATGAGGGGACATGAGGTTCAGGTGCCAATGGGGTACCGGCCTGTCAGGGAAGAAAACGGGAACGAATACCTGGTAAAGGACGGGGTGAAGTGTGGCCGCAGGCCAGATAGCGGACTGTACTTTGACCAGGTGGTCCATCCCTACGCGCACTGCCTCAGTCAAGCGGACATCGACAGCATCCCCCTGGAGCCGCTTTCGGAAAAAGACATCGTATTTTTGGTTGAGGAGGCGGGCCAGCTGTTCCACGGCACCGACAAGGCTGTCCTGCTGTCCTTCGGCGGCAGCATCCTTGAATCCGGGCAGAATGATTTCGGATATGAAACTTTTTTCATGAACCTGCTCACCGAGCCGGATATGATGCACTACTATTTCAACAGGCTGGCGGACAACCACATGAAAAACCTGCGGACCCTGATGCCCCTTCTGAAAGACTACATCCAGGTCATCCAGTTCGGCGACGATCTGGGGACCCAGCTGGCCCCGCAGATCTCCCTGAAGACCTACCGGGAAATGATCAAGCCGTACCATAAAAGACAGTATCAGTTTGTCCGGGAGCATTATCCCCAGTGCAAGGTCTTTCTGCACAGCTGCGGCGCGATAGAACCGCTGATCCCCGACCTGATCGACGCGAGCGTCGAGGTGCTCAACCCGGTTCAAATATCCGCGGCCGGGATGAACCCCGCGCGCCTGAAAAAGGAATACGGGTCTGTCCTCTCCTTCTGGGGCGGCGGGTCCAACACGCCGCAAACCATGACATACGGCAGCGCGGCGGATTGCCGGAAGGAAACAAAGGAACTCATCGACATCTTCTCGCCTGGGGGAGGGTTCGTCTTTACGCAGGTCCACAATATCCAGTTTGGTATTCCGGTTGAAAACATCCTGGCCGTGTATGACACCGCCCGGACGTACCGGTAAGACGGGCCAAATGACAGGATGAAAGAGGGGTGCCTTATGCGAAAGTTCATCGGGCTTGATATCGGCGGAACAAAATGCGCCGCAGTGCTGGCAGGACTTGACCTGGGCATCCGCATCCTTGATAAAGTCCACTTTGACACACGCTCGGAGCGGGGATTTGAGCCGGTGTACAGGCAGCTGTGCGAAAGCGTGGACGCTCTGCTCCATCGCAACGGGCTGAAAGCGTCTGAACTCACCGCCATCGGCATCAGCTGCGGCGGCCCGCTGGACGCGAAAAGCGGGCTCATCCTCTCCCCGCCCAACCTGCCGGGCTGGGACAGGATTCCGCTTCCCGCCATGCTCGAAAAGCGCTATGGCATCCCCGCGTATCTGCAAAACGACGCCAACGCCTGCGCCCTTACCGAATGGAAGCTTGGCGCGGGGCGCGGCACGGACAACATGATTTTCCTGACCATGGGGACGGGGATGGGCGCGGGGGTGATCGCTGAAGGCCGGCTGCTCATCGGAAACAGCGGCATGGGCGGCGAGGTGGGGCACCTGCGCTTGACAGAGGACGGGCCGGTTGGCTTTGGCAAGCCGGGCTCCTTTGAGGGCTATACCAGCGGGGGCGGGATTGGAAGCCAGGCGCGGCAGCTGACCCGGGAACTGATCGCTGGGGGCAGGACGCCTTCCTGGATACGGGACGGGCATCCTGAGGAGGAAGTGGACGCCCGGCTGATGGCGCGGTACGCGGCGGCCGGGGATGAGGACGCCAGGGGTTTGTTCGCCTTTGCCGGCAGGATGCTGGGCAGGGGCCTAGCGCTTCTGGTGGACGCCTTCAATCCGGAACGTATCGTCATCGGCAGCATTTTTACGCGCTGCGAAAGCCTGCTGCGCCCGGCCATGGAAGAGGAGCTGAAAAAGGAGGCGCTGGAGCACTCCCTGCGCGGGCTTCGTGTTGTCCCTGCCCAGACGGGGGAGCAGCTGGGGGACCTGGCCAGCGTTATGGCGGCGCTGCATGCGCTGGGACTGGACCCGATGGAGGAAGGCAGCGAGCGGGATGAAAAGGTCCTGGCGCATTATGACCGGCTGTTCGCCCGCTACCCCAACCTTGAAAACTGCCGGGACTCGGTGATGCAGGCCTACCTGGCGATGCTTTCCTGCTACCGCAAGGGCGGCAAGCTTCTCATCGCGGGCAACGGCGGCAGCGCCGCCGACAGCGAGCACATCGCCGGGGAACTGATGAAAGGTTTCTACCTCAAACGGCCCCTTTCCCCGGAACTGAGGGAGGCGGTGCGCGCGAAAACGGACAGCCTGCTGCCAGGCGCGGCTGCCCTGCTGCAGCAGGGGCTGCCCGCGATCGCGCTCACCGGGCAAACGGCACTGTCCACAGCCGCGGCAAACGACCTGGATCCCCTGCTGCCTTTCGCGCAGCAGGTGGTGGGGTATGGCCGCAGGGGGGACGCGCTGCTTGTCCTCAGCACCAGCGGCAGGGCCAGGAACCTTGCCCTTGCGGCGCAGATGGCCCGCGCGCTGGGGATCACCGCCATCGGCCTTTTGGGCCGGGACGGCGGGATGCTCAAGGAGTATTGTGACATCAGCATCATCGTCCCGGGCGGGGACACGGCGGCGATCCAGGAGCTTCACCTGCCCGTCTACCATACGCTGTGCGCGATGCTGGAAGCGAAGCTCTTCGTTGAATAATACATGGAGCGCGCTGATAAGGGATCTGTTTTCTGCCCCTGTCAGCATCGGGGAAATTGACAAAAGGCATTGATTCGACTACGATATCAGCGCCAACATGCCGGAGTGGCGGAATGGCAGACGCAGAGGACTTAAAATCACGATATTCTCTTGATGAAATGATATCAAATACAGAATGGAGACATCAAAGTTGTCTTCACTCTCTCGTTCGTGTTTGAATAAAAACCCTGAATTTTCCTTGATTCGATACCCTTATTAAATCGATTGAGAATAAACCAGTCAATTTCAAGTACACTCATTTGTATGTTTTTCGAATTGAGAATGTGTGACCTCTATCTTTGTTTGAAGATATTTTTGACGGACTTGAAATAATGAGTTCTTTACATATGCTTCCATGTAAACCCAATCAGGTTCACCGTTTTCATCCGTAGGTAATTGTAGTAATTCATTTTTAAGTCTCAAATAACGCCGCTTATAATTATAATTGTATTTACCTCTAACTGTATCAGCTATCGTTGTGATAAAGATAGCATTGTATTTATTCAAAAAGGGTGAATAACCAAAAATAATGTTTATTGTTGCAATTGTTGGTTCTTCTTTATAAAAGGAATAGCCCATTGAGCCTTCACCATCGCAAACAAAAGCAATGGCATTCCCTGGACTTATCATTGATTGTACTGGCTTTACAAAATACAAGACGCCATTGTTCCTGTTTGTTGCACCGATATAAGGAATGCCGCAATTCTCATTTGTTTTAACAAGTCTGTTCGCCTGACTGCATTTTCCTGCAGCAAGTTTAAACAAATCACTTAATATAAAAGTGCGCCATTCTTTTTGGTCAAGCGGGACTATACTCCCGCAATTTCTTATAGCAGCGTCAATATGCTTAATATATTTTTGAACAAGGTTTTTTTCTCGCTCACGAATATATTCTTCCATAAAGGTATAATCAGGTTGACCTTGATTATCAATTGGAAGCATTACTCGAAAAACAGACAGCCGTGCGTTGTTTAGGGAATATCCGTGTCCAAATTTATCACGTTGCACGGTTATGCATGAAGCAATAAATAGCATTGTTTCTTTTTTCATACTTTTATTAGGAATCAAGTCAGTTACATGCGTGTCCAATAACATTTTAGCAGGCTGATAATATGCTATACCCGCTCCACCATCTCCATCATTATTGATAGTAAGACAATGACCAATAAATATATTACTATCAGAGCGTGGCTCTACAAAACCTTTGAAACCGTTGTTTGTGTTTTTTGCAGATACAAGTGGAACATCACCAGGTAGAAGGCTTGCCATATCATTCTGATTGCCTCTTACATATGAAAACAAATCAAGCAATCGAAAATCAGACCATTTTTTGTTTAGTAGATTAGGCATATTATTCAACTTGTCTTTCTGTGAACAGATATCCACGACCATGGGTTACCATGTTAAATTCAAAGGTCAGATAATCTGCAATACTGTTCAGAAAATCTGCTTCTGTTGGAATTTCATCGTTATAATAGTAGAACGAATGCAACCATTCGTCTGTATCTTTAATGATTGTTTCAACCATGAACTTTGAGGGATAATCCTGGATTTTCCCACGCCAACAGTCAAGCAAATACTGCCGTCTATCCTTGGCGCGTTCTGTTTCCATCAATCCAAGGTGCATTCTCACTTCAAAACCATCATCTTCAAAATTGATGAACTTCACCAGTTTATCTGCCGGGTGCGGTTCGCCTGCAGTAAATACCATGATGCAGGGAACAATGCCGACGCCATAGAACGTTTGTTTATTCAGACTGATAACACCTTCAATAGTATGTTGCTTAAAAATCTCTTTCTTTATTTCTATTTCGTCATTTGTTTTGCCGATAGCAGTTGATAAAGGTACGATTGCAGCAACACGTCCGCCTTTTACGACACTGTCCAATAAATGCTGAACAAAGCAAATTTCATAAAAGCCGGGATTATCTTTATTTCCCTGCGAATACGGCGGATTGATTAAACCAACGGTGATACCATTTGTTTGTAAATCGCTTGCAGCATGACGGAAAAAATCATCACAGATCAGGTTGCTTTGCCCATCACCGCGAAGAATCATATTGGTTGTCGCGATTGAAAACATATCATCTCGGCTTTCAATACCGAAAATATGATTTTGCTTGATTTGTTTTCGTTCACTTCCGGATTTTGCCGCTCTTAACATTCTGTGCATCCCTGATACTAAGAAACCGCCGGTACCACAACAGGGGTCAAAAATAACGTCAGATGGCCCGATATTGAGTAACTCACAAAACAGTTCTGTGGTATGACGTGGTGTAAGCACCACGCCCAAAGACTGCCCCTCACCGCCTGAATAAGATACAAATTCACCATAGAAACGGCCTAAATAATCTTCAGGCGAACTAGATATTACTGCTCTAAATATATGTTGGTTAATATATTCTGCAAAAAATTTCAGCGGGGTTTTCCCTAAGTCTGTGCGTATTGAATTTAGCAGGGGTCTATCCTTGATCAATGTGAACTGATTTAGAACACGCTCACGTTTGACTTCAGGCGCAACATTCGCGCGTTGCAGGTTTTTCTCAAGCCGTCTATATAGAATAGCACCATCTGTTTCAACATCATCGCCAGTCAATTCATTGAGATTAAAGCCATGCTCTTGTTCACGCAAAGCAAGCAGTATTGCTGAAACAACCAATGCCTTTTCATTATCACCTAAACTGCCGTATTTCCAAAGATATTCATGAAGTGTTCCCGCCTTCTTAATGATCGTGCTTTTTTCGACATCATCTGCTGGCATTTCACCTAAAACAATACAACTGTAATAGTTCAGAATATGGTCAGGCGAGAAGTTTTCAAACGTTTCAACTTCAGGTAGTTCTTTATAATCGCCGTTTTCATTGACGAAAATAGGCTTTAGAATATGATGCTTGCTATCACCTGCATTGCCAAATGCAAATACTTTTTTGAATGCAGTTGCTTGAATTATTTGTTTTGCATACCACAACGCGCCATTAACCGCATAGTTAGCAGTAGCATCAGGAGTTTGTGATATTACTCCGTTTTCCATATGGCATAGATTAGTTCTGTTTGTCTTGTCTTCAATGACGAGAACAAAATCCTTAACAATTGCGACAAATTCTGGAAAACCAGATTTTTGTGTCTGATACTTTGATGCGGTTTTCAGTGCTTCATTAATTTCTTTGATTGTGCTACCTTGTGCATCAACCGGAATTCCTGCCTCAATTAACAGGTTGTAGATATATAAATCAAAGTTTGCTTCTTTTTTTGCCATATCAACATACCCCTATCCTATATCAGGTTTCATCCTCATTAAGCGTTCCTTACAAAACCAAGAGATTTTGAATAAATCCAAAGTGACCTTATCATATTGGCTCTCAAATGACAATTACTGAAAACGTGATTAATAAAACTGCCATCTTTTGGCGGGTTATTCCATGCGGAAAATCCGATGAACACAGTTCATTCTATGGCAATAAACAATCTGCAAAAATCGATTGTGAAACATCAAGGGAAACCTTATAATACTTAGTGTGCGCCGGAGTGGCGGAATGGCAGACGCAGAGGACTTAAAATCCTTTGGCCTATGGCCGTGCTGGTTCGAGTCCGGTCTCCGGCACCACGTCGTCGCGGGCTGCACTTTGCTCGCGGCGATTTTTCATTTCATTTAAAAATCACCTCTCACACGTTCCGCCGCTCCTCCTTGCCCGACAAAGCAGGCTTTGTCGGGGAGGGACGGGGACGACATCGTCGCGGACTGCGCTTAGTTCGCGGCGGCTTTTTTCAAAAGCCCTCCCTCGCAGCGTTCTGCCGCTCCTCCTTGCCCGTCAAAGCAGGCTTTGCCGGGGTGGGACGGGGATGACGTCGTCGCGGGCTGCGCTTAGTTCGCGGCGGCTTTTTTCAAAAGCCCTCCCTCGCAGCGTTCTGCCGCTCCTCCTTGTCCGGCAAAGCAGGCTTTGCCGGGGTGGGACGGGGACGACGTCGTCGCGGACTGCGCTTAGTTCGCGGCGGCTTTTTTCAAAAGCCACCTCTCACACGCTCCGTCACTCCTCCTTTTCCGGCAAAGCAGGCTTTGCCGAGGTGGGACGGGGACGTGGATGGGAACGGGGACAGGGGCAGAGATAAAGGCGTCCGGCGGGATTCTATTCCTGGTATCGATAGGGTATTGCGAAGAATTCCGCCCATGTCTCAGCGTATGAGCCCTTGACGACAAGGAGCGTCAGCTGATCGCAGCCCTTGAACGCGTTCCGGCCGATCGTTTTCACGCTTTCCGGAATGGAAATCGTCTCCAGCCCATCGCAATTCCAGAAAGCAAAGCCGCCGATGGAAACGAGCCCGTCGGGCAGAACCAGTGAGCTTAACGATCTGCAATCATTGAAGGCATAGATGCCGATCCTTTTCAGCCCGTCCGAAAGCTCAACTTTCGTCAGGCTCTCACATCCGCTGAACGCAAGGTTGCCAATGCTTTGGAGCCCTTCCGGCAAGGAGAGTTCGCTCAGAGCCCGGCACCTGAGAAAAGCCCCGTCGCCAATGGATTTCAGCCCATCAGAAACGGTCAGCTGTTTCAGCCTTTGGGATTGGGCGAACGCCTCGGTGCCAATGCTTTGCAGCCCTTTCGGTAGGCTCAGGGTGTTTATGTCACAGCGATAGAACGCCCAGTTGCCGATGCTGAGGATACCTTCCGGTACGTCATACCTGGATACACCAGCACCATATTGATATGTGATGAGCCTATTTTCCAACTTGTCAAACAGCGCGCCGTCCTTTGCCATCAGCACGGGATTGTCCGGTGAAACGGAGATTTGTGCCGGAGTGTATATGAAGGGATTGTCGCCGACCTCCAGGAGGCTCCCTGGCAGGCTGACGGCATTGAGCGATTTGCAGGCGGCAAAAGAGAAATCTCCCAGGCTTTGGAGCCCCTCCGGGAAAAGGACGGAGGAGAGATTCTCGCATCGGTAAAACGCCTTGCGCTCAATGGTTTTCAAACCCTCCGGCAAGGTGAGGGATTTTATATTGGAATTAAAGTAAAACAACGATTCCCCGACAATGCTGACCTGCCGTTTGCCAAAGCGGGCAGGCACGGAAACATTCTCTTTATTCTTTGCATCTATATCAAAATAATAGGTGATTACCGCACTCCCGTCTTCCAGGATATCGTAGCCATAATCGCCGCTTTTTTTGTAGTATGAAGAATCTCCTGTATACGTCCCTAAATATCCGAAAAGCAGCCCATCAAACACATAAGAATATAAACTGCGTGAACCAGCCATCATAATTTGACCGCTGGGATTAACATGGTTTTCTGCCCATTTTTCCGCGTAGGAGCCTTTCACCACGGCAAAGGAGGTACTCCAGCTAAAATAAAACGCGTCGTTTTCAATCCGGATCAAGCTTTGCGGCAAAACGACAATCTCAAGCCTGCCGCAGTTTTCAAAGGCTTTTTCCCGAATGATCCTCAGCCCTTCCGGTAAAACGACCGAAGAGAGGCGGATGCAAAATTCAAACGCGGACTGATTGATAATATCCAAATACTGCGGGAGCGTGATCGAGACAAGGTTGTAACAATATGAAAAAGTAGCCAATTCAATTTCCTTGACCCTATCCGGGATGGTCAGGGAAACCAGGCTTTCACAATGTGCAAAAGCTTGCCTTCCAATACTCTCCAGACTGTCTGGAAGCGCAATGGAAGCAAGGTTTTCACAAGCAAAGAAAGCGGCTTGGCCGATGGCCGTCAGCCCTTCCGGCAGGATCAGGTCAGTGAGGCCTGTACAGCTCATAAACGCGCCCATGCCGATGCGCTCAAGCCCTGCCGGAAAAGTCAGATGTGTCAGCTGCTCGCATCCATCAAAAGCCCAATCTGCGATGCTGCGCGTGCCCGCGGGGATATCGTAAGCGGTCTGTTCCCTGGATTGGGGATAGTGGATCAATTGCTTCGCCAACCTGTCAAACAGCACGCCGTCCAGCACTTCCAGCACCGGGTGATCCGGCAGCAGGATGATATTTGCTGTGCACCCGGAAAAAGGATTCCCCTGCGACAGGTTGACAAGCGAATTGGGGATCACAATTTCCTTCAGTCCCGTGCAGTTGGAAAACGCACCCCCGCCAATCATCTCAAGGCCCTCTGGCAGTTCAATTGACTTCAGCTTGTTCTGGCCGGAAAAGGCCCACCCATCGATTTCCTTCAGGCCCTTGGGAAGGACCAGGGAGGTGATGAGCGGAGTCTCGGAGGAAAGCACTGCGGCGAAGGCAATTTTTGTGACCGGGTGCCCGTTGATCGCGTCCGGGATCTTGAGCGACTTACCCTTTCCGGTGTATTTTTTGATCGTCACGTTCCCGTCCGCTTCGATTACGTACTCAAGGCCCTTGCTCGTGAGGACCTTCTCTTCCGCTTCCGCGGTCCAGCCGGGCAGGATGAGGAACAGGAGCAATGCGGTCAGGACAAGGGCCAATCGTTTCATCTTTCCATACACTCCGTTTTTGCAGAATCGGAACAGCCGGTCCCGTGGATTTTTTCGGTACGCTATTATGTCCTCAAGAAAGGGGAAGGCTTACGGCGTTTTGGTCCGCCCTCAGCCCCAATCACCGCCGGGGAGTTGGTGAGGACTGCGCATCGCCGCAAGCGTCTTGCGCAAGTATATTCATCCCCCGTGGTGCCGTCAAATCAGGACCTGCCCGTTGCGCGGAGGACGTCGCCCTTCTGGTTGTACCGGCCGGCTGTTTCAACCGTGTCAGCAAGTTCGCTTGCCGCACATCCGCCGACAGCGTAAAACAACAAAAAGCGCCCCGTATCGAGGCGCCTTTTTCAACCGGAGAATAATTACCTGCGGTTGCGGCCGCGGCCCGGGTTCCTCTGTCCGCCGGCGGCGAAGATGTCGCATTGGCCGTCATTGTTTTCGTCGATGTAGTTCTGGCCCTGGGGATTGCCGCGTCCCCCTGCCTGCTGGGCGTTGCCCTTGGCCATCATCCCGCGGCTGAAGCCGCTCGCGGCCTGCATGCGGGCGTTGCCCTGGCCCTGCAGTTCAGTGCCGAAATGGTCACAGACACCATTCAGGTCGGAGTCAACGAAGTTGGGGGCCCCGGTGTTTTTGCCCTGCTCATTACCGCAGAGGTCGCAGAGGCCGTCGCTGTCCGCGTCCACAAAACCGTTCTGCGGGTCATTCTGGGCGGGGACCTGGTTCCACCTGCGGCCATATTGCCCGCCGAGGGCGGTTGTCGGGGCGCTTTGCGGCTCCAAAGCCGGCGCGGTTGCCGCCTCAGCGGCCAGGCCGAAGATGGGCAGCGCAATGAGCAGCGCCAGTGCGAAGATGAGTGCGTTCTTTTTCATGTGGATGTCATCCCTTCTTGTGATTCAGCAATCCCTTGCTGTGACATCATCATAAACACCACCCATGGCAAATCTGTGTCCTTGGGTTGACGACATTGGAACAAAGCGATGGTCATGCTGTGAAAAGAAGGGTCAGCGGAAGACCATGGAGCCCATGGCAAAGCGCCCCATTCGCCTGAAAGGCAAGGGGTATAAGGAACGAGCGGTTTTTATGCTTATTATTCCCGGGGTGCGCTGTCCGCCGGATTGGTTAGTTGCCAACTGAAAGACACGGTCGTCCCCTGGCCTTCCCTGCTGTCCACGGCGATCCGCATGCCGTGGCGCTGGGCGATCTGTCGGGCGATGGCCAGGCCGAGGCCGCTGCCCTGGCGGTTTTCCTCGCTCCGGGATTTGTAGAACCGGTCAAAGATATGGGGCAGGTCCTCCTGCGCGATGCCGGGGCCCTCGTCCCGGATGGAGATCGTGTTCGTTTCCATTTGGACGTGAAGGGCGCTTTGCGGCGGGGAGAACTTGACAGCGTTGTCCAGCGCGATGAGCAGCATCTGCTTCAGGCGCTCATAGTCCCCCGTGAACGGGACGGATGCCTGGGGGATATCCCGCAGGATGCGGATGCCCTTGCCCTGCGCCAGCCTTTCGGCCCCGCGCAAGGCGTCCAGCAGGACATCCTGCAGCGACAGGGGCGCGCTTTGGATGGGGAAGTCCGCGTTCTGCAGGCGGGCCAGTTCCATCAGGTCGTTGACAAGCCGCTGCAAACCCTGCGTTTCCTTGAGCATCTGGCGGTAATAATCCCGGATCATGCCGGGCTCTGTAACCACGCCGTCGAAAAGCGCTTCCAGGGAGCCGCGCAGCACGGTGACGGGCGTGCGCAGTTCATGGGACACGTTGGCCAGGAAGTCATTGCGCTGCTGCTCCTGGCGCTGGCCTGCCTCCCGCGCCTCCCGCAGCCTGTCGCTGAGTGTGTCAATGGAGGAGGCAAGCTCGCCGATCTCGTCATTTTGGGTCAATCCGGTTTTGGCGTTATAGTCGCCTTCTGAAAGGCGGCCGGCTGTCGCCTTCATGCGGTAGATCGGCCTGGTGAAACTGTAGGAAAAGATGACAGACAGCAGGATGGAGAGAAGCATCGCCGCGGCGGCGCTGTAGAGGAGGATGCGCTGTCCGCTGGCGATGGCTTTCTCAATGCCGGATACAGCGTCATTGAGGAGCAGGGCGCCCACCACCCGCTCACCCTGGTAGATCGGCGCGCCGACCGTCAGGGTGGGGACCCCGGCCAGGTCGCTGAATCCTTCGGAGAAGGAGGTCTCGCCCCGGAACACGTCCCGTACCAGCTTTTCGGCCTCCGGCGGCAATTCGCCGTACTCCAGGGTCCTTCCCATCATGCGCCCTGATGAGAGGAACTCCAGATCCTCATCCAGCACCCAGATGTTCGGTTCCGACTGGGTGATCACGCGGATGAAGTTCATATAGCTTCCGCCCTGGCCGCTTCCCTGCATTCCGCCCTGGTTTGTCCCGTTCATCGCCTGCGTGAGCAGGTCTGACAGCGAGGCCGCCCGGCTGAGCATCTCGTCCCGCTTGGCGTCCTTGATGGAGGAGGTGAACAGGGAACGGAACATCAGGCTGCTGACCAGAATAAAAACAAGCAGGGATAGGGAGAAGAAGGCCAGCAGTTTCAGCGCGATCCTATTTTTCATCATTCTGTGTCTCCAGCTTGTAGCCCACGCCCCAGATGGTCCTGATTTCCCAGCCTTTGGGGTGGAAGGCGTCCAGCTTGGCCCGCAGGCGCTTGATGTGCGAGTCCACGGTGCGGCTGTCGCCGAAATACTCATATCCCCACAGGGTTTCCAGCAGGTTCTCCCGCGAGAAAACCTTGTTTTTATGATTTGCCAGCGTGTAGAGCAGCTCAAGCTCTTTCTTTGTCAGGGGAACCTCGTTTTCCCCCACTTTGACCGTGTAGGTGTCAAGGTCCACCATCAGGTTGCCCAGGAGGATCACCTGCCCGGCGCCGGTTTTCCCCCGGTCCATCCGGCGGAGCACCGCCCGCAGCCGCGCCATCAGTTCCCCGGGCGAGAACGGCTTGACGATGTAGTCGTCCGCCCCGATGTCAAGCCCCATGATCTTTTCAAAATCCTCGCCGCGCGCGGTGATCATGATGACCGGCACGGTGGACATGCTGCGGATCTCCCGGCAAACGGCGAAGCCGTCCATCCTGGGCATCATCACGTCCAGCAGCACGGCGTCGGGTTTTATCTTTTTGAACAGTTCCACCGCCTCCTGCCCGTCTTTGGCGACGAAAGGGGTATGGCCCTCCTTCTTCAGGTATTCCTGAAGGACCGAGGCGATCTGCTGGTTGTCATCCGCGATGAGTATGTTTGCCATATGTTCCTCCGGCAAGAGCGTTCCATGTAATCATTCATTTGATTATAGCATGTTTATCATCAAATAAAGATATTTCACGCTCATCCCGCGGGCCGGGACGGCAGCGTCAGACCGCGCCGCGGGAGTGGACGGGCGGTTTTTCCCAAGGGGAAGGGAAGGAAAACTCATTTTGACCTGGCGAAAAACATGCTTGACGGTTCCGGGGAAATACTATATATTGTATTTTGCCTCGTATCGACGCACTACATATGCAAGTTTGCATAGATGATATAGAAACCGGGACAAGATGCATATCGCAGGTATTCAAAAACTGACTCTTCTGGACTATCCCGGGAAAGTGGCGTGTACGGTGTTCACTCCCGGATGCAGCTTCCGGTGCCCTTTCTGCCACAACGCGTCGCTGGTGCTGCCGGAGCGGGAAAGGGCGGACATCCCCGAAGAGCAGGTGCTCTCCTTCCTGAAAAAGCGCATTGGGATGCTGGAGGGCGTATGCCTGACCGGCGGGGAGCCGCTTCTGCAAAGAGACCTGGGAAGCTTCATCAGGCAGATCAAGGCACTGGGCTACTCTGTCAAGCTGGATACAAACGGAAGCAACCCCAACCGCTTAAAGCAGCTGATGGACGAAGGACTGCTGGATTACGTGGCGATGGACATCAAGAACACCCCGGCCAAGTACGGGGAAACGGCAGGCGTTCCGGGGATGGACCTGGACGCGGTGATGACAAGCGTGGAACTGCTGATGCAGGGGAGGATCCCCTTTGAGTTCCGCACGACAGTGGTAAAGGAGTTCCACACCGCGGAGGACATCCGGGAAATCGGCAGGTGGCTGCGGGGCGCGCCAAGGTATTTCCTCCAGAACTTCGTTTCCTCCGGGGACTTGATCAGACAGGGCCTGCACCCGGTGGAGGAAGACGAAATGCGGCAGATGGCAGGGATCCTGCGGCAGTATGTCGGGGAAGTCGCCCTCAGGGGAGTATAAAAACAAACAAAGAACCTTAAAGGAGACAAAGGGATGTATCAGGTCGTAAAGCGCAACGGTCAGACGGTGGCATTTGACATTGCCAAGATTTCCTCGGCCATCAGGAAAGCCTTTGACGCATTGGAGAAGAAATCGACCGACAACGTGATCGATTTCCTCGCGCTGAAGGTGACCGCCGACTTTGAGGAAAAGATCAGCGACGGGCTGATCTCCGTCGAGGACATCCAGGACAGCGTGGAGAGCGTGCTGTCCCGGGGTGGCTATGCCGACGTGGCCAAGGCCTACATCCTCTACCGCAAGCAGCGCGAAAAACTGCGCCTGATGAAGTCCACCTACCTGGATTACAGGGACATCGTCAACAGCTATGTCAACGTGACGGACTGGCGGGTGAAGGAGAACAGCACGGTCACCTATTCAGTGGGCGGGCTGATCCTCTCCAATTCCGGCGCCATCACGGCCAACTACTGGCTCAGCGAGATCTATGACGAGGAAATCGCGGGCGCCCACCGCAACGCGGACATCCACCTGCACGACCTGAGCATGCTGACGGGCTACTGCGCCGGCTGGTCGCTCAAGCAGCTCATCAAGGAAGGCCTGGGGGGCATCCCCGGTAAAATCAGCAGCAAGCCGGCCAGGCACCTGGCAACGCTGTGCAACCAGATGGTCAACTTCCTGGGCATCATGCAGAACGAGTGGGCGGGCGCGCAGGCCTTTTCCTCCTTTGACACCTACCTCGCGCCTTTTGTCAAGGCGGACAACCTGAGCCAGGAAGAGGTCATGAAGGCCATCGAGTCCTTTATCTTCGGGGTCAACACCCCCAGCCGCTGGGGCACGCAGGCGCCGTTTTCCAACATCACGCTGGACTGGACCGTGCCGCCGGACCTGGCGGAGCTGCCCTGCATCGTGGCCGGCGTGGAGCAGGATTACTGCTACAAGGACTGCAAGCGTGAAATGGACATGATCAACAAGGCGTTCATCCAGATCATGATCGAAGGGGACGCGGACGGGCGCGGCTTCCAGTACCCCATCCCCACCTACTCCATCACGCGCGACTTTGACTGGTCAGAAAGCGAGAACAACCGGCTGCTGTTTGAAATGACCAGCAAGTACGGCACGCCTTATTTCAGCAACTACATCAACTCCGACATGGAGCCCAGCGACGTGCGGAGCATGTGCTGCCGCCTGAGGCTGGACCTGCGCGAACTGCGGAAAAAGTCGGGGGGTTTCTTCGGCAGCGGCGAATCGACCGGCTCTGTGGGCGTGGTCACCATCAACATGCCGCGCATCGCCTTTCTGGCAACGGACGAGGCGGATTTCTACCGCCGCCTGGACCGGATGATGGACATCTCCGCCCGCTCGCTGAATGTGAAGCGCACCATCATCACCAAGCTGCTGGATGAGGGCCTCTACCCCTACACCAGGCACTACCTGGGCAATTTTGACAGCCATTTTTCCACCATCGGCCTGGTGGGGATGAACGAGGCGTCGCTCAACGCCAAATGGGTCCGGGCAGACCTGACTCATGAAGCCGCGCAGCGCTTCACAAAGCAGGTGCTGGACCACATGAGGGAACGCCTGAGCGACTACCAGGAGAAATACGGCGACCTGTACAACCTGGAGGCGACGCCGGCGGAATCCACCGCCTACCGCCTGGCCAAGCACGACACGAAGCGCTTTCCTGACATCATCACGGCCGCCCAGGACGGGGGGACGCCCTATTATACCAACAGCTCCCACCTGCCGGTGAGCTTCACGGAGGATATGTTCTCCGCCCTGGATATCCAGGACGGGCTTCAGACCAAATACACCTCCGGAACGGTGTTCCACGCCTTCCTGGGGGAGAAGCTGCCCGACTGGAAGGCCGCGGCCGCGCTGGTGAAAAAAATCGCGGAGAACTACGGCCTGCCTTACTATACGCTCTCGCCCACCTATTCTGTTTGCAAGGAGCACGGCTATATCCCGGGCGAGCAGTTTACCTGCTCAAAGTGCGGCAATCCCGCCGAGGTGTACAGTCGCATCACCGGCTACTACCGCCCGGTCCAGAACTGGAACGCGGG
>DIWD01000027.1 GCA_002428405.1 bacterium UBA6115
CCCGGCGAGTAGGCCGGGTCCCCGCCTGAGAGCGTGACGCCGCCCCCCGCCGTCCGGTAAAACACCTCGTCCTTCACGATTTCCTCCATGGCCTCGCTTACGGTCATTTCCCGCGCGTCAAAGCGGAGCGCTCCTGTCGGGCAGGCATGGATGCAGGCCCCGCACCTGGTACAGGCCCCATGATCGATGCGGACCCCCTCCCCGTCAAAGTCAATGCACTTTTCCGGGCAGGCCGCGGCACAGCTGCGGCAGAGGATGCAGATGCTTCTGGCGTACCAGACGTTGATGTCAGGGGTCAGCCCTTCCGGGTTCTGGCACCAGCGGCAACGAAGCGGGCAGCCCTTGAGGAACAGGACCGTCCGGATGCCGTTGCCGTCATTCACGCCAAAGCGCTTGATGTCAAATACCAGCGCCTTCATCATATATCGGCGTAGGAGGTACGTTCTATGATCTCCTGCTGCAGGTCGGGCGCCAGCTCCGTAAAGTAGGCGGTGTACCCCGCGACGCGGATCGTCAGGCTCCTGAATAGCTCCGGGTGTTTCTGGGCGGCCAGCAGATCTTCCCTGTTGACGACGTTGAACTGGGCATGGATGATTTTCAGCGCCACCAATGCCTTGATCAGCCCCACGAACTTTTTGATGCCATCCCTGCTTTTAAACAGCGAGGGAAGGAACTTCATGTTCAACAGCGTGCCGTTGCTGCCAAGCAGCGAGTCAACACGGGAAACGGACTTGAGCAGCGCTGTGGGGCCGCGGACGTCACGCCCGTACACCGCGGACATCCCGCCGTCAGCCAGCGGTTCGCGCGCCTTGCGCCCGTCCGGCGTCGCGCCGACGTTCTGCCCCATGGGCACGTGCGCGGACACGGTGTACAGGCCCGTGTGGTAAGGGCCGCCGCGAACGTTGCGGTAGGCGGAGAACTTGGCTGTGAAGCGGCTGATCCACTTGTGGGCGATCTCGTCCACCCATTCCACGTCGTTGGCGTACTTGGGCGCCTTGTTCAGCAGCCTGAGGCGCAGCAGCTCATTGTCCTTAAAATCCTGTCTCAGCGCGTCCAGCAGTTCCCCGCGGTCCACGATCCCCTCGTCATAGACCAGCGCCTTCAGCGCCGCCAGGCTGTCGGCGATGTTGGCGCACTGGATGGCCTGGATGCCTGACAGGTTGTAATGCGCGCCACCTTCGGTCACGTCCATCCCCTTCTCCATACAGTCGTTCACCACGCCGGAGAGGAAGGAGGAGGGCAGGATCTCCGCGTGCGCCTTCTCGACTGTTTCACAGCAGGCGATCATGCGGCCGAAGAAGAAGTCGATCTGCTTTTCAAAGGCCTTCTCAACGTCTCCGTAGGTCTCAAAATCCGCAAGCGTCCCCGTCCGGGCACCCATCTGCTTGCCCGTCAGCATGCACACGCCGTCGTTGAGCGCCAGCTCCAGCGCCTTGACGAGGTTGAACATCGCGGCGTCGCTCCATCCCAGGGAGTTGCCCATCGTGGTCAGCTCGACGCAGCCGACGACCGCGTAATTGCGGGCGTCCTTTTCGCTGATGCCCTGGCGCATGAGCGCCGGTATGACCGCCTCGTCGTTGAAAAGCTGGGGCATGCCGCTGCCCGTCCCGATGACCTGCGCGCAGCGCGTCAGGAAATGCTCCGGCGAACCCGAAAAGACGCGCGCGGAGAGGTTGGGCTGGGGCAGCCCCAGGTGCTCCTGGGCGCGCAGGAAGAGGTAGGAGAGCTCGTTGGAGGCGTCCTGCCCGTTTTCGTCCTGGCCGCCGATGGCCACGTTAAAGCCGATCGGGAAGCCCGCGAAGTACCTGGCGCTGCCGGATGAGCGCAGGTAGACGATTTCGTTGAACTTCAGGAACAGGCACAGGATGATCTCCAGCGCTCCCTCATTCGTCAGGGCTCCTGAATCGATGTCCTTCCTGTAGTAAGGGTACAGCACCTGGTCCAGCCGTCCCGGGGAGAAGGAGGAGGCGTTTGACTCCATCTGCAGAATGACGTACAGGAACCAGGTGGCCTGCGCGGCTTCGCGGAAAGTGGCGGGCGGCCGGTCAGCAAGGTTTTCGCAGATTTCCGCGATCCGGCCCAGTTCCCCGTCCGGGTCCCCGCCTTCCCCCGCCATCTCCTTTGCCAGGGAGGCATAACGGCGTATGAAGCCGCGCGCGCCTTCCATGGCGATGATGATTCCCTCGTAGAAGCCGGCGTTTCCGGCGCGCTGCGCCTGCAGCCGCTTTGCGTCGTCCTGGATGCCCCCGGGGCCGAGTGCCAGCCATTTGGCGGTTTCCGGGCAGATGTGCCCCTGGGCGTGGTCGGTCTGGTTGATTTTCGCGACCTTGTCGATCGCCTTCATTTCCGGGCCGATGCGTTCTTCCAGCCGGTCCTCCAGCGTCCTTCCCGTCCAAAACGGAAAGATTTCCCTGCGGAACGCTTCGATATCCCCCGGATGGACCAGGAACTTGTCCTGAGGGCGGTCCGGGAGCGACTCAAACTCACGGTCCACCCAGCTCAGGCCGGACTCCGGGAAAATGACCCCTGCCCTGACACCGGCGGTCCGGTTCCCAACAATCAGTTCACCGCGGTTGATGCGGATGCCAATTTTTTCCAAAGACTCCCTGAGTGCCGTCGCTCGAAGGAGGTTGACCGGAAGGCCCGGGTTGTCCCGGTATACCTTTGTCACGATCCGCGCCTGCTCGATGGAGGCATAGCGCGGCTCTGCCAGGATGCTGTCCTTCAGCCTCCGGGCGCGGAGGGGCTGCGGCAAACTGTCGATCTCAGGATAAGTCAATTCTTTTTCCTCCCGACGGCTGTCCGAGGGTACATTGTTGTTTTCTATTTTATAGCGAAGCGCGCCGCGGTACAACCTTACAATCATGCGAATAGGTGCGTAAATCTGAACCGGGCGCCGGCCCGTGTAAGGACACTGACCGGAAATTAAAGCGTCTCCAGCAGGGAAAGGGAATCTGCTGAATATCCGGATGTTCCACACGGACCAGGTCGGCGAGCCTGACAAAGTGTTGCCTGACGAACGGTTTTTTGGCTTTCGGATCAGCCTCCCGCTGCGCATGAAGGGATGCCCTTGCGGCATCGCGGTGGCTGAATCAGCCGTCAAATAGATTAAGGCGGTGTACGATTGCCGCAGGCGCTTTGATACCCTTTGGCAGCTTCAGCTGGAACTGGCGGTTTATGTCCACTGGTTCAATAATGTCAGATTGCAAAGCACACTGGATTGTCTGTCGCCTGTAGCGTTCAAACAGACCTGCTCCTTATAAAATCTGTCTGACCAGACGTTGACAATCCATATGAGCTGGATAAAGTACACAGAGAGTGGGACTCTTCAGATGCACATAAAATTACTGGTTTCATAATTCATATATCAAGTCTTAGTCGGTTATTTCGAAGAGAGAGCAGAGTAACGGCGATACTTTCATGTCGGACATTCCGTACCTTAAAGTGCAGGGTGTTAAAGGTTAGCTGCATAATCAGGCTTATACTCAACACTGCGATTACAGTGCCAAGACCAACCTTCGCGCCTAAACTCCAGCCAATGAGTAATACTGTCCCCTCAATGAGTCCTCTAATAATACCGATTGGAACTTTGCGAAGCCTTTTGCCAAGCGCCACCATCAAGGAATCTCGGGGGCCGCTACCAAGGCCTGCGCTGATGTATAGGTAGGTCGCAAAACAGATGAGAAATTGACCTAAGAATAACACAATAATTCCAACAATAAAGTTTTTAGCTTTCGGCATTATGTCTAAATATTGAAGAAAATCCACTACTTTACCCACCAAAATTGCATTAATTACAGTCCCGATGCCAATTTTTTCCTTCATCAATACATCAATAACCAAGATTATTAGTCCAGAGAATAAAACGAAATCGCCAAATGAAATTCCAATCGCGCTGGAACAACCGGAGTTGAACGCCTCCCAAGGCGCAAGCCCTATGTCCGCTTGAATAGTGGAATAAATACCCAATCCATATAAAAATACCGCAATAATGATGCGCAGCAACTTTTTTGCCAGTTTCAATCTTGTCCTTCCCATTAAGCGAATTGCTGTTCTATGCTGTATTAATCCTGAAAATTTGGATCTTCTTAAATAATTTACACTCAACGTTGTCAGTTTTTCAGCTGAGACCTGTCAGTATTTACATCACCCAACCGTTTTCTTTACTATCTCTATGAATTCATCCAGTTTGACCATTCCATGCTTCTGTAAAGACATTGTCTTCACCATCAGCAATATGTCGCTGCAAATCTCTTTATCCGGAATTTCATATCCAATTTTCTTCAAATAGTATTCAATACTTGGTAAACCGCTTCCTTTTCCGAGCAAGATGACATTGTCGGGGCGACCAACCAAAGAAGGCAAGTATGGCGTTAGTTCCAATGGATCGGTTTCGCTCACGTTGTTATACCACCCCGTAATTATCCCTGATTCTATGTCAGCCACGTTGTCGCCTACAATGCACTGATTGGGACGGATAGATATACCGGCCATTTCCCGCATCAGTTTTGATAAGCCATACATTTTACTGTATTGCATGCCTAGATCTATGCCGTACATCGTTAAAAGCGACAGGGCAACCTCTTCATAGGGACAATTGCCGGCTCGTTCGCCGATAGCGGAAATCGTTGTGTGAGCAACATCAGCTCCGCAAGCCAGGCCAATGATGGTGTTCGCGCTGGCCAATCCAAAATCATCATGAAAGTGAATCTCGATAGGCTTCTTAATTACTTCCTTGACTCTATTCATCATGTAAGGAATTGCGTGGACATTCAGCCCTCCAAACGTATCCACGACTGCGAGCGCATCCATGTGCCCTTCGTTTTCTACACGCTTGATAAGTTGCAGTGCCCATGTAATATCTGCTCTACTCATATCTATGGGGAAGAACACTGTATACAACCCAAGCTCTTTAGCAAAAGCGGTTGATTCTATTGAAAGCTGCATGGCTTTTTCCAAATCCCATTTATACGCCTTTTGAATCATATGATCGCTAGAAGGAATCTCAATAACGATTCCATCAACCCCAAGGTCTGCAGCCCTTTGAACATCCTCCTTCACACACCGGCAAAAGGAGAAGATTTCCGGCCCAAGGTTCATCTTGACAATCTTTCTGATTGCTTCTTCATCATCTTTTGAAACGGCCGGCATCCCAGCCTCGATGCGATGAATTCCAACCTCTGCCATTTTTTCCGCAAGCATGATTTTCTCTTCCTTGTTGAAGAGGATACCGGCCTGCTGCTCCCCGTCTCTCAGAGATATATCATGCAGTTTGATTTCTTTTTTGAAATGATACTGCGACCGAACTTCATCAGTAAAATTCCACTGACTTGTGAACCATCTGTCCGTTTTCCAAGGTGAGTTACCCATATTATCCTCCAAGCATTAATGAAACATTAATGCGAGATAATTAAATGATTGCCCGTGCTTTTTACAGCAAGCGCTCTTCATGTAGAATCTCTATGACCCAAACGGCCGAGTTCCCGCAAACCGATGGGCATTTATCGTCATGCCCTCCGGCGGCCAGCAGCGCATCCCTTTCTCCGTTCATAATATCAAATGAACGACCCATGATGCGCGTCTGAATCACCGCGCAGTCTCCCCCGCGTTTGCCATATTCTTCCTCAAATCTCGAGACCAGACGCCTGGCTAGCGCAAATGTTTTAAAGCGTATACCATCCGGATCTGGCAAATTATCAATTTCCCTTCCTAAAAAACTGCTTATTGCCATAATGCCTCCAGTCAAAGCGCCGCAAGCATATCCGCCGCCAGCTAAACCGGCTGCAAGTCCTGTGGATGATTTAAAAGCCGAATCAGATATGTTGCCAATAGTGTCTCTCAAAGCAGCGAGCACACATTGTGAACACCCGCCATATTTCTGCTCATATGTATAAGCCAGGCTATAAGCGTTCTTCTTCAAGAATTCAATATCTTTCATTCTTTCTCACTCTCAATTTCTATATTGATGGTTACTTCGGCTACTTTCTCAATGGTTGAATGAACAGAGCAATACTTAGCGGCAAGATCTACTGCCCTTTGAAAACCAGAGGAGTTTTCAACTTCGTAGAAAACAAAGGAAATCAATACTTTCTTCAATGTAGTTGGAATTTCCTCCCTTTTCTCGCCGGTAATCTTAATTTCAGCTCGATCAAATACTAGCTTCATCTTTTTTGCAATGCCGGCGAAAGTTGCGTAAAGGCAGGAACCCAGAGCTCCCAACAGCAAATCATAGGGCTTTGCCTGGCCTGGTTTTGTCCCGATTTCAATTTTTGTGTTTTCACAATGTAGAGTGCCGGAGAACTCGCTTCCAAACCCCAGTAATACAGTCGTTTTTTCCATTTTACCTCCACAATGGCAAGAATTATGATTGTATCAAATTGGCTCAAAGAATCAGATTCGGCAGGAACATGATGATTTCCGGAACAAAGGTTATAAGAAAAAGAACCACCAATGACGCCGCGACAAATCTGAAAGTCTGCTTTGAAATGCCGCTTAATGATGCTCCGCTTACATTGCACGCTACGAACAAATCGACACCTACTGGAGGAGTCGACATTCCTATTGCCAGATTTACCGTCAGTATTACTCCGAAAGCTACCAAATCGAAGTTGAGGGCTCTCAATACCGGCAGAAGTATCGGAACAAAAATGTACAATGCTGATCCACTGTCAACAAACATTCCAGCTATCAGCATCAGAATGTTGATCAAAAAGAGGATGACATACCGATTGCTGGAAATGCTCAGCAAGCCTTTCGCCATCTCCGCCGCCATGTTACTGCTGGTAAGAATCCAGGAAAATAAACTGGCTGTAGCGATAATGAACATAACTGATGCAGAGGATACGGAAGCATCCAGCAGAACCTTCCACAATTTCTTCAACTTGATCTCTTTATAGACGAAAATCCCGACGAATAAACCATATACAGCGGATACAGCAGCTGATTCTGTAGGAGTGAAAACTCCACCGTATATTCCACCCAATATGATGACAGGCGACATTAAACCCCAGAGCGCGTCTTTCAGCGCTGATAACTTTTCTTTCCCGGTTGCTTTCTCAATCATTTGAATTTCATTTTTTTGCTTTCTGAGCGAAAAACTGGAAACGGCGATCAATGCGACTGCAAACAAAATGCCCGGGATAAAGCCGCCGGTAAATAGCTTCACAATGGATACTTCTGCCAGCACGCCGTAAATGACAAGAATGATGCTGGGCGGAATAATAATTCCCATGTTACCCGAATTCGCAACAAGAGCAGCTGCCCAGTCCTTTTTATACCCCTTAGCTATCATGGCGGGAATAAGTATCGGCCCCAAGGCTGCGACAGTTGCTGGCCCGGATCCGGATATGGCTGCAAAGAAAGCGGAGACGATAATGGTAACAACCGCGAGCCCTCCCCTACGGTGCCCAACCATTACTGACGCGAATCTCACCAGGCGTTTTGATATTCCCGCATATTCCATAATCACGCCTGACAAAACAAAGAAGGGGATCGCGAGCAGGGCGAATTTGCCTGTTCCGGAAAAAATGATGCTGGGGAACGCGGCAAGGGGCATCTCAAATACAATCATTGTGACTACCGAAGAAAGCCCCAGGGATATGGCTATCGGCACTCCGAAGAGAAGAAGCATAAAGAATGAGCCGAACAACAGCAGAGTCATTGATTCTTCCCTCCTTTCTTAATTAGTTTCATCAACCTTTTTTTTTATAATATGCGCATTCAGAAACTGCTGTACTGACCTGATTGTAATCAGAACCGATGAGAATAATATCGAGGCGCCCCCGACATACTCAGGAAGATTTAATGATGGCGTTTTCACTCCGTATAAGTATTGGTTGTAGCACATTCTCCAGCCATATATAAACAGAATTACCATCATAACAATAGTACAGACAGCAACAAACAAGTCTGCGACCATTCTTTGCTTTGGTCCAAAACGCTCCACTAAAGCGGAAAAATTCATATTCTTATTCCTTTTCAGCGCCAGTGAAGCACCGATCAGGCTATTATATACGAATAGGATGATCAGTACTTCTTCAGTAAACGCCCAAGAGCCCCCAAAAACATAACGCACAAGCACATTTCCAAAACAAATGATCGTCATGACAAGCATAGAAATGCCTATGATTATTTCTTCGAGCTTATCAACGAACAATGACAGCAATGACAGCGTTTTCCTCATGGTACACCTCCTTGTCATCAGCTTTTCTTTGAATGATTCCGGCATACCGGAATCATAACGATTCCGGTATGCCTTCAATTAAACGCTTAGAGGATGATTATTCGCCTTTGTAACCGAAATCCGCCATGATCTCTTCGCCGATTTTCGGCACCCATTCCGTATAAACGGGCTTTGCAGCTTCGATGAATATGTTCAACTGTTCGTCGGTGAGTTCGGTAATCTCCATCGTTGTGCTGAAATCCTCAAGGATGGTTTCATACTGGGACCTGCTCAGCTCTTTCTGGAACAGCATCGCTTCTTTCGCGGCTTCCATGAAGATGACTTTTTCTTCCTCAGTCAATTTGTTCATCGCGTAGGGGCTGGCGCTCATGATAATTGGATCATATGAGCAGTTCCAAAGGGTGATATACTTGCACACTTCATTAATCTTGAAGGACCTTGCGGTATCAACAGGATTTTCTTGCCCGTCAACCACCCGCTGCTGAATGCTGGCAAACACCTCGGCCATGTTCATGGTGGTCGGATTGGCTCCGAACAGTTCGAACATTGTGAAGTACATGTTCAGGGCGGGTACTCTGATTTTGATGTCGCTTAAATCCTGGGGCGTATGAATGGGGCGGACGTTGTTGGTAATCTGCCTGAATCCTGCTTCGCCGAATGCCATGAAAACCATGCCTTTTTTGTTGACAAGATCAGCCAGCTTCTGCCCACCCGGTCCGCTAAGTGCCGCATCTGCTGCTTCAAAGCTGGGAACCAGCCATGGCATCATGATGCTTGTGAATGCGGGGTCCAGATTCGTATACAGCAGAATTGATCTGATGTCGAAATCACATGCCCCTGTTTGTAATGCTTCCAGCGCTTTTACCTGATTTCCCGCAGTCAGCTGGTCGCTAGGATAGATGTCAATGACATATTTCCCGTTTGTTCTTTCTTTTATCAGCTCGGCGAATTTTTCAGCGCCTTTTTGCCATGTCGAGTTTTCTGAAACAGCGGTCGTGAACTTAAGGTGCTTTGCCTGAACTTCTCCAAAGCCGGTCATCGGTACAATCAGTAGCGCCGCAATGATAAAAAGTGATATTCTGTTAATGAAACGAATCCTTGACTTCATGATGATTTCTCCTTTCAATTTTAACAAAATGTTTCAGGCTGTTCGTCCAGGGGGTTAACATCACCTTCCTTGACGACGATGCATATGATATCCAGAGTAGAATCTTTCTCGGTGTTCCAGAAAGTATGTTCGATATTGCCGGGAACATGCATCCAATATCCGCTCTCAATATCGTACTCTACTTCACCAATTTTAAATTTGCCCTTGCCGCCGATACAGAGAGCCCAATGTACCCACGGATGATGGTTCAAGGGCGCGACAGTACCCGGCGGCAGTCTAAAATTGCGCATCACATGGGTATCCCAGTAATGACGGAGGCCAAACACGATTCTTTTTTCAGCACCCGGAATAAATGCTGAAACATCCATGGTCGGCAGGTCGGTAATTCTTCCAACTAGTTGTTCCAAATTGCTTTACTCTCCTTTTCTATTACTACGGATATTTCTATCCACCTCCGCTTCGGTGGATGTTCGTACTTGAATCCCTCCTTTCATATGACTCTGTGGCGTCTGGCACACTATCTGGCAAGCGCAGTGCTGTGGCCCGATACATCGTGTGCGATAATGTCGCACATCGTTCTTAATAAGAATAATACATGATGCTAAGTGTTCTGTCAATAAGCTATAATCATCAATATGTCATAGCATTGATAGCATTATAATTGGTTATTTCATGTTCCATCTTCTTTCTATCCAAGCTCTTAAGACCTAATAAATTGCCCGCATTCAAGGTTTTCTTTCTCTATTCAATTAAATCTATATATCATCCCACCAAGATGAACAATTCGAAAATTCGCGATATTTTTTCCAAATTGGAATATCTTGAATCTAATCACAAAACAAGATTAAGTCTGTTTTTCTATTTATTATTTCCAACAGTGTCAGCCCTGGCATTCAAAATAGATTTGTTTTCCTATTCTAGATCCTGTCAATTCTGTATGATTTGCTTTGTTTGGTTTGTGTTTCAACTCAGATGGATCGCTGGCAAATGCGCCGTATGTATTTCATAGAACCTATCCGAAATGGTCCTCAGAAGATCGTCCTTATCCCTTCTCGCAAACAGATCTTTAAAAACTTCGCTTATTATTGTAAGATAACTTTGATTCTTGATGCACAGTCACAACAGCATTCTTTTTTGGAATGTGGCAGCCGGAATGAGTGTTTGCTCTTCCAAAACTATCCCATTAGCGAGTCTTAACCCCTTTGCATCTGGTCATGTTTCTATTGCGTACACTACTGTGTTTTATAGGGAGGGAGAAAGCTGGATACAAAAATACTTCGCGAATTCATTTTACTTTCACAGGTGGAAAATTACATGACTGCAGCAGAAGAGTTGTTCATATCCCAATCCACTCTGTCAAAGCACATCATGGCTTTAGAAGATGAGATAGGAGTAACTCTTTTTAACAGAACCACGCGAAAGATGAGAATTTCCTGTGAAGGGGCTCTTTTGCTTAGTTATGCGAAGAAAATCATCCAGTTGGAAGATGAGTATCTTGCCAACAAAGAAAGAAGCAAACGGGAAAAATCAAACACAGTAACGCTTGCTTCAACGTCACAAATTGCAAATTACTGCATAATGGATGCGCTTATTGAATATAAGCAAATTAATCCGTCTTTTATTATCAATATCATAACTGAACCCCATTCCAGACTGAAGAGGCTGTTAATTCAAGGGATGACGGACTTCATATGGATTGGCGAAACCAGTGAAGAACTTCTCGAACCTGAATTTGACCGGCTTCTCTTTTATAAAGATCCACTTGTGGCGGTTTTTCCCAAACATCATCATTTTTTTAAGAAATCTTCAATCCCCGTTGATAGTTTAAAAGATGAGCAAATTATTGTTCAAGATAACAGCTCCATTGAGCAACAGGTTTTTTGCAATTTCTGCAAGAAACATAGTGTCGAACCTTCTCTTCTCTCAATATCCGGCCGAATGACTATTGATTTTGTTCATCAAGGGCTGGGAATAGCGATTATGCTAAAATCAGTTGCAGGGAGAGCATCGGATGACTCTGTCAAGTATATCGATATCGTAGACAGCCCTTTCGTGTATGTCAGCCTGCTTCATCTCCGCGATGCAGTCCTGTCAAAATCCGCATATGATTTTTTCTGCTTTTTAAAGGAATGGAAAGATAATCATGAATAACGTATAGCCCTGGTTTTTTACAGCTTTATAAACCTTAGCAGAGCCAGAGCAGGAATAATCTACATACCAATAGTGAGAATATTGCCCTAGGTGATTACGTTCTTCTTTTTCGTCTGCATGGAAAATGTCGGATATACAACTCAACGATGGAAATAATCCCTATGTACTGAAAAATAAGTATCCTAAACATAGGATTGTTAAATGATCAGTAGAACTTCATGATTTCCGCAGCAGTCCTTTTTAGATCGCTAACAGCTTCGTCAATGTTAATTTCGCTAAGCCGGTATTTTGGCAATGAAATACTAATCGAATGGACCACCGCGCCCGATTTGTTAAATATCGGAACTCCAATGCAGAACAGTCCCTCTGAGTTTTCTTCATCATCGATACTGTATCCATTTTTTCTTATCTTGTGTATGACTTCATGGAGAGTCTCAGGATCAGTTATAGTTTTCTCGGTTAATGCAACAAGGCCTGCATCAATGTATTCATTAATTTCCGCTTCACTTCTCCACGCAAGGATTGCCTTGCCAACTCCTGTGCAGTGCAATGGCATTTCGCTTCCAAGATCTGTATGGTATCGGATGTTTTTATCACTTTCGACCTTGTCTACATATACAACCGAATGTTCCCTGCCATTAACAAAATGAACCGTTTCACCATATTTTTTTGATAACTGATAAATATAAGGATGTGCAAAAGCAACGATAGAATTTTCAGTTGTGCAAGAGGTGGCAATCGAATGAATGCGATAAGTAGGCAGATAAGAGTTTAAAGAATTACATTGGTAAACATAACCAAGCTGTTCAAGTGTCTTGACGATGCTGAACACAGTACTTTTATTGAGGTTGAACTTTCGGGAAAGATCACTGATACCGGCACCGTTGTTCAGTAAAATATACTCCAATATTGAGAACGCGCGTTGAACCGACTGAATAAATTTCAAGATGATTGCCTCCGAAGTGATTGTAATGATAATAGTAACTTAAAAATTTGTATGATACAAGTGCAAACTAACCGTCTGATCAGGTTGTTATGTAGGAGTATACTGGATTGTCATCCATCGGATGCTAATCGCTTGTCTTGAACATGGCGACTTGAAATGCCCAACTATCGGAAAAATGAAAATAGACCTCCATTTTAGAATTTTTCTCATATTTTGTGTTTAATGGTCAAAATATGGTTGCGCAATCGTTTCCAATGTGATATTGTTGCATCGATAAAAGAAACAGAGGGATCTATGGGGCGGTCAAAGACTGTAAAACTGAAGGATTTGGCAATGGATTTGGGCGTTTCCATTTCCACGGTATCCCGGGCGATCAGTAACTCCGGCCGCGTCAGCCGGGAAACGAGGGATCGGATCCTCTCCGCCGTCAGGGAAGCCAACTACACACCCAACGATGTCGCGCGCTCCTTGCGCAAGCAGAACGCCATGTCCATCGGCATCATCGTGACGGACATCACCAACAGTTTTTTCGCCTCCGTCATCAAAGGCGCCCAGAGTTACAGCCGGGACAAGGGCTATTCCATCCTACTGAGCAATTCGGACGAAAACGAGCTGTTTGAGGCAGAGGCAATGCAGCTGATGCTGGAGAAACAGGTTTCGGGGCTCATCCTGGCTTCCGTGGGCAACAACGCCGGAAAGATCCGGCAATTCCGCAGCCTCGGCATCCCCATCGTTTTCATTGACAACATCCCGGCATCGCAGGGGCAGTACGACACGGTGACGACCGACAACCGGAACGCCGCCCGCCTGCTGGCGGGAAAACTGATCCAAAAGGGCTACCGGGATATCGGCATGATCACCGGACCCCTGAACCAGTCCAGCGGACGGCAGCGGTATGAGGGCTTCCTGGCCGCGATGACCGAGCACGGGCTGCCCGTTCGCCCGGAATGGGTCAGGGAGGGGGATTTCAAGATGGAAAGCGGCATCCGCTGCATGAAGGACATCCTGAACCTTCCTGAATGCCCGCGCGCGGTGCTCATTTCCAACAATTATATGGCCTACGGCGCGGTCCGGGCCGTCAAGGCCGCGGGGAAGGCCATTCCTAAGGATATCGCGGTCGCGGCCTTTGACACGGACGACATCACATCGCTGGTCTCCCCCGCCATCGCCACCATGAACCAGGCCGCGGAAGAAATAGGGGAAAAGGCGGCTGAAGTCCTGATCTCACGGATGGACGCGGCAGGCACGAAGCCCGCCGTTGACCTCATCCTCGACCCGGTCTTCCGGGACGGCGATTCCTGGTAGACCCAAACCGGGATCGGTTTTTATTTTCCAGCTGAACAATCGATTGCGCAATACCGACCGGGAAGGCCCGGACAGCATGGAGGGAGAATCGTCCATGGCCCAGAACCTGATCCGCATGAGCGGCATCAACAAGGATTTCCCCGGCGTCAGGGCCCTGAAACAGGCCCGTTTCGAGTTGAACCCGAGCGAAGTGCACGCCCTGGTGGGTGAAAACGGCGCAGGGAAATCCACACTGATGAAGGTTCTGACCGGAGTGTACCGCAAGGATGACGGGCAGATTTTCGTGAAAGGCCGGGAGGTTGACATTCCTGACGTCAGGGCATCCCAAGGTATGGGCATCGTGATGATCCACCAGGAACTCAACCTCATGAACCACCTGACGGTCGCGCAGAACATCTTCATCGGCCGGGAAGAGCGGGGGAAGGTCCCTTTTCTGCTCAGCGATTCCCTGCTGAATAAAAAGGCCCGCGGCATCATGGACCGGCTGAACATGGACATTGACCCTACCCTGCGCGTGAGCAGGCTGAGCGTCGCCAAGCAGCAGATGATCGAGATCGCCAAAGCGCTGTCCTACAATTCTGAGATCATCATCATGGACGAGCCGACCGCCTCGCTGACGGACACGGAAATCACGGACCTGTTTTCCGTCATCCGCATCCTGCGGGACGAGGGCAAGGGCATCGTGTATATCTCACACCGCCTGGATGAGCTCAAACAGATATCAGACCGGATCACCGTGATGCGCGACGGGGAAACCATCGATACCCTGCCAACCTCCGGGGCATCCATCGGGGAGATCATCCGCCTGATGGTGGGCAGGGAGCTGTTTGTGGAGAAGTCAGCCTCCAGCCTGCCGGAGGACGCTCCGGTCCTGCTGGAAGCCCGCGGCATCAAGCGCGGCAGGATGGTCAGCGATGTCTCCTTCAAAGTCCGACGGGGCGAGATCCTGGGCTTCGCGGGGCTGGTCGGAGCCGGACGCACCGAAACGGCACGCGCGGTCTATGGCGCGGACAGGATAACGGACGGTGAGATCCTGGTCTCCGGCAGGCGCGTCCGGATCGATGAACCCTCCGACGCGGTGAAGCACGGGATCGCCTACCTGAGTGAAGACAGGAAACAGTTCGGCCTGATGCTGGGGCTGGACGTGCAGACCAACATCGCCATGGCCTCCATGAAGGACTTCCTGAAGGGCAAGGCCTTCATCAAGTTCAGAAAAATCCGGAAGAACGCGGAAGAGCTGACCCGGAGCCTTGACATCAGAACGCCGTCGGTGAGCCAACTGGCCCGCTACCTGTCAGGCGGAAACCAGCAGAAGGTGGTGCTGGCCAAATGGCTCACCCGTAACTGCGACATCCTGATATTTGACGAGCCGACACGCGGCATCGACGTGGGCGCGAAAAGCGAGATCTACAAACTGCTCAGGGAACTGGCCGCCCAGGGCAAGGCCATCCTCCTCATCTCATCAGAGCTTCCGGAGATCATCCGCCTGTGCGACCGCGTGATGGTCATGTGCGAGGGGCGGGTGACGGGAGAGGTGGAAGGTGAGGGGATCACCCAGCAGCGGATCATGGAATACGCCACGGCAAGGGATGAAATCAAGCGGGAGGCACTGAAATGAAAAAAACGCTGCTCAACAGGGCCGGGACTCAAAAGCTCATCATCCTGGGCACCCTGGTCGTGCTGTTCACCTTCTTTTCCATCATGCGCCCAAACTTCGCAAGCTACCTGAACCTGATGACCATCGCGCTGTCCACCTGCGTCAACGGCATCCTGGCCCTGGGCGCCACCTTCGTCATCACCTCCGGGGGCATTGACCTGTCGCTGGGCACAACGATGACCTTCTGCTCGGTGATGAGCGGCGTGTCCTTCGTATCCTGGGGCTTTCCCATCTGGCTGGCCATCCTGTTCGGCTTCATGGTCGGCGCTGTGTGCGGCGGCATCAGCGGTTTTGGGATCACCAAGATGAAGCTGCCTCCCTTTATCGCGACCATGGCCATGCAGATGATGACCAAAGGCCTTTCCCTGGTGGTATCAGGCATCAAGCCGGTTTACTTTACGGCGGCGCCGGGCTACAAGAGCATCGCCATGGGCAACTTCCTGGGGATCGAAGGCTTTTACACGGCTTTCATCCTGTTTATCTTCATTATCGGCGGGGCTTACCTGCTCTATTCCAAAACCCTGCTGGGACGCTATACCACGGCCATCGGCTCCAATCAGGAAGCGGCGCGGCTTTCCGGCATCAAAACGGACAAGTGGAAAATACTGATTTACATGGTCTGCGGCATATTCAGCGCCGCGGCGGGACTGATCATGAGCTCGCGCCTGGGCTCCGCCCAGCCTCAGTTGGGCGCGGGATATGAACTTGAGGCGATTGCCGCCGCTGTCATCGGCGGAACAAGCATGTCAGGAGGTGAGGGAACGATTATAGGGACTGTCATCGGGGCGTTTATCATTTCCATACTGACCAACGGACTTAGAACCATGGCCGTATCGACGGAATGGCAGACAGTTGTCACCGGTTTCGTGCTGGCTCTTGCCGTCTATTTCGACAAACTTCGGCGCCAGCGGCAGGAGCGCGCCTGAGACCGTGATAAAACACACCAAGGATATAAGGAGGAACCTATGAAAAGACTGTTGGGACTCGTGCTTGCACTCATGCTGATCCTCTCCGGAACCGCCCTGGCCGCAGGCGGCAAACCCCTGGAAGGGAAGTTTGTCCCCGTGCTGCCCCTGGGCGTCGCCCATCAGTTCTGGCAGGCAGTCAAACTCGGCGCCGAAAAGGCAGCCGAGGAATACGGCGTGGAAATCGTCTTTGACGGCCCGGAATCAGAGACCATGGTGGACAAGCAGGTAGACATTCTGCGCGCCAACCTGTCCAAGGAGAACCTGGTCGCCGTCACCATGGCCGCCATTGACATTGAGTCTGTCCGCACCCTGCTGGAAGACGTCAAGGCCAGGGGCATCCCGGTCGTCGGATTTGACGCGGGCATCGGAGCGGTCGCGGACATCAACTGCTCCACTTCCAACTACGCCGCGGGCGAACTGGCCGCGCAGAACGCCATCCGGCTGATGGGCACGGAAGGCAAGATCGCCGTTGTCGGCCACAGCCAGACCGTGGTTGACGCCGTCGCGCGCGTTCAGGGCTTTGTCGACTACATCAAGGCCAACTCCAACCTCCAGATCGTGGACACCCAGTACGGCGACGGCGACCACCTGCGCTCCGCCGACATCGCCAAGTCCCTGCTGATCGCCAACCCTGACATCAACCTGATCTACGCCTCCAACGAAGGCGCCTGCGTGGGAGCCTACAACGGCCTGCAGGAAATCGGGATGATCGGCAAAGTGCTTCTCATCGGCTTTGACTCCTCCGCCGCCCTGAAGGCCGGCGTGCGCGCGGGCGAAATTGCCGGGGCCATCACGCAGGACCCGGTCGGCATGGGCTACACCGCAGTTGCCACCGCCTGCAAACTCGCGCTGGGCGAAACGGTTGAAAGCGTTCCGGATGCAAATGGCATTCCCTTCATTGACACCGGCTGCTACTGGTATGACGCGGGCAACATGGACGAGGCCCACATCGCGCCTCTGCTCTACGACTGAGGAACCCCGGCGCGTTTTCGCGCTGAAAGGTAGATTGGCAACCATAATTTGAAAGGAAGGAAACCCAATGAAAAAACTATGCTCCATCCTCCTGGCCTCCATCATGCTCCTGTCCTTCACCATGGGCATCGCCGCCGCTGAAGAAACCAAGATCGGCGTAAGCATCATGGAACTGAGCGCCTACACCTGGTACCTGGGCGTCATTGACGGCGTCAACCAGTGGTCGGAGGAAAACCCCGAGGCAAACTTCGTGTTCCAGTTTGAGGACTCCCGCTCCGACGTATCCACCATGCTCAACAACGTGGACAACCTGCTCACCTGGGGCGCCAAAGGCATCATCCTCTTCCCCGCCGACGCCTCCTCTGCCATTCCGACCATGAAGCAGTACACCGGACAAGGCATTCCCTTTGTCATCGGCGACTACGCGCAGCAGCCCAACAGTGAGGAAGACATCGTCTGGAAGACCTTTGTCGGCCACAACATGAAGGCGCTGGGCATCAAGTCCGGCGAAGTCGCGGTGGAATACCTCAAGACCCTGGGCAAGGAAGACCCGGTGTGCCTGTTCATCACCCGCCCGACCTCCGGCCAGGTATCTGCTGACCGCTTCATCGGCTTCAGCGAAACCGTGCTGGCCGCCTTCCCCAAGGCTAAAATCATCGAAGAGGGCGACGTCGGCGCCGGCTCCCGCGACTCCTCCCAGAGCCTGATGGAAAACATCCTGCAGCGTGAAACGGTCATCGACGTCGTCAGCGGCCACAACGACGCGGAAGTCGTCGGCGCCTACAACGCGGCCGTCGCTGCCAACAGGACGGAAATCAAGTTCATCGGCATCGCCGGGGACAAGGACGTCCTGACCTACGTCACCGAACGCAACCCGATGTGGCTGGGCGAAGTCCTGCAGAACCCGGTGGACCTGGGCTATCAGGCCACAAAAGCCATGTACGAGACCCTCGTGGAGGGCAAGGAACTCCCCCTGGTGTGGGACCTGCCGATGCCCGAAGCCATCACCCCCGCCAACGTGGCGGACTACGACTGGCAGACCTGGGGCTGGCTGTAACCGACGGCTGAATACCTGACTGACCCCGTTTGACCCAACCCCCGGGCGGAGGCATCCGCCTCCGCCCGGGGCAAACCATGAAGGGAGGCCGCTGTGATCAAGCTATTGCCGGAACCAAAGGAGCTTCTTGACGCGGGAGGCCGGACCGCGCCGTTTACCAGCCTCTGCCTGAAGGGCGCGGACACGGACCTTCTGGAAGTCGCCTCTCTGCGTTTCTGGAATTACAAGGACCTGCCGATTCGCCCGGAAAGCGGCGATGCCATGGGCGCGATGAAGGTGGAAATCCTCGCGTCGCTGTCTGATCCGCGCCATCAGGACAACCCCCTGTTCCTCTCCCAGGGATATCAGCTGGATATCCGGAAAGGCACCGCCACCCTGCGTTATGCCGCGCGGGCGGGCTTCGTCAACGGCCTGACCAGCCTCAAGCAGCTGCTTGAGGAAGGCACAGAAGGGTTCACCCTGCCCCTGTGCAGCATCACGGATTTCCCCTCCCTGCCGGTCCGTGCTGTGGCGCCGACCTTCTCCTGGTACGCAGGCTACGGGCGCATCGGCTTTGACATGCAGCTCTGGGGCCTAAAGGAGTGGGTCGAGTACCTCAACATCAGCCTGGACAATAAAATCAACCAGTTCAACATGGTGATGTACGGCTACTGGCCCTTTGAGTTTGACGAATATCCGGAGACAGTGTTCCGCGGCGTCCCGGTGGACGTCTGGAACGCCGAGAACCGCAGGTGGCTGACCACGCGTTTCAGCCATCCCAACATCGAAAAACCGTTCCTGAGCGAGCTGATCCGTTTGGCGCACAAGCTTGAGTTCAGGATCTTCGCCTACGTGGGGCTCAACTCCTACAACGGCGCATACAGTATCAAGCATCCAGAGGCGCGGACCAAGCCGCCCGCGACCGGCGGATTCCTCAATGATTTTGATTCCCTGTGTCTGTCCCACCCGGGCAGCGCGGACTATATCCTGCGCTCTATGCGGCGCATCGCGGAGCTGGGTTTTGACGGTTTCACGCTGGAAGAAAGCGAGGAGGGTTTCTGGTACTGCGAGTGCGCCTTATGCCGCGAAAGGTGGCACAGGCAGGCGGCTTCCCCGGGCGAAGCCAAGCACAGCGCCAATATGTGGCTGCTGCGCGAGATCCACCGGACGGTGCGGGAGGTCAACCCGGACGCGGTCATCGGCATCCGCGCTTTCCGCCAGCCCCCGCTTCAAAAGGACCCGGCCTTCCTGAAAGAATGCCTGGCCTTGATGCCTGAGGACATCCGGCTGTTCTGGGCTCCGGGTCTCTATGTGCCGGAAGGCGAGTTTGACAAATGGTGCGAAGCCTTCGGGAAAGACCGCATCTGGGGGAGGGACAGCGAGGCGAACTCCATCACCTCCACCATGGGCCGCCTCTACCGCACCTTCAAATCCAACATCATCCGCTATGAGGATGAGGCGAACGAGCAGGTCCTCGAAACGGACATCCGCCAGCATATCGGCAGCGTGAAGCGCGGGGTGCACGGCATCAACGGCTTCATGTTCGAGTGGTACGGCCTGTTCATGCACGAGTTCGCGCACGGGAATTACGGCTGGGGATCGCAGATGGACCCGGAGGCTTTTTATTCCTTGGCCTGCGAAGTGAACTTCGGCATCCTGGGCGAAAAGGTGCTGCGCGTCATCCGGAATATCCGCACCATCCACGAGAGCCAGATCCCCCTGTATACCACACCCTTCCCCTTCCAGAAAAACAGGATGACTCCCGCGGACATCCCCGCCGTCCTGGCGGCCAAAGCCGCCCAACCGGCTCTGCTGAAGGAGACTGAGGAGATCCGCGAAGCGCTGGGGGAGGATCCCAGGCTGTCGGTCTGGCTGCCCCATTTTGACAAGATCCACAACGCGCTCCGGCGCAACGCCGTCATCTATGACCTGGTATTGGCAGCGCTGAAATACGAGGAAGAGAGCGACTCCGCGAAAAAGGACGCGCTGCTTTCGGAGATCCTCAGGCTCAACGAACTGGACTTTGACATCGTCAAGGAATTGTTCTTTGACATCAACCCGGTATCGGAAACCGGCGTGAAAAGCTGTATGTACCCTTACCATGAGATGAAGCGGCTGATTCACAACATCCGGCATCCCGAAGCGCCGGATACGGGGATCATCTGCTCCGGCATAGAGGCCCTGGGCTGGCTGTGGCTGTGATGCCAGGAAGTAAATTGACGCAATGATGCGAAGAGTATGTGTACCAACCGGCACTGAAAGGAGCTGAGCGCTATCACAACAACGATTCAAACGGTCCGGCCGGAAGCGGCCGACCCGGGCGCGCCGCTGATTGAGGTCAGGAACTGCACCATGGAGTTCCCGGGCGTCAAAGCCCTCGACAATGTTTCCTTCATCCTCCTGCCGGGCGAATGCCACGGGCTGGTGGGCGAAAACGGCGCGGGCAAATCCACCCTGTCCAAGTGTATCATCGGCGAAAACCGCATGACGCACGGGGAATTGTATATTTCCGGAGAAAAAATCAGGATCGCCTCCTACTCTGTACGCGAATCGCAGGACCGGAAAATCGCCGCGGTCCATCAGGAATTCCAGCTGATGAAGGACATGAACGGGGTGGAGAACATCTTCTGCGGGCACTATGAAACCATGGCTGGCGTAGTCAAGTGGAAGGAACTGGCCCGGCGCGCCGGGGAGCTGATGGAGTTCCTGCAGTGCGACATCAACCTCTCTCTGCCCGTAAAGCGGCTCAGGACAGCCGAACAGCAGATCATCCAACTGGCCAAGGCCCTGCTCAACGAGCCGAAGGTGCTGATCCTGGACGAGCTGACCGCCGTGCTGCAGGAAAAGGACATCCAGAACATCTTCCGCATCATCGGCATCCTCAAGCGCAAAGGCATCGGCATCATCTACATTTCCCACCGCCTCAATGAAATTTTCCAGTGCTGTGACAGCTATACCGTGCTGTGCGACGGGCGGCATGTGGGTTCCGGCATGGTGGAGGACATCAACAAGGCCCAGCTGATCCAGATGATCATCGGCCGGGAACTGACCGCAACCTATCCCCCGGTCAACCAGGCCCTGGGCGACACTCTGCTGGAAGTCAAAAACCTGACCGCGCCCAAGGCGTTCAGCGACATCAGCCTCAGTGTCCGGGAGGGTGAGGTGGTCGGGATCGCCGGGCTTCTGGGCGCAGGCAAAACCGAGCTGCTGCACGCGCTGTACGGCCACCATAAGATCTCTTCCGGCCAGATCCTCATCAGGGGAAAAGAGGTTCATATCCATAACCCGAAGCGGGCCATCCGCTACGGCATGGGGCTGGTGCCGGACGAGCGGCGCTCACTGGGGCTCAACATGTCCTTTGACATCAAGGACAACACCACACTCCCCAGCATGTCCAGGTTCAAACGCTGGCTGCTGTTCCAGGACCATCCCGCGGCATCCAGGGCAGCCTACAAGATCAACGAGAAGCTCAGCCTGAAGTACCATTCCCTGTGGCAGAACGTAAAGAAGCTGTCAGGAGGCAACCAGCAGAAGATCGTCATCGCGAAATGGATGCTGTACAACTGCGACATCTTCCTCCTGGACGAGCCGACACGCGGCATCGACATCGGCGCCAAGCACGAAATCTACAACCTGATCCAGGAACTGGCCCGCGCCGGCAAAGCCGTCATCCTCGTATCCCCTGAGATGGAGGAGCTCATCGGGCTTTGCAATAAAATCTACATCATGTTTGAAGGCCGTTTGATGGATAAGGTCGAAGGCGAACGGAAAACACAGGAAACGATCATACACAGTCTGTTGGGGGTAAACAAAGATGAGTGACTACAGCGTCAAAAGCAAGCGCTACCGCGCGGGATTCAAGTCCTTTTTCCTGGAATGGATGATTCTGTTCCTGTTTGTGGCGCTGGTGAGCATCAGCTTCCTCCTCAACGAGCAGTTCAGGACGACCGCCAACATCATGAACATCCTGCGGCAGGCCGCCTTCCTGTCCATCATCGCGATGGGCGAGTTTTTCGTCATCCTGGTGGGCAACATGGACATGTCCATCACCTCCACCATTGGCATGACGTCCATTTTTCTGGCTGGTTTTGTCGTCAACGACGGGATGTCGCTGGGTCTGGCGATCCCCCTGGTGCTTCTGATGGCGGCCGTCATCGGCCTGGTCAACGGATCCCTGGTGGTATACGGCAAAATGCCCTCCTTTATCGCGACCCTGGTCGTGATGAACATCCTAAAAGGCCTGTACTATATCTACTCAAAGGGGCTGCCCATCTCCGGCCTCCCGCAGAGTTTCAACTACCTGGGCGCGGGCTATGTCGGCATCATCCCCTTCCCTGTCATCCTGATGCTGGTGGTGGCCCTGCTGCTGTATTTCCTGTCCATGCACACCTCCATCGGCCGCAGCTTCTACGCCGTGGGCGGCAACCCGGAGGCCAGCAAACTGTCGGGCATCAATACCAAATTTGTCATTATTTTCGCCTTTGTGCTCTGTGCCGTCCTGTCCAGCCTTGGCGCCCTGGGGATGACAGCCAAGACGCTCAGCGGCAACGTGTCCATCGGCGAGTTTCTTCTGTTTGACGTGATGACCATCTGCGTGCTGGGCGGCACCTCGCTCTCAGGCGGCAGGGGAAAGGTGTTCGGCATCATCATCGGCGCGCTGTTCCTGCAGGTCATCAGCAATATCATGGTCCTGATGAGCATCAATACCTACTGGCAGTGGGTCGTGAAGGGCCTCATTCTGGTCATCGTGGTGCTGATCGATTCCAACACCAGGGAACGCAGATAAAGAGGAGCGCTGTATGTACGGAAGCAGAACCTGGTTTTTCCCGGACGGCGACAGGCCTCCGCCTGGCGAAAGCCTGATGAAGGGGCATGAATCCTATGTGCTGCTCAACCCCAACGAGCAGGACGCGCACGTCATATTTACGCTCTACTTTGAGGATGAGGAACCCGTGAGGGAGATCCCCTTCACCGTTCCGGCCGAGCGTGTACGCTGTTTCCAGACGCACAATCCCGAGCATTTCGGTCGGCATACCCTGCCGGTTGCCAGGCAGTACGCGGTCAAAATCCGCAGCGACGTGCCCATCATCGCCCAGTATGGACGGCTGGACGCCCGGCAGGAAAACCTCGCATACTACACGACCATGGGCTTCAGGGGAGACTGAAATGAGAAGGTATGGGCAGGTAGCCCGGCTCAAGCCCGAAAAGATCGCGGAATACGATGCCCTGCACGCGGCGGTGTGGCCGGAGGTGCTGGATACCATCACCGCCTGCAACATAAGAAATTACTCCATCTTCCGCCAGGGGGACCTCCTGTTCGCGTATTTTGAGTATACCGGCCCGGATTATGAGGAGGATATGCGCAGGATGGCGGATGACCCGGTCACCCGGGAATGGTGGAAGCGCACCAAGCCCTGCTTCCAGGGGCATGCCATCGGGGAATACTACAGCGACATGCAGGAAATATTTCACCACGAATAGAGTTGAGGAGGAACCGCACCATGTCTAACCACGGAAACATCCACATCCCTCGTCAGGAATACCATGACCGCGTGAAAAGGGCCGCGGCCCTGCTTAAGCAGGAAGGCCTGGACGTCCTGATTGTCAATTCCAACGAGGCGGACTTTGCCAACGCGCGCTATTTCTCCGGATTCTGGCCTCTGTTTGAGCGGGCGGGCGTCGCGATTTCGGCGGCAGGGGACGCCGCGCTGATGTGCGGGCCGGAGAGCCGCCACTTCGCCGGGGACAGGAGCAGGCTGGACAAGCTGTTTATCCTGATGGAGTACCGCGAGAGCGCGGACCCCGCTTACCCGCAGCTGGTGCCGGACACCTACGGCGACGTGTTCAAGGCGATCGGCGTAAGCGGCAAAAAACTGCGCATCGGCGTCGCTTCCTACCTGGATACCTCCGTGGTGATCATGGAGGGAATTAAAAAAGCCTTTCCGGAAGCGGAAATCGTGCGCGCGGACCACATCATGGTCGCCCTGCGCTCCATCAAGTCGGTTTCGGAGATCGCCTGCCTGATGGAAGGCTACCGCATCGCGGAAATCGCGACTCAGCAGGTCATCCAGGAAATAAGGCCCGGGATGACCGAGCTGCAGGCGGTCGGAATCGCCCAGCGGGTGATTTATGAGAACGGCGCTGAATACGAAGGCCTGCCAATGTACGTGTTCTCCGAAGCGTCCACCCGGCACGCGATTTCCCGCTCCTCCTACCGCAGGTTTGAGAAGGGCGACATCGTGCAGCTGAACCTCTCGGCCCGGATCGACGGCTATTCTTCCTCCATCGGCTACCCCATCGTGCTGGGCAAGCTGACCGGCAAGCGGAGGGACGTGGTGCTCTTCGGGTTGGAGGCGCATAACTGGACGGAGAAACAGATCAGGGCGGGCGTCAAAGCAAGTGACGTCGCCAAGGGCTTCTATCAGTTCTACGCGGAGAACGGCTACAGGGACAATTTCGTTTACGGCCCCATGCACGGGACCGGCATGTGCGAGGTGGAAGCGCCATGGGTCGAGACTTCTTCGGACTACCTTTTCAAGCCCAACATGACCTTCCAGATCGACACCTTCATTTCGACTGATACCTTCGGCGTCCGCTGGGAAAAGGGCATCGCGGTCACAAAAGACGGCGTGAAGATCACCAGCCAGCCGATCGGCAAACTCTACGAACTCGAATTCTGATGGCTTCAGGGGCCCGGATGATGTCCGGCCCCTTCCCCGAACAAGAAGGAAGATGTGAGATGGACAAACGTTACGCGATGATTGGCGTGGACATGGAAACGGATGTCGGCAGTTTCACCCCGTTCTATGAAGGGGCGAAGCACGGCACGCCGAAACTGCTCAGCCTGTTTAAGGAAAAGGGTGTGAAAGCCACCTTCTTTTTCACCGGGGAATGCGCCAGGGAAAACCCGGAGACAGCCCGGCTGGTCGCGGGCAGCGGCCATGAGGTCGGCGCGCACTCCCTCTACCACGAGACGGTGGGGGATGAGCTCTTCCCCATTCCGGGCGTAAAGCCCCTGCTGCCGCACGAGGTCAAGCCGCGGCTCCAATTGGCCAACCAGTGGATCAAGGAGGCCTGCGGCGTCAGGCCCGTCTCTTTCCGCAGCCCCCGGCTCTTTGGATCCACAGCTCTGGTCAACGCGCTGGAGGAGCTTGAGTTTCTCACCGACGCGAGTTATCCCATGTATTACTACCGCGAGCGCCTCGCGCCCTACCATCCCAGCCGGGAGGACTGGACGAAACCAGGGGATTCCACTATCCTTGAAATCCCGAACTTTGCCGACATGAGCATGGAAAACCATGACCCCGGGCTGGAGCGCGACCGCGACCAGTGGCCGCTCTTCCGGACGGAAGGCGCGGACTTCCTGCTCAAAAGGATGGACGCCTTCCTGGATTTCTGCAGGGAAAAGGGCCAGCCGCCCTTTATTTGCCTTTACATCCATCCCTGGGAGTTCTTTCCGATGGAGAAAAGCTACAATTTTGGCGAAGCGACCGTCATCCCCGATGATTTCATCACCAAAAACTGCGGCGACGCCGCGCTTGAGCAAATGTCCCTCCTGATTGACGGCATGCGGAAGCGCGGCTTTGACTTTAGAACAGCCAAAGAACTGTACGAGGTGTTCGGGAGGAAGGCAACATGAAAAAAATCAAGGTGCAACAGCTCACGGAGGAGGCCTTCTCCCCCTTCGGCCTGGTCATCGGGACAGAGGGCAGGCCTTACGGCGGCGAGGAAGGCGTCTACCGCTGGTACGAAAACCAGGCAGGGGTTGACGATGCCAAAACGGTTTCCGTGAACCTTCTGACCGTGCTCCGCCGCCCCTTCGCCTGCCGCAGGTTCGAAGCCCATCACCACACCACGGAAACCATCCTCCCCTTGACCGGCGGGGTCATTGTCGCCGGCATTCCGAAAGGAGAAGCAGATGCCGGGAAACTGGCCGCTTTCTATGTGCCATCCGGTATGGGAGTCTGCTGGGCGCAGGGCGTCTGGCACTATGCTCCCTATCCCATGCATTGTGAAGAAACCTGCGCGGTGATTTTCCGCCGGGGCACGGGCGGAGATGACGCGGTGTTCGCAGAGTTGCCTGAGGATGTCGGGTTTGAGCTGTAAAGGATATCCTGACAGGTTCACTCCATCAGGCGGAAAGAGAAGGACAGGGCAATGAAGAAGCAAACAGGCCAGAACCTGCTGTTCTGCTGGCTCATCACCGTCATGGGGATCGTGGCCAATATCTTCCATACCCTTGCTGACCGGATCGTCATTTCCCTGGGCAGGCCGGCCACCCAGGCCGGAATCCTGATCTCCGTATACGCCCTGGGATCGCTGTGCAGCGTACTTCTTTCTTCTTCCCTGGCTGATCGTATCGGAAAGCGCCGGGTCATCGCGGCAGCCCTGTCTGTGATGGCGGCCGGCCTGCTGATCGTCCCCGCTTCCAGTGCCTTCGCCCCGATACTCATCGGGCTGTTCCTCTTCGGTTTCGGCTTCGCGCCTTCGGAAGGCATGGGTTCGGCGCTGCTGGGCGATGAAAACCCGGAGAAGGCGGCGGCCTGGATGAATATCTCCCAGGCCGGCTTTGGCGTCGGCGCGATCCTGGGCCCGCTGATCGCCATCGCCTGGCTGAACACAGGGAATTCATGGCGCGGCCCGTTTTTGCTGGGGTCCCTGCTGGCCCTCTCCCTGCTCCTCATGGTGATCGTCTCCGGCAAGGACCGGATGGCGCCGCCGGTATCTTCCGCCGGGCATTCGATGAACATGTTTGAACTGCTAAAGGACAAACGCTTCGTCTTCCTCGTCATCATGATGTTTCTGTACCTTGGCTACGAGTCCGTGGCACCCGCTTATATCAAGCGGTATTTTGTCGATTCCGGCTCAGGGGAGTCCCTTGCGTCACTGATGATCTCCCTGTTTTGGGGATCGATGATCATCGGCCGCCTGCTCGGCTCCTTCCTGGCCGGCAGGGAAATGCAAAGCATCAGGGGATACACAGTCTTTACCTTTCTGGGTATCCTTCTGCTCATTCTGGGTAAAACGCCCCTGCTGCGCATCATTGCGGTCGTGCTCTTCGGCTTTGGCTGCGGGCCGGTCTGGCCCATGCTGATCACACTGGCCGCCCGCCTCTTTCCAAAGCGCAGCGGCGCGGCCGTTGGGATGATGATGCTCGCCTCGATGGCCGGCTTTGCTGTTTTCCCGTTTCTGATCGGCAACCTGCCGGCCAACCCGGTTCTCACCTTTGTATTCAGCGCGATACTGGCAGTTCTGCTGATCCTGGTTTCCGGGTTTGCCGGAAGGAAAGATACAAGCGCGCGGGCATCAAAGTAAACAGCCAGTCAGAGATAAAACCCGCGCCTTTGCCTTTTCCGCGCGCCGGCGGTGCTGCTCCGGGGAGGAGCGCCGCAGAAAACAATGTTAACGGAGCCCTATGCTTTCTATCCGCTTGCAAGGAGATGAAGCCATATGTCAGACAAAGCGCTTTATATATTGGCAGGTTTTGATGACGGCACGGAGGCCCGTTTATGCGCACTGCAGAGCAAGCTGTATTCAAAGGGATTCCGCGGGGTACATACAAAAAATATACCGCAGCACATCACCCTGGGCTCATATCCGGCAGAAATGGAAAACGAGCTGATGGAGAAGATCCTGGAGCTTTCGAATTCTGTTGAAACATTTGAAGTATCCTTTCATCACATCGGCCTTTTTGCCGGGTCGAAAGTTTTGTTTGTCGCGCCCGGATGCAATGAGCAGCTGCTGAAACTGAAGGAAAACTTCGGGGACAGCTTCGGCTGGACACCGCACGCAACGATCCTTATTGATGAACAGGACACCATCCTGAAAGCTGTTCCGATCGTCCTGGAAGAGTTCTCCCCCTTTTGCGGCAAAGTGGCATCCCTGCATCTGTATGAATTCTTTCCGGCCAGGCATATCCTTTCAGCAAATTTGAAGCAATGACTCCTATCATGCCCCAGTCAGCCGCAGCGGGGCGCCTATGCCCAGCCGGGCGGTTTATTTGACAGCGGGTATAATCTTCCTGATGATTTTATCAGCGGAAAGGACGCGCATATGATAGAAGTCTATCTGAACTTGAACGGCAACGCCAAGGAAGCCGCTGCCTATTATGCCCAGGCTTTTGAAGCCGAAGCGCCCAGCATCATGTACTATTCCGAAATGCCCGGGGATGAAAACACGGACATGCCCAAGGGCAGCGAGGACCTGGTCATGCATGCCACGGTCACGACCTTCGCGGGCGTCCTCATGATGGCTGACAATGAGCCCGGCGCGGTCATCACCCCCAACCAGAGCGTAGTCCTGACCCTGTCCCATGAGGATCCGGTCCGGCTGCGCCGCCTCTTTTCCGCCCTGGAAAAGGATGGCGAGGTGCTGATGCCGCTTGAAAAAACCTTCTTCAGCCCGCTCTACGGCCAGGTGAAGGACAAGTACGGCTTTTACTGGAACATTATGTCCTGGCAGGAACCGCAAAAATAAAACCGCAGGACATGGATAAAGGGGCGGGGGTATGGTGCCCCCGCCCTCAGTATGGGATAAGGCGGCTTGTCAGCCCAAAAGCCGGGGAGCAATCGAAGAATGGAAGCGGCGATGAGTGTGCCCTTTGCGAATAAAAGGGGCAGGCGAGCGCCGGGAGAACGGAATGAATCATGCTGAAATAAGGTACAGACTGCCTGAACCATAGGGTGTCACTGGCAGGGCGCGGGAAGATCCCCGCGCCTTTGCCTTTTCCGCTCGCTTACGCGGCCGTCAAAGGACCGTCCCTTGACGGCCGCGCGGCATTATACAACATCAATGATGATTTTCCCCATCGCGTGGCCCTCGCTTTGGTAGCGCACCGCTTCAGCTGTCCGGGCAAGCGGGCTTCAGGACCAGCGGGGTCTCGGGGACGGCGGCGTATTCGGCGAAGCCCCCCATGCCGCAGCCGGAAATATCGCCCAGCACCGCGTCCCCGGGTTTGAACCGGCGGACGTCTTTCCCGACGGCCTCGACCTCCCCCGCGATGTCGCAGCCGAATATCTTCCGCTTCGGGATCGCGCCCAGTTTCATGGAACGGCTGTCCGCGGCGTTGACCGCCGCGGCATGTATCCTGACCAGCACCTCGTTGTCGCCCGGCACGGGCTTTTCCACTTCGCGCAGGACAAGCTCATCCGGTGAACTGCCTTTTTCGTAGATAACTGCCTTCATTCCTCTATATCCTTCCGGGCAGTGTTTCCGCCCTTGGCTCCTGATTTATATTTTTCGCTGCTTCGTCTGGTCTTCCTGCCCGTTTGCGATGACCTCGCAGCTGAACACCTCATTGATGTTGACACCAAACGCGTCCGCGATGCGGAAAGCCAGTTCCAGCGAGGGGGTATACTTGCCGGCTTCGATGGCGATGATGGTCTGCCTGGACGCCCCGGCCTTTTCCGCCAGCTGCTGCTGGGTCATTTCCTCCGCGAAGAACCGCAGCTTCCTGATGCTGTTGCTGATCACATATTGCCTGGCCATGCTGTTTCTCCTTCTTTGTTGTCCCGCTCCCATCCGCTCAGCCGTTTTTGATCCCCCGCCTGTAGTACATCAGCTGGGCGAAGGACTCCACAAGAGAGCCGATGTAGAAGGAGCCGAACAGGATGTTGAGCATCACCGCGGCGGGCTGCTCCATCACCAGGGAGCCCAGCGCCGCGATGAAACCGAGACCGCCCAGGGCATAGCCGATCCGCATGGATTTGAGCGAGATCAGCTTGTCCATTTCGTCTTCCACCATGTCCAGCTCGAGTGATTTCTCGATTTCCCTGTCGTCCACCCTGCCGTTTTTCACCTGCTCCTGCACCGCCTTGCCGATGGCCAGCAGGATGTGGAAAACGATCTGGATGACGACCATCGCGGCGACGCCGATGCCGATGAAGACCAGGATGGTCATCGCCCAGAATTTCGTGTCGTCCAGCGCCGCCGCGCCCGCGTTCACCTTGCCTGCCGCGTAGCTGACGTATGCCGCCAGCAGCAGGACCCCTGTCACCATGGAAACGATGGTGCTCTTTACCTTGTAAGACATATCCTCAACACTCCTTTTAACAATTTGTCTGTTCGACAATGCAGAATGTACGCTATTCAAAACATCTTGTCAAGTATCTTTTATATCTTTTAAAATATTTTTCTTTCATGATTTATGTACCGCTGACCGCGGCAGGATGACAGGCAGAGGAGGAATTGCGCAGGCTGATCATGTTCCTGGTGTCTTTCAAGATGTGAAATTCCTGCTTCCCCGAAGCTTCCTTCCAATCTCACCCACCTTTATATTGGTCCGCTCCACCTTGGCAAACTGCGCCTGTTCAAACAGCTCAATCGGGATGATCGGCTCGGCATACAAATTACGATTTGTTACAAAACAATCACATTTTGTTGCAAAGTGTCAACAGAATCGATATAACAAGTCCGTTTACCGGGTATATCATCAATGTGGATACTTCACCAAACAGAAGAAGCGAAAGGCAATTACGATCATGTTAAGAAAAATGATGTCGATCCTCACCATGCTGGCGGTCATTCTTACCATTCCAGCGTTTTCCCGCGCGGCTGGCAGCGCTGATACAGTGACATCGGCGACACAGCCAAATACTGGCACATCAACGCAGGACAACACCAGGATTTCCTCCTTTTCCGCGGATCAACCCTATACATTGGAGGAAATGCTCAAGTATGCCATTCTGGATGAGTATGCCGCAAAAGCGCTTTACAGCGATGCGGTCACTTTCCATGCTGCTGAAGAACCTTTTACGCGCCTCCTTCAAGAGGAGGAAGGCCTGATCAATCAACTGTCACAATTGCTGGCAGACAATGCTGTCGCGTTGCCGGATCTGACAGCGATCTTTGAGAATCCTGCGGAAGATTCTCTCCGCGCGGTCTGCCTTGCTGGCATCAAAGCTGAGCGGATCAGCATAGAAATGTATGAAGCGTTCCTCGCCAAAGACAATTTGCCGGAAGGCGTTTCCGATGTGTTTTTATTGCTGCTGGATATGTCCGAAGATCATCTGGATGTCTTGGAAACGCTGGCCCTCGGTAACGGCTGGCTGCAAACGACGCAGGACAACGGCAATTATGATGACAGAGACGATGAAGATGAAGATGAATATGAAGATCAGGATGAAGATGAATATGAAGATGGATATGAAGATCAGGATGAGGAGGATGATGACTGAACAAGCGAAAACCCGCCTCCTGTGATTACATTCATCCAACCCCGGTGAAACGCGTCGGCTGTCTGTAATTGGCGCTGTCTTATTTTCTGGTATGATATGGCTTATTTTATAAATCGGACATTTTAATTGAATACCAGAAATCAAGGATACAGTAATCTACTAATTGCGTAATGAACTTACTTTATGTAGTGACAGGCGTAATCATACCGTTAAGCAGCTGCCAAAGACTTTGCATGATAACTGGCTTGATTTCCGGCTCAAAGGGCAATCCAACGATGATAATATCATTTCGTGTGCCATTGTAGCTGTTGGCATAGGAAAACGATTGAGAAGCATACTGGTTTGCAGGATAAAACAGCATTCCTGCCTTGTTTTTGTTGCTTGAAAAGGAGCAGTATGCCAGAATTTGATGCAAGTCCTCTCTGTGAGTATCTTTCAGAACAGCCGAAGTTTGGTTTCTGCTGTAATAATGCGCCTTATATTTCGCATCTACAGCGATACTCAAGTTCTCCGACAGAATCAGGGCATCTGGTTCCAAATACTTCAACCCCCACGCTGGCATATATCCATGAGCGGAAAATCTAGGATTGGCAATGAACCTCGCAGGCATTTCTCGAATGGTTTTTCGGACAATGTACTGTGTATATCGCTCAAATAATTCCGCTATATCGATTCGCCAAGCGTTCACTTCTTTACTGCTCCTGAGCAGAAAGATATTTCCCTGCTCCTTCAGGCTCTTTATGACAGGGGGGTCTGAAGCATGAATAGTGAATGCTTGAACGGGGGCTCGCTGAATATTTTGTGTTCTAACCGTCAGTGCCTTCTCTAGGGATTCCATTGGTATCCGTATTGACATTGGCGTTGATGCCTGCGCCAATTCATCCTTTGCTAGTTCAAACACAGTTTTTGCCTGCTGCCATTCCCTGTGATTGGGGGAGAGTTCATTATCATTTGAGAGAAAAATCAAACGTTTCTGAGGGTCATGCTCTCCTTTGATGTATTCCTGCCAATTCGTTGACGCTTTAGGATAAGGATGCGCCTTTTCTTCTGATCTGAACTTAAACCAGTTCCCGTGTACAGCTGTCCCGTAAGCACGGATGTATTTCACAGCATCATAGTAATGAGGCGGTCTGACAACACCACCTGAAACCAGAGGAAGCGAACCAAGGTATTCCGGTTCAACACTTTCATTGAGCATCATCAGGATTTGGGTCAACTGGGAAAACAGGAATTTTCCATCAGAAAACCTAGGGTAAACTAGGAAATCCCCGATCTGCTTACCATTTACTGGCGAGCGTAGGGGGATCGCACCGATGTAGCGCCCGGTGATAATGGACAACTCCGCATTCGGATCGATACCATTAATTGATGCATTGATATCAAGAAAAGTTAAGTATTCTTGATTATAATTGATGAATTTGTGTATTGCCTGGCTTAAAAAGGCTTTCCCTACACCTTTGAAAACTTTCTTCAGTTCAGGGAATCTCAAGGAAGGTAAACTGTCTGTTAAGCAAGGAGCTTTATAGAATGCTTCCATGATTAACGATATAATTCTTCTTGAATGCTCTGGTGAAAGAAGGCGGAAAATTCGTCTTTGCCTGATGCCAGCAAACCTTCCACTAAGTATTCCTTGATAAGAGGGAGCACTTCATACCGGAGACGGTTCTTCATTTCTTCCTCATTCTTCGCAAGGAAATAGCCCTGTCCGGGTTGAAGGTTGAGTTCTTCGTCGCTGGCGTATTGTTCGAAGATGGCGGCAATGCTGTCAAAATACTCCTTGAAAAACCTCAATCCATTTGAAGTAGTAATGGGTATTGGCCATAGAGTATACCAAGCAAAGCGCCGTCTCAGGGCAAAATCCACCACCGCAAGGCTCCTATCTGCTGTATTCATAGTGGCTATTACATAGAAGTTTTCAGGCAGTTTACTGAGTTTCATGTCATCTGATATTGCGATTTCAATGGTTGATCTATCCATTTGATACTCGAACAGATAGAATACCGGACCCAGTACATTGGACAGATTGGCACGGTTGATCTCATCGATAATCAATAAAACAGTGCTATTTGGATTATCTCTTGCAGCTTTAATTGCCTGAACGAGTACTCCTTCTTTTGATTCATAACCTAACTGCTGTGATTGTAGCTTAGGCCTGATTCCCCATACAAAATCAGCGTTTGAAGTTTCAGCATGGAACTGGGTAAAGAAAGTAATTGCTTTCTTCTCTTTTGCAATCATTTTGGCTAACCTTGTCTTCCCTGTTCCCGGAGGACCCTGAAGAACAAGATATTTACGCTGATCAAGTAATGTACTTGCATTCATATAGTCATTGTTAGCTCTCTGGGATATCTGTGCATTTGCAATGCTTTGATTTATTATGTTCCTTCTTGTATTATTCGATCCCCATCCACGAAGATCAGCGTATAAGGCAAGGAAACCCTTGATTTTTGTTTTTCCTTCATAACTTATTGGATTTACTATTTCACATACAGAAAGCACTTTTCTATAGATGTTCAGAGATTTCTTAAGGTGTGGTACTTTTTCAATAAATTCATTTGGTAAATTGGTTTCTATATCCAGAAAATTCGTCTTGATATAGCCATTCTCTGTAACAAGTCTTTGAAACCGCCTTCTTATCCCAGGTTTAGATGCAATATCATAATCGTTTCTAAAGCCTAAAGAACCAATACCTAAACATACGACCCAGTTTCCATCTTCATTATCTGGGAAGACAACCAGTGAAAAATCATGATATGCACCTGATGCTCCTTCTTCAGGTTGTACATAACCAAAATACGCTCCGCCATTCGAAAACGCTTCATTGCTGATATTTTTTCGCAAGAAGCAATTTTCGCCATTCTTTTCTGCGCCAAAGGACTCAGCCCATGTCTCAGACTCCCTAATAAATTGTTCCGGCATTATCATCACCTTCTAACTTATTTCCTGCTCTATTCCGTCAAAAAAGTTTGATTGAAAAAAATCAACGAGCGTGATATCAAGCCCGTCACAAATTTTCTTGATTGTAATAATGCCGGGGTTTCTGCTCTTGTTATTGAGCATGCTGTAAATCGTCGAAGGGGAGATGCCGGATTTGTCAGCTAAGGCGTTGATGGTTATACTTTGTTGTTGGCAAAGCTCAACGATTCTGTTCGCAACAGCTTGCTTTGTATTCAAACCTGCACCTCATTTTCGATATATCCAAAATGAATATAGCAAATGCATGCCCCAAAAGTATGGGACATATCGCAATGTGTGAATTTGTCAAGCTTTTATTGTCGTTTCATGCCTATTGGAGGTAAATGAGCCTTATAACATCATAAAATAAACATTAGTGCGAATGGCTTGGCGATTATTCGACTATGTGAGTTTTATTCACTTTTCTCAGGTTTTTCTACCAATCCTACGGGTTAGAAACTGCAATCTATTTCTTTCATATACAAAGACGCCCTCACCCGTACCTGGAGCCCCTCACCCCGTCCGGAGCGCCTCATTGCACCCCTTCAGGACCTCCGCGACTTTGTCCTCAGGCAGGAGCCGGAAGGGCAGGAAGGGCGCGGGGTCTTCCCCGTAGTCCCCGATGGCCTTCTCAAACCAGGCGACGTCGTGCCACCGCCCGCACTTGAACCCCGCGTTGTGGTAGACGCCCACCCGGTCAAACCCGAGGGAGGCGATCAGGCCCTCGCTGTTGGGGTTGGGCAGCGTGACGCCGCCGTAGACGGTGCGCACGTTCTGCAGGCACAGGATCCCCTCCAGCGCATTGTGGATCGCCCTTCCAACGCCGCGGCGCAGCCAGCCCCGGGCGATGTAGATGGACAGTTCCGCGTTCCACTGGTAGGCCGAGCGCTCCATGTGCCGGTGGGCATAGCCGTAGCCGATCAGGGCCCCCTCCGTCTCGCAGGCAAGGTAGGGGTAGTCCTCCGATATCTCCCGGATGCGCCGCGCGAAGGCCTCCGCGGTGGGTACCTCGCACTCAAAGGTGACCGCCGTATCCCGGATGTAGGGCCCGTAGATGGAAAGGATCGCCTCGGCGTCCGTTTCCCGCGCCAGCCGGAGGGTGATCATGACGTCTTTCCTCCCTGTCCCTCTTTGCGTTGAATAATCCGCCGCCCGGCCGGAGCGGAAAGGATCGCCATCCGCATCAGCCCGCCCCCGTTTATCGGCATAAGGCAGGCGCATTTCCGGAAAACATGGGGGACGGTCCGCCCGGTCCTAATACGCTCCCTTTGCTTCCCTTGATTCTGGTATCGGGTCTTGATGGGGGACAGCGCCCCCTGTCCCAAAGAAGACCATCCGCCCGGTGCGCTTCCGCTTTCGGGCCTTCTTCTTCGGGAGGTAGGCATCGTCCCCCGCGTTTTTTCGCTATTCCCGGACCAAAGCGGCAATGCCGCCGGTGTAGTAAGGCTCGGAGAACAGGACCTGCTGTGCCCTTTCCGGCGTGATGGTGATGCAGGCGCCGATCATGTCCACTTCGCCGGCTATCAGGTGCGGGATCATATCGCCGAAATCAAAGAGGATGATTTCCAGCCCCATCCCCAATTCCTGCGCGACCGCCATGGCCAGCTCAATATCAAACCCAACGATCCGCTGATTCCCGTCCATGAAGGAAAACGGCTCCGTGATTGGCGCTGTCCCAAACCTCAGCACGCCCTGGCCGCCGGTCAGCGCCATTTCGGGCATCTCCCCGGGAGCGCCTTCCTTTGGCAGCCAGCGGGCCAGCATTTCATCGTATTTGCCGGACTCTTTCAATTCCATCACAACCTGATCAATGGTCTTCTTCAGCTCCTGCCCGTCAAGCCGCACGGCAAAGCCGTAATCATCCTTTGTGATCATGTCGGGCAGCACGGTAAGCCCCGGGTTCCCGGCGGCGATGTTCCTCAGGATCGGTTCGTCATAGGCCGCGGCGTCCGCTCGGCCGTTCTGGACCGCCAGGCAGGCATCCAGCACCGTGTCATAATACTGGAAGTCCGCATTGGGGAACATCGACAGCACCAGCTGGTCCGCGACGGTCCCGGACGGCACGGCAAACTCTTTCCCGTCCAGTTGGGACAGGCTGGTCACCTTTTCCCGCTCGCTGACCCCGCTTACCGTCATGGACAAAAGAAACATCAGGCTGATCACCAGTAAAAGGACTTTTTTGTGTGTATTCATGGCAACATCTCCTTTATAGAATCCTTCGCGATTTCTATGATACCTGTACCAATTTCCCCTGTATTTGTCAAGCGGAACCGGGGGCGTGGGGGACTGTTCTTCTGCTTCCGCCGGTTTCCCTTGTGCTTCGTGTTGTATGCGCCATGGAAACCGGGCGATTGTTTTAAAATATGCCCCTTTCTCACCCCTCTTTCTGCGGGCGGAGCAACTTCCTTCTGATTGTTGGTGCGGGGTTTTCATGCTATAGTTTTACCGGGTTTGGCCCTGCTCCCCTGCGCCCGGCGCTGGGCGTACAGATTGAGAAATCAAAAGAAGGAACCTTTCCATAGATTCAGCCGCAGAGAGGAAAATAACCACTTGAAAATATCCAAGAAGGACGCGCTGACCTGGTTTGAGTTCTTCTCCTCCCTGCCGGAGGAGGAGGAGCTGATGACGCGCCAGCAGGAAATCGTGCTGGCCGCCTTTGCCCAGATCGAGGCCGCTGTCGAGCACAGGAACGAAGCGCTGATGCGGGACATCCCCCGTCTGAAGACGCTGGAAGACCGGACGTATTACGTGGGAAACGGGGACAAGTTCCCCCAAGGCTGCCGCTCCTGCCTGTTTGGGACCGGCCTGGGCGCGATCAGGAAAACAAACCGGTGCAACCTCCATTGTCGGTTCTGCTATGACTATGGGGAGCTGGAGAATATCCCCCCCGTCGGCGAAGGGATGTGGGAAATCGGGGGGACGAAGTTCCGTGACGCGGACATCGGCCTCCTGCTGTCCGTCCAGCGCAGGCCGACCGGCGTTTGCTATGTCTACCTGGAGCCGTTCATGGAAATCGAGCTGTATTTCCCGATCATCAGGAGCTTCCGCGCGGCCGGGGTGCATCAGCACCTGTACACCAACGGCACCCTGGCTGACGAGAACAGCCTGAAGGCCCTGGGCGAAGCCGGCCTGGACGAGATCCGCTTCAACCTGGGGGCCTCCCATTGCTCCGACCGGGTGATCGAAAACATCCGCACCGCGAAGAAATACATCCCCTCCGTCGGGGTGGAAACGCCGATGACCCCGGAGTTCTTCGATGCGTTTCTGCAGAAGAGGCAGGCGGTTCTGGCGACCGGGCTTGATTTCATCAACTGCGCCGAGCTGCACCTGAATGAAAACAACCTCCGCAATTATTTTGGCGAGAACCTGTATATTTCAAGGCTCGGCTACATTTCCCCAGTCTTCAGCCGTGAGCTGACCCTGAAGCTCATGAGGCTGGCGGATGAGGAAGGCTGGGACATCGCCGTTCACGACTGCTCCAACAGGACGAAGTTCGCCCGGGACCTGAACCTGAAGGCCAGGGAAGGCGGATGGTTCGGCGCCAGCGGCTACGCCTGCGAGTTTCCCAAGATGCCCTATGAAGCCTTCCTGCCAATCCTGCGGGATGATGATTTCCGCTTCCTGTCTGAAGAGGAACTCCCCGACGGCTACAGGCCGGGGCAGCTGGCCCTGTAGGGCACGCTTTGCCATCCGGCGGGCGGCGCATAAGGCCGCCGGGCAGTGCGGACCAACGCCATTTATGATAAGATGTTAGGCGTTTGACGCGGCGGGTCCGGGGCATTCCCCGGCCGCCTGTGAATATCTTTGGAACGGAGAAAAAGAGATGAACATTCAGGAAAAGACTGTCAATACCCTGCGCGTCCTGTCCGCCGAGATGGTGCAGAAGGCCAACAGCGGCCACCCCGGCGCGCCCATGGGCATGGCGCCGATGGCCTATGCCCTGTGGCTGAAGACCATGAAACATGACCCGGACATGCCCGGCTGGG
>DIWD01000068.1 GCA_002428405.1 bacterium UBA6115
CGAATTATTCCGCTTCCCGCCCAGGTTGTTTCCCAGCAACCCGACATTTGACAATTTTGCCGACCTTGTGGTGACCATGGGCCAATCCTGGGTACCCTTCGGGCGCTACCTGAGCAATACCGTCCTGATCACGCTCATCGGCACAGCCGGCCACCTGGTCATTGCTTCAATGGCCGCGTTTGTCCTGGCAAAGTATGATTTCCCCGGCGGTAAAGCCTTCTTTCGCCTGGTGGTGGTGGCGCTGATGTTCTCCGGCTATGTCACCGGGATCCCGAATTATCTGGTGCTGACCCGGCTGGGGCTGGTGGATACCTCGCTTGCGGTCATTCTGCCGGCTTTCGCCGCGCCCATCGGGCTGTTCCTGATGAAGCAATTCATGGAGGGGATCCCCATGGCNNTTGATTGAATCGGCCAAGATGGACGGCGCCAGCGAGATGCGCGTGTTCTGGCAGATCGTCATGCCCAACGTCAAGCCCGCCTGGCTGACCCTCATTATTTTCTCCGTCCAGGGGCTATGGAACAGCAGGGCCTCCACCGTTATCTATTCCGAGGCCAAGAAGACCCTGACCTACGCCCTGGGGCAGATACAGGCCGGCGGCCTCGCGCGCACCGGACAGGCTGCCGCGGTCACCGTCATCATGATGCTGGTTCCGATCACCATTTTCATCCTGTCCGAAAGCAAGATCCTGGAAACGATGGCCTCTTCGGGCATCAAGGAGTAGCGGCATGCGAGAAAAGCGGTTGCCTGGCTGTCACCTGCTTTACCGCAGGAACATGGCCCTGTTGCTTGTTTTTTTCATGCTGACGCCCGTCCTCCCTGCCGCCGCCCAGCTGGGCTCTGAGTACCAATACACCTACACCTATGACTATTGGGGTGATTTGCGCAGCTCGCCGGATGCCTACCGGGTCTCCTCTGTGCTCTACAGCGCCGACCTGGGGCTTGAAAAACCCATCAGCAACCCGGGCAGCCTGTTTGTCAAGGGGAACACAATATACCTCTGCGACAGCGGGAACAACCGCATCCTCCAGATCCGCCGGGATGGTTCTTCCTTTACCCTTGAGCGGGTGATTGACAGCTTCACAGGCATTTCCGGGCCTGACCGGTTCTCTTCGCCGTCTGACGTGTTTGTGGCCAGGGAGGACGACCTGTTTATCTGTGATACGGAGAACCAGCGCGTCCTGAAACTGGACCGGAACCTGAACCACCTGCTGACGATCACCAAGCCCATGGATGAGACCTTTGACCAGCGCCTTTCCTTCCTTCCGACCCGCATTGTGGCCGATGTGACCGGCCGCGCCTTTGTCCTGGTGCGCAACGTAAACAAAGGGTTGGTAAAATTTGAAAACGACGGCAGGTTTACCGGATTCATCGGCGCCACGCCGGTAAGTTTCTCCGTCACCGATCAGGTGTGGCGGCTCCTTTCCACACGGGAGCAGCGGGAGCAGCAGGCATCCTTTGTGCCCACAGAATATGACAATGTGTTCATCGATCCCAAAGGCTTCATCTATGCTGTGACCACGACTTTTTCCGAATATGATCTGATCTGGGATAAAGCGCGGCCCATCCGCAAGCTCAACGCAGTGGGGACGGATATCCTGGTCAAGAACGGCGAGTTCCCCCCCATCGGTGAAATCGACTGGGGAACAGCAGCCGGATACAGCGGTCCGTCAAAATTCTCGGACATCACAGTGCTGGACAACGAGGTCTACATCGCCCTGGACAAAACACGCGGCAGGCTGTTTGGCTATGATGACCAGGGACGCAACCTTTGGGGTTTTGGCGGCTCGGGAAACATGACGGGATTCTTCCGCAATGCCGCGTCCATCGAACATATCGGTTATGACCTGCTGGTGCTGGACTCGCTGGAAAACTCGATCACGGTATTTGAGCCCACAGAATACGGCAGGCTGATTTACCAGGCGACAGAGCAGTACCAGCGCGGCGAGTACGCGCTCTCAGCCCAAAGTTGGAGCGAGGTGCTCAAGCAGAACGGTAATTTTGAGCTGGCCTTCATCGGCGTGGGGCGCGCGTTGCTGCGGGAAGAGAAGTTTGAACAGGCCATGCAGTATTTCAAGCTGGCAAATGACGAGGATAATTACTCAAAGGCTTTCCAGGAATACCGAAAAGACTGGGTTGAGAAGAACATCGCCTGGATGTTTGCCGTGCTGTTCGTCCTTCTGATCATACCGTTGGCAGCAGGAAGAATCAGACGCGTCAGAAAGGAGCTGGCGGAAGGATGAGCGGATACGCAAAGCCCGGAATCCACTTCAAGTGGGCCAGCCGTGAGTGGCGCGAACACTTCTTCAGCACGCTTCGCTACGCGCTGCATGTGATCGTCCATCCATTTGACGGTTTTTGGGACCTGACACGGGAGCATCGCGGCAGCATGCAGGCCGCCAACTTCATTGTATTTTTGGTCATGATGACACGGAACCTTCAGCTGCAGTACACCTCCTTCCTTTTCATGCGGGTCAACTGGTCCCGGGTGAATGTGTTCACCGAGTGCCTTTCCATCCTGCTGCCCATTGGGATATGGTGCCTTGCCAACTGGAGTCTGACCACCCTGTTTGAAGGCAAGGGCCGCATGCGGGACATCTACATCGGCACTGCGTACGCGCTGACGCCCTTCGTTCTCATCCAGCTTCCCCTCATCCTGCTGAGCAATGTTGTCACCGTGGAAGAAGGGGCGTTCTACAGCGTCCTGTCGGGTATTTCCATATTGTGGTGCGGGCTGCTGCTGATCTGCGCCATGATGATGATCCATGATTACTCCCTGGGAAAGACCCTGGCTTTCATGGTGATGTCGGTGTTTGGCATGCTGGTCATCATTTTTGTCATGCTGATGTTCTTTTCCCTCATCAGCGACGGCATCGCATACTTCATCTCCCTGTATAAGGAATTGAGCTTCAGGCTCTATTAGGAGGACGCGTGAGAAAAAAGCCCGGCAAATGGATCCCGTTGCGCATCCTTGTTGTCCTGCTTCTGGCAGGCGGTATAGCCTTGCTGTTTTGGGCCCTGTACGGGCAGGGGGAGAATGGGTCCGGCCAGCGGGAGATCACGCCGCATTTCTATCAGGAAGAGCCCGGTGCGGTGTACGCGCTGGAGAACGAATGGCTCCGTTTTGAGATGGACGGGGACACGACACAGTTCACGGTGACAAACAAAGAAGACGGGCACATCTGGCGCTCAGTGCCTGAAGGCGCTGACAAGGACCCTCTCGCACTGGCCGGCAGCAAGAACCTGCTCCAGTCAACCCTGGCGCTCACCTACTCCACCAACAGAGGGGTCAGGACCCTATATGATAACTATGAGTATTCCATCAGGAACCAGGTATATGAGATCCAGGCGGACGCGCAGCAGGTCAAGGTGAATTATACGCTCGGGCGCATCCAGCGCGCTTATTTTATCCCCAATGTCATCAGCCAGGAGCGGATGGATGGCTTTCTGGGCAGCCTGGAAAAGGCGCAGGTCCGGAAAATCCTTGATTCCTATCGGAAATATGATCCCGCGAAATTGAATGACAACCAGAAGGAAACACTGTTGGCCCAATACCCGATCCTTCAAAACGGCACCATCTATGTGCTCCGTGATACTGCCAGGGACTTCCTGAAGGCGGAGTTTGAAGGCCTTTTCGCCCAGGTTGGCTACACCTATGACGACTACCTCATGGATCAGACAGGTTCCGGCGCGTCAGTCTCCAGCCAAAGCGCGGTTTTCAACCTCAGCGTGATTTACCGGCTGGAAGGCCGCGACCTGGTCGTGCAGGTTCCCATGGAAGAGATTGCCTATACAAATGACTATCCTCCCATTCGCATAAATCTGCTGCCCAATTTCGGCGCGGGCGGCACCAGGGACGAGGGGTTCATGCTGGTGCCGGAAGGCGGCGGCGGCATCATCCGCTTCAACAACGGAAAAACAGCGCAGAACAGCTATTTCGCGAACATGTACGGATGGGATTATGCCAGCATCCGCTATGCCGTCGTGCATGAAACCAACGCGCGCTTTCCTTTCTTCGGAATGGTGAACAACCAGAGCGCTTTCCTGTGCATTTTGGAGGATCTTGCTTCCACCGCTTCCCTGACCGCGGATATCAGCGGGCGGGGAAACAGCTTCAACACCGCCAGCGCCAGCTATGCCCTGCTGCACTCGGATCCCTTCAATGTGACCGACAGGACCATTGAAACCATCTATATGTACGAAACCTCCCTTCCAAAGGGCCGCATTATCCAGCGCTACCGTTTCCTTCCGACAGGGGATTATGTGGAACTGGCGAAGGCCTACCGCGGGTATCTGATGGAAAAGTATCCCGGGTTGCAGCCGCTTGATGATCAAACAGCGCCTGTCTGTGTGGAAATCATCGGGGCGATTGACAAGGTACAGCAGAAGGGCGGCCTGCCTGTCTCTTCCCCCGTCCGGCTGACTTCCTACCTGGAAGCCGCGGAAATGGTGAACGATATCTCCGCCTGGGCTGGCGACGGGCTTTATGTCCGCCTGTCCGGCTGGATGAACGGCGGCATAAAGCAGCGCGTCCTTTCCGGAATCAACCTGGTCAGCCAGTTGGGCAGCCCGGCTGACTTTAAGGCTATGTCAGAAAAAATCAAAGAAAGCGGCGCGAGGCTTTACCTGAATGGCGTCACGCAGTTTGCGCTGGACAGCGGATTAATGGAAGGTTTCATCAGCCTGCGCGACGCGGCGCGCTTTACGACGCGCGAACAGGCCAGGCTGTTCCCCTATTCCAATATATGGTACGGGCTGATGGACTTTGAGGAACCCTATTACCTGCTGAAGCCAGATGCGGTTGAAACAATGACGCAGAACCTGGCAAGCGCGGCTAAAACCCGCTCAGCAGACGGTGTCGCTTTTGAAGACATCGGGCAGCTGCTCAGCGCGGACTATAATCCCAAGAAAACAGTGACCCGCGAAGAAGCCATGCTGGCGCAGAAACAGTCATTGAGCCAGATTAAGGAAGACGGCCTGGGCATCATGATCCGGGGCGGGAACCTGTACGCGCTGGAGGAGGCGGACCTTGTTACGGATACTGATCTGGAAGGCGAACGCTACTCTATTTTTGACGACAGTGTCCCCTTTATCCAAATCGCCCTGCACGGATTGGTACGCTACACCGGAAAACCCCTGAACCTGTCAAAGGATTGGGAGCAGGAACTGCTCAGCAGCGCACAGCGCGGCGCCGGATTGTCCTTCACCTTTATGAAGGAGGGCCCTATCGTGCTGCAGGACACGGAATACTCCGCGTACTTCGGCGCCTCCTTTGATTTGTGGAAGGAAGACGCCAGACGCATCACCCGGGAATATCAGGAGAAACTCAGCGGTATCTTTGGCCAGGCCATCATCGGTTTCGAGCGCCTGCCGGGAGATCTCACAGTAACCAGCTATGAGGACGGCACACGCGTCGCGGTCAATTTCAGCCACGAAGAGCGCGAGCTGGAAGGCCGCGTCCTCCCTGCGAGAAGCTATGAAGTCATCCCCGGGGAGGTGAAACGATGAGCGTTTTGACCAGGAGGATGAGAACCATCCGATCGCGCAGGGCCCTTGCCGGCTATCTGTTTATCTCGCCGTTCATCATCGGCTTCCTGGCCTTTATGGTGCGGCCGATGATACAGTCTGTCATCATGAGCCTCAATGAGGTCACCCTCAGCGCGCAGACCGGCGTCACCCAGAAATATGTCGGGCTGGCCAATTACATCTACGCTTTTACGGTGGACCCGGAGTTCAACCAGATGCTGGTGGACGAGATTGTGCGGATGGTCACCCACTCCCTGGCCACAATGGTGCTCTCCTTCATGATCGCGCTGCTGCTCAACCAGAAGTTCAAGGGGCGCATGCTTGCCCGGGCGATTTTCTTCCTTCCGGTCATCCTGTCCTCCGGCGTGCTGGTTGGGATCGAGACGGACAATTCCCTGATCATCGGCATGAAGGAGCTCATCCAGGAATCAAACGGCATCAATATCGGAAATACGCTGATGACCCTGCTGAGCGCTTCCGGGATCGCCGCATCGGCTTTGGATGTCGTTTATGAACTCATCAGCGCGGTATATGACATCGTGATGGCTTCGGGCATTCAGATCATCGTCTTCCTGTCCGGGCTTCAGACCATCCCCAGGAGCATGTATGAAGCCGCTGAAATGGAAGGTTCCTCCGCGTGGGAGAGCTTCTGGATGATCACCTTCCCGATCATCAGCCCCTTGCTGATTGTCAATATGATCTACACTATCATCGACTTTTTCATGAAGACAGACAATCAGATCATGGAAAAAATCCACGAGGAGATGTTCATCAACCTCAATTACGGTTTGAGCTCCGCCTTGTCCTGGATTTATTTCACGGTCGCGATCGTGATGATCAGCATCAGCTCCCTGATCATTTCCAGGGGGGTGAAACGCTATGAGTAAGCTTGAAACAACCGCCGGGAGAATGGGATTCTGGACACGCAACCGCAAATCCGGCGGGATCCTGCTGCGGCAGGGCATCCAGCAAAAAGCCGGCGGAATCCTGCGCGCGCTGATGCTCTTTGGCCTGTGCTTCCTGATCATCCAGCCGATCCTTGACAAGATCTCGGTCAGTTTCATGCAGGAGCGTGACCTGTACGACACAACGATCATTGTCGTCCCCAGACATCTGACCCTGGAGAACTTCAGCCTGGCTTCCCTTCTGATGAACCTGAACTCCTCGCTGCTCAATACGGCCCTGATCTCCCTGCTGACCTCCGTATTGCAGATCATCGCCTGCACCCTGGCGGGATATGGCTTCGCGCGTTTTGAGTTTCCTTTGAAAAAGTTCTGGTTTGCCTGCGTCATCCTGGTCATCGTCATCCCGCCGCAAACCATTTCCTCAGCCCTGTACCTTCATTTCCGGTATTTTGACATCCTGGGGATCTTCACGATGCTGACAGGGGGTCCTGTCAACCTCAAGGGCTCCTCGCTGCCTTACCTGATGCTTTGCGCCACGGGCATGGGGCTGAAAAACGGGCTGTACATCTTCATGATCAGGCAATACTTCCGCTCCATTCCACAATCCCTTGAGGAGGCCGCCTATGTGGACGGCTGCTCGACGTTCGGCACCTTCCTGCGCGTGCTGCTGCCCCAGGCCGTCCCGATCCTGGTCAGCTGCTTCCTGTTCTCTTTCGTCTGGCAGTGGACGGATGTGTTCTATACCCGCCTCTTCCTGCCAACCGCGAATGTGATGTACCTTTCCGTCCGCCTGTCCGGCCTCGCGGAAAGTCTGAGGACCTACATGTCCACCCGAATGGGGATCACCTCCCCGCCTGTCGGCTATGTCATGCAGATCATTTCAACAGGCGTGCTGATTGTTACAGCCCCGCTGCTGTTCCTGTACGCTTTCGCGCAGCGGTGGTTCATTGAAACCATCAGCTCAACCGGCATTAAGGAATGACCTTTGTCCAGTTATCTTCCCGTTCCCTTGATTGGTGAACGGGTGATATAGATAAGAAAAGGAGGATCTGGTATGAAAAGGACCCTGGTACTGTTGCTGGCGCTCATTCTGGCGACCAGCGGACTTGCTGCCCTGGCTGAGACCCATGAGTTCAGTTATGGCGAAACGATTGAGATCCGTACTGATGAAAACGGAAAGACCCTGGACTTGGGCGGCATGGAGGTCATCATCGGCGACTGGTGGAGCGGCGACCCTGCCGCGCCGGCGACCGCAGCTGAAGAAGCGACGGAAGAATACCGACAGTGGATTCAGGAGACCTACAACTTTACAATCCGGCAGGTCGCGGTCAGCGGCTGGGGGGACAACCCCGACTTCTTCACGAACTTCGTCACGACAGGAGGGCCGGAAAACTACGTCCTGATCATGCGCCCCGACGTGGTTGCCACCCCGATGATGAATGGCCTGTTCTATGACCTGGCGACCCTGAAGGCGTTTGACTTCACAGAGGCGAAATGGAACAAGAGCGTGACGGACGTGATGACCCGCGGCGGGAGCATCTTCGGCATGCGCCCCATCGCCAGCGAGCCGCGCGACGGCATCTGGTTCAACAAGCGCCTGCTGGAGGAAGCCGGCATTGAACCAGACAGCCTGTATGACATGCAGCGCGATGGCACCTGGACCTGGCAGGCCTTTGAGGACATCTGCGCCAAGATCACCCGCGACACGGACAACGACGGCGTGATCGACGTCTATGCGACCGCAAGCCAGCAGGGCGGCGTCTACAACGTCGCGCTGGCCTCCAACAACGCCGCTTTCGTCAAAAAGGATGAGAACGGCAAACTGTACAACGCCACCTCCGAGGATGCCTTCCTGGAGGCGGCCAACTGGGTCGTCAAGATGTCGACCACCTATGAGATGCCGCAGCCTGAAGGTGCCAACTGGGACTGGACCTTCGCGGCCTTCATCAACGGCGACGTCGCGATGACCGTCCACCAGGACTATTTCAAGGGGACATTGGTCAACAGCATGACAGACCCCTACGGCTTTGTCATGTTCCCCGTGGGACCCAAAGGAGACACCTACAAGACCGTATACTCGGACAACACGTACGTGATCCCCGCCAACTATGACGCGGAACGCGCGGAGAAAATCGCCACCGCCTTTGACATCTACACAGACCCGACACCGGGATACGAGGAAGAGGACGCCTGGAAGTCCAGCTATTACAACTACTTCTCCGACGCCCGCGCCGTGGATGAGACCATCGACATGATGCGCAAGAACGAGCATGGCGTCACCTTCCTGTCCAACATGGTTCCAGGCTTCGACCTGGGCCCGCAGTTCTACTGGAACACCTACGGCCGCGGCGGCTGGAAGACCATCGCCGAGCAGCTTGAAGAATCCAAGAATGTCTGGCAAGCTGCCATTGACGCTGTCAACAACAAATAAGACCGCATGAGAAGGGTTCCAAACCCTTTTCACACCCATGGCGGGATGAGGCGCTGCCTCATCCCGCCTGACCGCCGGGAAGGCGCTATGGAGGAGCCCGGATGCGAATAATCAGGTTCGGCGCGCTGCTGCTGAGCGTCATGATGTTTGCGGGCTGCACGGCCGCGACAGTGAACAAGGAGGGCATTAAGGTGCCAAAGATCAGCTATACGCCAAAAAAGCTCCCGGATCTGCCATCCTTTCAATTCGCCGCGGGCCTGAAAGTTGGGTGGAACCTGGGCAACACCTTTGACGCCAACAATGTCACCCGGGCAAAGGATGACCTGGCATACGAAAGCGCCTGGGTCGGCGTCCGCACAGACCCAAAGGTGTTCGCGGCCCTGAAGGAGGCTGGCTTCGGCGCGGTGCGCATCCCGGTATCCTGGCACAATCATGTTTCAGGAGAGGATTTTATAATCACCCCCGCCTGGCTTAAGCGGGTGAAGGAAGTCGTGGATGACGCGCTGGGACAGGGGCTGTTTGTCATTCTGAACACGCACCATGACATCGCCAGGGAGTTCATCTACCCGGATGATGAACACCTGGAAAGCTCAAAGCGCTACCTCGGCGCTGTCTGGCGGCAGCTTGCCAATCAGTTCAGGGATTATGACAGCCGTCTGATCATGGAGAGCATGAACGAGCCCCGCCTGGCAGGCACTGAAATTGAATGGTGGCTTAACCCGAATGACCCCAGAAGCGAGGAATCGGTACGCTGCATCAACGCGCTCAACCAGCTGTTTGTAGACACTGTGCGCAGGTCCGGCGGAATGAACGAAAGCCGCTACCTCCTGCTTCCGGGATATGCCGCTTCGGTTCAGGGTGTCCTGCACAAAGCCTTTGCGATGCCCTCGGATATCACCGGCACTGAAAACAGGCTGCTGCTGTCCGTGCATGCCTACACGCCCTATGCCTTCGCGCTCCAGTCCCCCGCCGAATCCGGGAGCCGGGATACCTTCAGTGCGGGCAATGCCTTTGATATCAACGAGATCGCTTCGTTTATGGACAGCCTGTACGAGAAGTCCGTTTTGCTTCAGGTTCCTGTCGTGATCGGAGAGTTCGGTGCCCGTGACAAGGGCGGCAACCTGCAGGCAAGGGTTGACTTCACAGCGGCGTACGCCGCGCTTGCGCGGGCCAGGGGCTTTACCTGCTTCTGGTGGGACAACCATGCCTTTTCAGGCAGTGGCGAACTGTTCGGACTGCTGGACAGAAAGACCTTCACATTTGTGAATCCGCAGATCATGGAAGCGCTGATATCAAACGCAGAATAAGAGGAGTACTATGAGAAAAACCTTCTGCATCCTGCTCCTGGCAGCCTTGCTTTTTCAATTGACTCCGGCAGCGGCGCAGGCCTATTCCTATCAGTCGGACTTTTCGGATGATTCCGACGGCTGGGTCGCGCGGTCCACCGGGGGCGCTTCGATTTCCCCTGATAACGGCGGGCTTGCCATCTCAGGCCGTACCAGTGACTGGCACTCCCCCGGCAGGGAGTTCCCGCTCGTCCCCGGAAAAGTCTATGAGGTCAGCACACTGGTCTTCCAGGACGCGGTGGGCAGCGCCAAAATGATGATTTCTGTGGCCCACACCATCAACGGGAAGGAAAGCTATGAAAACCTCGTGCGGGAGGATATCCGAAAAGGCGAATGGACCGCGCTGTCGGCATCCTATACAGCGGGTCAGTATGACCGTTCCGTTCTCTATGTCGAGACCCTGGGCGCGCCGCAGATCTCCTTTGCAATCAAGGATTTCTCAGTCAGGGAGGTCATCGGTTCCTTCGCGATGGATCTGCCGAGCCTGAAGGAACTGTACGCAGGTTATTTCGATTTTGGCTGCGCTGTGACAGGCATGGAAGCGATCAATCCGAAGCTAATGGATTTCTACGCCACACAGTTCAGCATCATGACACACGGAAACGAGCTGAAACCAGATTCTGTGCTGGATATCCCTGCCTCAAGGCAGCTGGCCAGGCAGGATCAGGCGGCAGTGGCTGTCCGCATTGACGCCGCAAGGCCCCTGCTTGATTACGCGCAGGAGCATGGCATAAAAATCCACGGGCATGTGTTGGTATGGCACAGCCAGACACCGGAGGCCTTCTTCCGGGAGGACTACAGCCCATCCGGCGCCTTTGTCAGCCGTGAGATCATGCTGTCGCGCCTGGAAAACTACATCCGCCAGGTATTTGAGCTGACTGGGAGCCAGTACCCCGGCCTGATTGTCTCCTGGGATGTTGTGAATGAGGCAATTGATGACGCGACCGGAAAAATGCGGGTAAGCAACTGGACAAAGGTAGTCGGGGATGACTTTGTACTTCAGGCCTTCCGTTTTGCCAAAAAGTACGCGCCGGAAGGCGTCATGCTTTATTACAACGATTACTCAACCCCTTACGAACCCAAACTCACGGGCATCCTCAGCCTGCTTGCCCAATTGGTGCAGCAAAGGACCATTGACGGATATGGGTTCCAGTGCCATTACCAGCTGAACACGCCGGGGCTCCGCCAGCTGCAAAACGCCATGGACAAGATCATCGCTCTGGGTCTCTCGCTGCGCATGAGCGAAATGGATATCCTGATCGACAAAAAAAATGAGGAAACACTGCAGCTGCAGGCCAGGCGGTACGGCGCGATCCTGGAGTTGTTCCGGACCTATAAAGACCAGATTGAAGCTGTCCATACCTGGGGCGTGACGGACAACCTCAGTTGGAAAGCAAAGCAATTTCCGCTGCTGTTTGACGGGCAAGGAAAGCCAAAGCCGGCCTTTTACGCTGTTGTTGATCCCTTGCGCTGACGCAGGGACCCTTCATTCAATTACTTCTTGCCCATAGTTCTCATGCGGTATGACCCAGCGATCCCGCATGAGAACTTCTTCAATTCAGACAAATAATTGAAAGCTGAGCCATTCTGCCTCCTGCAGTATTAGTGTACAATCCAACCGGATATGACAAAAGGAGGACTTGGCATTTTGACCGCACCAGCGGGCGCCTACGCTTGGCTTCCATATTTGCCGATGGACATCCCGCAGGGAGAGTCAACGCCGGACATCGCGTTGAACGAACTGCGCGCGGGCCTCAAAGCGCTGGGCATTGAGCAGGAAGCCCGGGTGCAGGTGCAGGGCACAGGCGAATCGTTCAGGTTGCTCCAGGAAAACGGTATTTTAGCCGTTCAGGGAGGCAGCCCGGGGGTCCTGTATGGCGTTTACCGCCTGCTCTCCCTGCTTGCCCGGGGAAAAAGCCTGCCGCGCGAACTGAACAAACCGTTCTTCCCCCTGCGCATACTCAATCACTGGGACAACATGGACGGCGGCGTTGAGCGGGGCTATGCCGGCCGTTCCTTCTTTTTTAAGAACAACCGTGTTTCCTTTGATCCCCAGCGGATACACCGTTATGCGCGAATGCTCTCCTCCGTTGGCATCAACGCGGTTTGCCCCAGCAATGTCAATGTCAGGCCGCCCATGGATGTTCTGATCACAGGGGAATCCCTGTCTGAAACAGCCAAATTAGCGGACATCCTCCGCCTGTACGGCATCCGGATGATCCTGACGATCGAATTCAGCCTGCCCATCAAAATGGGGCTTTTGACCGCGGATCCGCTCAACGATGAGGTGATCAGGTTCTGGGAAGAAAGGGCAGGGGAAGTTTACCGGGCAATTCCTGACCTGGCGGGCTTTCTGGTGAAGGCGGATTCCGAGCACAGACCAGGCCCGTTCACCTACGGCCGCAGCCACGATGAGGGTGCTAACATGCTTGCGCGCACTCTGAAGCCCTACGGCGGGATGCTGTTCTGGCGATGCTTTGTCTACAACTGCAGGCAGGACTGGCGGGACAGCGTCACAGACCGGCCCCGGGCAGCCTTTGATTATTACGCGCCGCTGGACGGCCGGTTTGATGAGAATGTAATCCTGCAAATCAAGAACGGGCCGCTTGACTTTCAGGTTCGCGAACCGGTTTCGCCTCTGCTGCTGTCCATGCCCAATACGCGTAAGGCGCTGGAGCTTCAGCTTGCCCAGGAATACACCGGGCAGCAGATCGACCTGTTCTACCAGGCCGGTCAATGGCAGGACGTGTTCCAGGTGTTGCCCCCGGAGAATGCGTTTTGCGTCAGCGCGGTCACAAATCTTGGTAACAGCCTGAACTGGACCGGGCATGACCTGGCGCAGGCAAACCTGTACGCCTACGGGCGGATGGTATGGAGGGGAAGGAGCGATCCAAAGGAATATGCGGAAGAATGGGCGGAGCTGACATTCCCGTCGGCCGCAGGCAGGGTGGCAGATATCCTGCTGGATTCACCCAATGCATACGAGAAATACGCTGCCCCCCTCGGGCTTGGCTTTATGGTCAATCCGCATTCCCATTACGGCCCGTCTCCTGACGGGTATGAATATGCCCGCTGGGGCACCTACCATCGCGCGGACCGGGACGCAATCGGCGTAAACCGCTGCCCGGACGGTACAGGGTTCACGATGCAATACCCCAAAAAGCTGTCAGAGATGTATGCCGATCCAAGACAATGCCCGGAAAAGCTGCTCCTGTTTTTCCATCGGTTGAAATACGGGTATGTAATGTCTGACGGACGAACCTTGCTGCAGCGGATATATGATGACCATTTCGAAGGCGCCGAGGAAGCCGAGGCGCTGAGGGAAAAATGGAAGGCGCTGCAGGACCTGGTGCCGCAAGACGCATATGAGCGGGTGCTGGCGCGCTTTGACCTTCAGGTCAGCAACGCGAAAGAATGGCGGGACGTGATCAACAGCTTTTTCTTCCGTTTTTCCGGCATCCCTGACTCAAGAGGACGCAAGATCTGGCCCTGATGAGATTTTGCCGCAGCAAAACCCAGTCTGCAGTCTAAAAGGGGGTGGTTCCTTGAAAGATACAAGGCAGTTAAGCCGTCTGCGCGGCAGTAAAACTTATCTGCGGCGTTACTGGACGCTCTATCTCCTTTTGGCCATGCCTGTAGCCTTCATCATCATCTTCCGATACATCCCCATGGCCTATATCCTCAATGCCTTCAAGGTGAATAACATCCTCAGACCGCCATGGGCCCTTCCCTGGGCACGCAATTCCGGATTTGAGTGGTTCATCAAGGCATTCCAGAACAGGGATTTCCTGTATGCGCTGCGCAACACCTTTACACTGAATATCCTGGACCTCATCATCGGTTTCCCGGCCCCCATCCTGCTGGCGCTGATCCTCAACGAGCTGACTTTCAAGAGATTCAAGCGCATTACTCAAACCATCGTCTACCTGCCGCACTTTCTGTCGTGGATCATCATCTCCGGGCTGGCTATGCGCCTCTTCGCGCCCAATGACGGGCTCATCAACCTCCTGCTGCGCGGCATGGGCATAGACCCCATCCCCTTCCTCAACGTACCCAGCTACTGGGTGGGCAGCTACGTGGCGCTGGGTATCTGGAAGGATGCGGGCTGGAATACCATCATCTACCTGGCCGCCATGACCGCGATCAATCCCGAGCTGTATGAGGCCGCGGCGGTTGATGGCGCCAGCCGGCTGCGCCGGATATGGCATGTCACTCTGCCGGGTCTGCGGCCGACCATCGTCGTGCTGCTCATCATGAGCATGGGCCGCATCCTGGGAAGCGAGTTTGACCGCCCCTTTGCGCTGGGCAATAAGCTGGTGCGCAGCGTATCCAATGTGATCTCCATCTTTGTATACGAATACGGCATCAAGGGAATGCAGTTTTCCCTTGCCAGCGCTGTCGGGCTCTTCCAGTCCCTTGTTGGTGTGGTTTTCCTGTTTGGAGCCAACAGCATCGCCAAGCGCTACGACCAACAGGGCGTCTGGTAAGGGGGAAGAAAAGTATGATCAAATCAAAATCTACCAGGACGGGCGATTTTATCATCGTGACACTCTGCGTGCTGCTAATCTTCATCTGCCTGGTTCCCCTTCTCAACGTGCTGGCGCGCTCCCTGAGTTCCACTGAGGCGTTGATCCGCAGTGAAGTGCTGCTCTGGCCCAAGGGCTGGAACCTTGAGGCCTACCAGAAAGTGCTCAGCGACAGCAAGTACACCTTTTCCCTTGGCTGGACCGCCGTGCTGACGGCGATCTGCACCATCGTCTCCATGACCCTCACCATCCTGTGCGCATATCCTCTGATTTACAGTCAGCTCAAGGGCCGCAAACTCATCAACAGCATGATCGTGCTGACCATGTATTTTTCAGCCGGCACCATCCCCAACTACCTGCTGTACAAGGCGCTTGGCTTGCTGGACAAGCCGTCCGTGCTCATCATCCCCAATGCCATGAGCGTGTTCAACATGATCATCCTGCGCAGTTTCTTCT
>DIWD01000031.1 GCA_002428405.1 bacterium UBA6115
GCCGTCGGCGTGATGGCCAACCTGTCAATGGACGTGATTGACGACCTGCGCACCGCTGTGGAAGAGGCGTTTGAGCTGGTGACCCATCAGGAGCGCCACGTCGAACGGGTTGTCCTCAGCTGCAAGATGGAAGAAGGATACATCTTCATCACGCTGGAAGCCCAGCGCGCGCCTGATGCGCAGGCATGCGAAATGATGGATCCCGAGGTCGCCCAACTGATCATCGGCACCCTGGTGACAGACGTTAAACTGGAAGGGGACCAATGCGGCATTTACACCGTGCGCATGTCCTTGCCGATCGGAGCAAAATAAGTGATGAACGCGGACGATATCCACAATGCCGCGATGCGCTACGCGGCAGCGCGGACAAAAGAAGCGCTTGAGGAAGCAGTCGGTGTCGCACTGCCGCTGTGCAACACGATCGCGGCGCGTTTCACCGGGCGGGGAATCGAACTGGAAGACCTGCGCCAGGTGGCCGCAATGGCGTTGGTGAACGCTCTGAACGGTTTTGACCCGAAGCGCGGGCTGCGTTTTACAACCTATGTCACCCCCACCATCACCGGCACTGTGCGCAATTACATCCGTGACCGGGCGCAGCTGGTGCGCACGCCAAGGGGCCTGCGTGAACAAGGCATGCAGATGGACAGGACGCTGGAACAGATGACCCAGCGCCTTCGCCGGGAACCCACCGCCCCTGAGCTGGCCCAGGAGCTTGGGTGGACACTTGAACAGGTCATCAGCGTCCACGCGTCAAGGGAAAAATCCCAGGTTTCCTCCCTGGATGCGCAGGATGAAAACGGGATGATGGTGTTTGATCACCTGGGCAAGCAGGAAAAGGGATTTGAGGATTTTGAGATGCGCGAGGACCTGCGCAATGCCCTGAAAACCCTCAGCCCGGAAGAAAGAACCCTCATCAGGCTGCGCTTTCAGGAGCAGCTTTCCCAGCAGGCCACAGCCAGAAAAATGAACCTCACCCAGATGCAGGTGTCCAGGATGGAGCGGCGCGTGCTTCGCTCGCTCAAGGGCGTCATGCAGACGATATGAGCAGGCAGGCGCTGAAAAATCACCTTGTTTCCAGCGGATTATGTGAGGACTCGGCTGCTGCGGAAGCACTGGTGATGGCAGGAAAGGTACTGGTGAATGAACAGCCGGCCAAAGCAGGGCAGGAAGTAAAGCCTGAGGACCAGGTAAGGCTCAGGGAGAGCGCCTGCCCTTACGCCTCCAAAGGCGGGTTGAAACTGGAAGGCGCGTTGCGCGTGTTCCAAATCCAGGTGCAGGGAAGGGTCTGTCTGGACGCGGGCGCGTCCACCGGCGGATTCACGGACTGCCTGCTCAAGCATGGCGCCGGGCGGGTTTACGCGGTGGATACCGGTTTTGGCCAGCTGACAGGCGCCTTAAGGCAGGAAAAGCGGGTGGTCAATCTGGAGAGGACCAATCTGTCAGACCCCTCGCTGATGGACCTGGATCCCACGCCGGATTTGGCGACCTGCGACCTGAGCTATCTCTCCCTGCGCCGCGCGGTCCCGGTGTACCGGGACATCCTGCACGGAAACGGTGAAGTCATCGCGCTGGTAAAGCCCCTTTTTGAGGTGGACAGTCCCGAAGTCCGCCGAAGCGGGGTGATTCCGGACAGCGCCTATCTGCCAATGCTGATGGATCTGATCCATTACCTCAATGGCCTTCGCGGCCTGGCGGTGATGGACATCTGCGCCAGCCCCGTAACAGGCAGCGCAGGCACGATCGAGTTCTTCCTGCATATCCTGGCGGGAGAAGGCCGCAAGGCCGCGGATCTTCAGGACAAGGTTATTTCAAGCGTGCGGCAGGGACTGGAAACGGGAAACTTCAAGAAATGGGCGAAATAGAGGGTATGGAGAAGAGAGATACAGTGCAGGAAGATCTTCAGCTGCTGAAAAAGAAGAAGATCGTCAGCCTTGTTTCGCTGGGCGTTGTCATCGCCGTGTTTGTCGCGCTGACCTTTCTCATCGGCCGGCCGCTGGTGGATGCGCTGAGGAACCGGACCAGTTTCAGCGCCTGGATGCAGGAGCGCGGCTTTTTGAAGTATCCGCTCATGGTGGGCATCATGGCGCTGCAGGTCCTTGTCGCCTTTATCCCGGGAGAGCCGATAGAAATCGCCGCCGGCTTTATCTTCGGCGCTTGGGGCGGGATGCTGCTCTGCCTTTTGGGCAGCGCGCTGGGAAGTGTGATCATCATCCTTGCCGTGCGCACCTGGGGAATGAAACTGATCCGGCTTTTCTTTACTGACAAACAGATCGAAAATATCAGGTTTTTCAAGGACCCTAAAAAGCGCGACGCTACTATTTTCCTGCTGTTCCTGATCCCGGGGACCCCCAAGGATGTGCTGACCTACCTGACCGGCCTGGTTCCCATCCACCTGGGGCGCTACCTGCTGATCACCACCCTGGCGCGCATCCCTTCCGTGCTGTCCTCTACCCTGGGCGGAAGCATGCTGGGCCAGCAGGAGTACAAACTGGCGGTGCTTGTGTTCGGCATCACCCTGGCGCTCACCCTGATCACCGCCCTGTTATACCGTGTGTACCAGAACCGTTCAACAGCCGCGCCCCCTGTCTTGGAGAAGGCTGAGGAGAAAAAAGGCGAACAAATGGATAAGAAGGATCAAAATGATGTTCCGGCTTGACGAGCAGGCACGATTGTTCGGGGTGACGCCGCTGGAGAACCTGTTCATCACGGAGTACCTGCCCTCAGCTGACGGGGATAAAATCAAGGTATATCTTTACGGCCTGTACAAAAGCTTCCTGGGCGAAAGCGGGTTTGGCGTACGGGAGACGGCAAACGAGCTGAACATGGAAGAGGGCCAGGTGCTCGCTTCCCTGCGCTACTGGGAGCGCCGGAGGCTGGTCGAGCGGGTGAGCGACAATCCGCCTTCCTATGTGTTCCATCACCTGGGGCAGCGTTTGCTTACCGGGCAGGATGAGGCTACGGGCGATCATGCCTTTGTGGACTTCTCCGAAGCTGTCTATGCGCAGTTCGGCGAGCGCCGCAAGCTCCGCCCGGGGGATATCGCCCTTGCCTATGAATGGATCCAGGACCTTGGTCTCCCGCAGGAGGTCGTGCTCATGCTGCTCAACCATGCGGCTGATACGCGCGGCCTGCATTTTTCCTTCAAGAGCATGCAGCCGCTGGCCGTGATGATGAAGGAAGAGGGAATTGCATCAACGGAAGAAGCGGAGCAGTACCTCAGCCACTCCAAGCGCACCCATCAGGGCGCCCGAAACGTGCTGGCGCAATTCAATATCAGAAGACTGCCCACAGAACCGGAAATGGCCCTGTACCGCAAGTGGACCGAGGAATGGGGTTTTGATGACCAGGCCATACTGACGGCCTGCACTGAAACGGCAAGCGCCAACAATCCTTCCTTCTCCTATCTCAACAGCATCCTGGAACGGCTGAAGAACAAAGGCGGGGGAACAAAATCAGCAGAGGTGGTAGAGCAGCTGAAAAAGGAAGGAAATGATGCGGCCCAGGTCAAGCAGGTGCTGGAAACCCTTGGCGTATTCAGCATCAGCGCTTATTCCGCGATGCCGGCATGGCTGGCCTTGAGAGAGCGCTTCTCCCCCGGGATGATCCTTCTGGCCGCGAAGTCAGTCCGCGCGAGGGGCGGCGCTTTTGAGCATCTGGAGCCGAAGCTGCTCTCCTGGGAGGAACAGGGTTTGCGGGAAGAAGGGCAGGTGCTGGCGCACTTGAAAGAGTTGAAGGCCTATGAGGCGCTTCTGTTCAAAGCGTTTGAACGGGCAGGACTGGATGCAAGGCCGGGCGAGCAGGATTTGATCCGCTGCAGGAGATGGATCAGTGAAGGGCACAGCGAGGAATTGATTCTGGAGGCCGCAAGCCAGGCCCGCTCCAGCCGTCAGAAGATGGCCTATATGGAAAAGGTTCTGGACAGCTGGAAGAAGAGCGGTATAAAGACCGCTGATGAAGCGGGGAAGCAAAATGCCGCGCCGGCGCAGAGGCGCGGGAAAAGAGTTGGATTTCAGGATTATGACCAGGGGCAGGACAATGATCAGGGATTGTATACAGGTCCCGATCTGCTGAAGGAAGCGAGGGAAGCGCGTGGCCAATGAGCTGCTGACACAGGCACTGGATGAATGCCGCGCAAGGCGTTTTCAAAACGAGGCGGAAGAACAGCGCAGACTGACGCACGCGGCGGAAGTGTGCCCTGCCATCGCGAAGCTTGATGCCAAACGCCGGGAAGATATTCTCACAGGACTCCAGCAGGCCATCCAGGGAATCAAGCCCGAAGGGATAGAAGAGAAAACACAGCAGTGCAATGAAGAGATTGCCCGTCTTCTGAAGGAAAACGGACTGCCGGAGGACTACCTGGATCCAGTCTGCCAATGCGCGGTCTGCCGGGACAGCGGATACACGGGAGAAAGCCCGAAAACATTGTGTCACTGTGTAGCCAGGCGGTATCATCAGTTGCTTTCAGGCGAGCTGGAAGGGCCGGACAGCCCGAGTTTTGAAAGCTTTGACTTGGGGGTGTTTTCGGTCAAACCCTTGGATCAAAGCGGAACATCCCAGCGGGAACTGATGAAAGTGATCTACAGCCGCTGCGAGCAATACGCGAATACGCTTCCGGAATGCGAATTGAACCTGCTGCTTTACGGCCCCAGCGGACTGGGCAAGACCTTTCTGCTCAAATCCATTGCCAAAAGAGCAAGGGAGCGGGGCATCCAGACACTGGCCTTCAATGCCAACGCACTGCTCAACCAAATCCGCCAGGCTTACTTTTCCCGGGATGAAGTGATCGACCAGCCCTATTACGATGTGCCGCTGCTGCTGATCGATGACCTCGGCACGGAACCCCTATGGGAAAATATCACGCTGGAGCAGATGTTCGCCCTGATCGAGCACCGGATGGAACACAAAAAAAGCACCGTGTTCAGCACCAACCTGACGCTTGAAAATCTCAGGGAGCGCTACACCCGGCGCATCCTTTCAAGGCTGACGGACCAGAGGCTAAGCCTCGTCCTCCAGTTCCAGGGGCAGGACATCCGTCTCTTCCCCAGAGCCTGAAACCGGCCTGACGCCTTTCCCAACGCCCAGAAACAGGGCGTTTTTTCGTTCAATCATTTCCTCGACCCGGCTGATGTATCCATCCGCATCTTTGATGTTGGGCGCCCGCAGAATCTGTTTTCTGCCGGGCGAGACCATCTTTGAGATGGCCCCCGCGCCGGCCGCGAGCACCGTGGTCATGTCTTCCATCATGTCGATGTTGTACAGGCACTCATATCCAGGCAACGCGTACCCGATGTTCTCCAGGTTTCCGGCCATGTGTTTCTGCCGGTACAGATAATAAGGCCTGTACCCTGAGCCTGTCAGGCGTATGCGTGCCTCATCCACCATTTCCTCCACCATGCTGCCTGATGAGACCACATCGCCAAAACGGTACATGTCGCTGGAGCGCTTTACACTGAGGGTATGTACAGTTAAGGACTCCGGCTTCATGGCCAGCGCCCAGGCAACCGTCTGAGCGAACATCTCCGGGGTTTCCCCCGGCAGTCCGGCAATCAGATCCATGTTGATATTCCGGAAGCCCAGGCTTCTGGCCAGGGCGTACGCTTCCTCTGTTTGTTTTTGAGTATGCCTGCGGCCGATTCTTTCCAGTGTCCGGTCGTGCATGGTCTGGGGATTGACAGAGATCCTGACGCTGCCAAAGTCTCTGATGACACGCAGTTTCCCCTCCGTAATGGTATCCGGCCTCCCGGCCTCGACAGTCAACTCCATCGCCCTGGAACTGAGAAATGAAACGGCTTTCATTACTCGAAGCAGCAGATGTTCAGGCAGCACGGTGGGTGTGCCGCCGCCGATATACAGTGATCGCGGCTTCAGTCCCTGCTGCTTCATCAGCCTTTCAATGCCCTTGATCTCCTGTTCAAGCGCATCCACATAGCGGGGCAGGATGCTGCCATCCCCCACCTCACGGCTTAGAAAACTGCAGTAACGGCAACGGCTGACGCAAAAGGGAATGCCGATGTACAAAGCGGTCTCATCCTGTTTTGCAGGAGGGAGGGTTTGCTGTACCCGGACGATCTCCTCCAGGAGGTCCGCCTTATCCTTTTTCAGACGAAAAAGGTCCCCGACACGGCTTGCCGCCTCACCAGGAGTCAGCCCCTGCTCAATCCCCTCATACACCAACCGCGTCGGGCGCACGCCGGTCAGCGAACCCCATGGCGGCTGCCGCCCGGTGACCTGAACGAGGGCATGGTACAAGGCCAATTTCTGCTGCCGCTTATGCAGGCGTTTTTCTTCCTGCGGGTCGTCCGAGACCGACTCCTCATTCAAATAGAACGCTTTCAGGCTGCCGGTCAGTTCAACCGCGCAGTGACGTCTGTTCTCAATGACAGTTTCCATGATGCGGATGTAGAGTTCAGCCGCTTCATTAGGCTTGTCAACCACAACGGTGTTGTTGAGAAACAGATCCGCGATGTCCAGCAGTTCCTTCTGAAAGTCTGGCAAGGTCTGAATGAACCTGATTCTCATTTGATCCAGTCATCAGGCCCGTGGCCAGGCAGGACGTGGCAGCCGGACAGCCTGAGCAGGCGGCGCAGGGAGGCGCGCATCTGTTCAGGGCTGCCTCCAGGCAGGTCTGTCCGCCCATAGTCGCCTTTGAAAAGCGTGTCCCCGGTGAGGAGCTCATGGCCGATCTGGAAGCATACGCTGCCCCGGGTATGTCCCGGGGTGTGCAGAACAAGGATATCCAGCCCGGCAAGCAGCAGGTGCTGCCCCTCAAAGAGAAATCCCGTGGCAACGGGCCTTGGAACATGGTCACCTGCGACGCGGCCGAAGCTGTAATGGCTGTCTGTCAGCATGATACTGTCCATTTCATGGATATAGATGGGCGCATCAGAGAAAAAGGAAAGCGCGCCGGTATGGTCATAATGCCCATGGGTCAGCAGCACGGCAGCGGTTTTACGCCCGTCCAGCCTCCTGATGATTTTCTCTCCATCATCCCCGGGGTCCACCACAACGGCGTCATCACGCCCTTTTTGACAAAGGATATAGCAGTTTGTTTCAAGCGCGCCGACCGGCAAGGCAATGAGCTGCAATTGGCCCTCCATGATCAAAAAAGTTTCCTTGAGTCCAACAAAATGGTGACCGGACCGTCATTGACCAGCGACACGGCCATATGGGCACGGAAGACGCCTTGTGCCGCACGGACTCCCTTTGCCCTGACTGTTTCGCAGCACAGCAGGAAGAGCTGATTTGCCTTCTCCGGTTCCTCTGCCTTGGTAAAGCCAGGCCGGTTCTGCCCGCGCGCGTCGCCCAGCAGGGTGAACTGGCTGACCATCATCGCTTCCCCCTGAATATCCATCAAGGATCGATTCATCTTTCCCGCTTCATCCGAAAAGATCCTCAGCTTTGCGATCTTGTCAGCCAGGTACACCGCGTCCTTTTCTGTGTCGCCGGCTTCAATACCAATGAGAGCAAGCACCCCGGGGCCGATTGTATCAACCGCCTCTTCCCCCACACTGACCTGCGCCCCTGTAACCCGCTGAACCACTGCCCTCATTGATCGCATTCCTTTCGTTATGGGTTATTTTGCGCTGCGGTAAGCTTCCAGCACATCGGTCCTCTTCTGGAGCCGGGTCAGGGTGATCCTGACCTGTTCGGAGCTTGAGACCTGGATCACAATATGCAAGGTGCGGATTCCCTTTTTGACCTCTTCCTGGGAACCTGCCGCGACCGGCGTGCCGGAGTTTGCGATATACATCATGATTTCCCCGAGGATGTTAGGGCTGTCATACACGATAACACGTATTCCCGCATTGAAGCTGCCGGTATCCTCCTCCGCCCAGCTGACACGGATAGCCCGTTCCGGCTCCGAGCTGCTTGCGTTGACGCAATCAGCCTTGTGCACTGTGACTCCCCGTCCCCTTGTGATATAGCCAATGATTTCATCCCCGGGCACCGGGCTGCAGCAGTGGGCAAAACGCACCAGCATGCCGGCTCCGCCTTCCACATAGATACCGTGTGTCGGTTTGCCCTGATGGTCGATTTCTTTGGGTTCCGGCACGACCGGCGGCTTTTTCAGGTTGGCCTGGTCCGCGGCGTGGATCTGCTCATCAACGAGCCTTGAAATCACATAGGATGAAGGGATGCCGCCGTAGCCGACCGCGCCGTAGATCGCTTCCAGATCGGGGAAAGAGTAGCGCTTGAGAATGGATTCATAATACTCCGGTTTGGTCAGTTCGCCGAGCTTCAGGCCCCTTCTTTTCGCTTC
>DIWD01000041.1 GCA_002428405.1 bacterium UBA6115
TGCAGGCGCCCTGCTGCGGCGCGCAGCCGCCGACGCCGTGCGTCAGACCGGAGATGTCCTTGATCTCCTTCGCCTGCACCCAGCGCCCTTCCTCTGGGATCGGCGCGGGCCCGTGATTGGCGCCTTTGGCAACAGGGCACATGTGTTCAACTTCCTTTGAATACAACATGAAAGTCACTCCTTCTTGATTCTATTACCCGATAGTCGGCATTNNGCGCAACGCTCCCTTCCTCAGGATGGCTTCCAACCCCAAAACGGCACAGAGCAAGCGGCCGCAGGAGCGCCTCATACCCGTCCATATTACTGCACTTTGTTCCTGCGTTCAACTCTCTGAAAGCCTCATACCGGCATTTGCGCGGGACGGAAAACGCTCCGCCGCCAGTGAACCGGGGAACCCCGCGGAAGAACGCTTTTACGGCTCGCTGCTTTTGCCGGGCCGGCTGGCACAGGCTCAAATCAAACGGGGAAGTTTTCAACAAACTTCCCCGTTGGTGCGGGAAACAGGACTTGAACCTGCATGAGCGTATTGCTCACTAGAACCTGAATCTAGCGCGTCTGCCAATTCCGCCATTCCCGCAAGGTGCAAGAGGGAAATTATCACAACACCGGTGAATTGTCAAGCAATGATTGCCGATTCCTTCAAAATGAATGTCAGCGCCGCGTCATTTCGCTCTTAGCGCGTTGAAATAGTATTTGCGTTTGATGCTGACGGAAGGGACGGGGGGAGTACAAGCTTCTTTTCATCCCGCATCTGCAGCCAGGCGCACAGGCCCATCAGGGAGGCCGCGATGATCTGCAGCAGCATGCAGATCAGGTTGAGCATCCGGATGCCGTAAACCTGCACGATCCATCCGGCGCCCAGGTTGTAGATGATCGCGGAGAACGCGCCGCTGGCGGTGACCAGTGTCTGCGCGCGCACCTTTTCGTTGTATTTGACGATGTCGTTGACAAAGAACACCGAGGTCATCCCGTACAGGCCAAAGCAGAAGACGCTGACCGCCATAGCGGCGTAGATGCCGGGCAGGGTGGTCGAAAAATAGATGAGGGCGAACTTGACCAGGTATGCGGTCACTGAAAAAACCAGGATCGCGCGCGCCCGGAATCTGCGCAGCAGCCAGGGGATCATGAACATGGCGGGCAACTCAACGCCAGCCTGGATGAACATCGCAAGGCCCAAATCAGCCTTGTTTCCCCCATTTGCCTCGATGATCCTGGTCAGGAACAGGAAGATGTTGCTCTGCCCCGCGCTCATAAAGATGCTGGAAAGCAGAAAAACCTGCAGCACGCGGCTTGAGGAGAGCAGCTGGCGCAGGGAGGTTCTCTTACCATTCTCCGCGAGGTCCGGGATGGCCTCATCCCCGGTTTCCTCATCGGGCCTGGGCATGAGGAACATCATGATGATCGCGGAAACAATGAAAATCAGGCAGATGGGCATGAGAATGGTGGGGGAATAGTTTTCCAGCAGCTGCCCGATCAAAAAGGCGGTGAGCGCGTAGGCGATGGAGCTGATCCCGCGCGGCCAGCCGAAATTGATCGGGATGCCCGCGTTGATGAACTGGATGACCTGCGCGTTGAACAGTCCGGGCAGGCTGTTGGTCAGGCCGCCGGCGAAGCTGAAGACAGCCATCATCATCACCAGCGGCATCGGCAGCAGAGCCAGCACAGCTACCAGACCAAGAATCAGGAAATAGATGACGGAAATGATGCGCTTGAGGGGGACATGCATGTTTGTGTCGGAATAGGTGGAGACGAAAAGCTGAAACACAATCGTGATCAGGGATATAATGGAGGCGGTCAGGCCGATCTGCGAGTCTGAAAACCCATAATGCGTCAGATAGACTGCCATAAAACCGGAGAACGCGCAGATGGACATCCAGAAAGATGAGTGCACACCGGCAAAGCCAAGCTCAATCCTGAACTGATGCGGTGAAGAGCTGCGCATGTTACCTCCCAATCCCTGTTAAGGAGCCTGTCACATCATACGATATCAGGCAGTAAAGTCAATAAGCGGAATGAATATTCGTCCGACGGTCTTTTTTATTCATGATTGTATTTTTACTGTACGGATTGTATAATCTGACCAGTGAAAGAATATGGGGGGGATATCAATATGAAAATCGGCATTCCCAAGGAAATCATGCATGATGAAAACCGCGTCGCGGCAACGCCGGAGACCTGCGCGAAATATATTGCCCAGGGGCATTCCGTCGCGGTGGAAGCCGGTGCGGGCGAAGGCGCCTTTTTTCATGACGAGCAGTATGCGTCTTCCGGCGCCATCATCCTGCCGGATGCCAAGGCTGTTTATGACAGGTCGGAATTGATCCTGAAAGTCAAGGAACCGCAGTTCAACGCCAAAGCCGGCCTGCATGAAGTGGACATGATGCGCCCCGGCCAGGTTCTGATCACCTTTATCCATCCGGCGGCGCCATCCAACCATAACATGGTCAGGCAGTTGGCATCCCGCGGCATCACCTCGCTTACGCTGGACGGCGTCCCCCGCATTTCCAGGGCGCAGAACATGGACGCGCTCACCAGCATGTCCACCTGCGCGGGCTACAAGGGCATCCTGATGGGCTGCAACCTTCTGCCCCGCTTTGCGCCGCAGATTTTTTCCGCGGTTGGGATGATCAAGCCGATCAACGCCCTTATTGTCGGCGCGGGAGTAGGAGGCCTGCAGGCGCTGGCGACAGCAAAGCGGCTTGGCGCGCGCGTTTTCGCTGCCGATATCCGCCCCGCCGCACGGGAGCAGGCACAAAGCCTGGGCGCTCAGGTCATTGACCTGAAGGTGCCGGAAGTTTCGGCGGTAGGCGAGGGCGGCTATGCCAGGTCCCTCAGCCGTGAACTGATTGAAATCGAACGGACGGTGCTGGCGGGACGCCTGCCGGAGATGGACCTGGTCTTCCTCTCGGCGCTGGTGCCCGGAAAACAGGCGCCCGTGCTGATCACGGAAGAAATGGTGAAAACCATGAAACCAGGCTCGGTGATTGTAGACATCTCCATTGATCAGGGCGGCAACTGCGCCTTGACCCCTCCGGGTGAGATTGCTCTGAAGCACAATGTCCATCTGGTTGGCATCAAAAACATCCCGGGGCTTTTGCCGGAAAGCTCCACGAGCATGTTTGCCATGAACATGTACAACCTGATCAGCTATCTCGTAAAGGACGGGAACATGATGCTAAACCGCGAGGATGAGATCGTCCGCGGCATCCTCACCACTTTGGGCGGCGAAGTGGTCCACCAGGGAGCCAGGGAGGCCATGGGCATATGAGCCGGGAAGTCATTCTTGTACTGGTCTTTATCGCGGCGACCCTTCTGGGCTATAAGCTCATCAGCGCCGTTCCAAGCTTGCTGCATACCCCGCTGATGAGCGGGATGAACGCGCTGTCTGGCGTCACCCTGCTGGGCATGCTGGCGGTTACCGGCATGTCTGAAAGCACGCTGGGCAAACTGCTGGGCATGCTGGGCATCATCGCGGCGGTCATCAACGTCGTCTCCGGCTTTGGCGTGACAGACAGGATGCTGCGCATGTTCAAAGGCGGCAGGGACAAGGAGGGGGAAGGGAAATGAGCGATCTTCTCTATTATATCCTCTGTTCCCTGTTAAGCCTGGGCGTGCTCAGCGGTATCCGGCTCATGAGCAAGGTCGAGACCGCCGCGCGCGGCAATCAGCTCAGCGCATTGTGCATGCTGGCCGCCATCGTGATCACCATGGTGCGCACGGACCTTGCCGGCAGCCTGGTCTATATCATCCTGGGACTCCTGTCCGGCACCTTCCTGAGCATTCTGCTCACCATCAGGGTCAAAATGATTCAGATGCCCCAGATGGTGGGTCTGCTCAACGGCCTGGGCGGCCTTGCCTCTGCGCTGTCAGCCGTCCTGGTCATTGCCTCGGGACAAGGCCAGAACACCTTTGAACTGGCAGCATCAGGCCTTGCCCTGGCTGTCGGCGCGGCGACCTTTTCCGGCTCCATGGTCGCCGCCGCCAAACTGCACAACCTCATGCCCCAGCGATCCGCGCTGCTGCGCGGGCACCGCCTTCTGACTGCCGCCGCGGCCCTGATATCCCTTGCGCTGGTCACGGCGCTGCCGCTTGTTCAGCAAGGCCGGCTCGGCCTTGGAATCATCCTGGCTGTCTTTGCCCTGGGTTTCGGGTACCTGTTCGCCCTCAGGGTAGGCGGCGCGGACATGCCCATTACCATCAGTCTGCTGAACTCAACCTCCGGCGTGGCAGCCGCCATTTCCGGCATGGCGCTGGGGGACGTCCTGCTGGTGGCGGTCGGGGGCATTGTAGGGGCCTCGGGCATGCTGTTGACCCAAATCATGTGCCGCTCAATGAACCGGAAACTGTCCAGCGTCCTGTTTGGCGGCGCTCCAAAGCCGGCTTTGGAGAAAGAGTCCTTGGAAAACGCAGTTGACGGACAGGCATTGAGAAAAGATACGGAAGACAAGCCGGCGCCGGCAGGCGCAAGCCTTGAAAATGCCGGAAAATGGTTGGAAGAGGCAAGGACTGTCGTAATCATCCCCGGCTATGGTATGGCGCTCTCGCAGGCGCAGGAAAAGGTCAAACTCTTAAGCGACAGGTTCGCAGCCAAGGGAAAACAGGTCCGCTTTGCCATCCATCCGGTGGCGGGCCGCATGCCCGGGCACATGAACGTGCTGCTGGCGGAGGTGGATGTGCCGTATGAACTGCTTTTTGAAATGGATGACATCAACCCGGATTTTCCAGATACTGACCTGGCCATTGTGATCGGCGCGAACGATGTCATCAACCCGGCTGCCAACACGGCGCAGGGCACCCCCATCTACGGCATGCCCATTCTGGACGCCGGCAAAGCCAGGCACCTGATCATCTGCAATTATGATGACAGGCCGGGCTATGCAGGCGTTCCCAATCCGCTCTACCAGCCCCGGCCTGAGGTGCTTGTGCTGCTTGGCGACGCGAAAGAGAGCCTGGACAAGCTGCTGGCCATGTTATAAACGCAGAAGATGCTGTAAAAGCAACGCATACTGTCTTGCCAAAATCCTGTTTCCGCATATTGGTAAAAAAACTCCCGGCAATGAAAAACCACCCTGAAGGGTGGTTTTTCAGCGTGTGGCATTTATGATGATTGTTTTGATTCCCCGGTGTCGTCTGACTTGCGGCGCTCCAGTCTGCGGCCGCGGCGTTCATTGGCCGATCCTTCCTCATCCATGGCTTTTTCCGGAGCGTCCTCTGAAGATTTATCATCCTCTTCACGGGTCAGGCGGAAAGCGCCTTCCCCGTCAGCTGCCTGCGGCACATTCGCGTCCGCTGGCTTTTCAGCAGGGATGGCAGGCTTGAGGTACTTCTCATGAGGAAGTTCAACCGCAGCTTTGACTGCTGCCGCCTCCTCTGTTTTTTGATCTTCCGTCTCTTTCAGGGATAGCTTTGTTTCGTCCGACGGGGTTGTGTAGTCCCTGGTGCCGCTGATTTCAAAAGTGTCATAGGCCGCGTCGCTTTTTGCCCTTGCCTTGGCGCGTAAAACTGCTGAGACAACCAGCAGGATAAGCGACAGCGCGAACAGCGCCCCCAGAGCCAGTGTCAGGATAAACAGCGCGCTTCGTGCCTGCCCGCCTTCAGGGGCATAGTCTGCAGGGATGGGGGAATAGGTGACCACCGGCGCGATGGTTTGGATGATCCTGCGGGTGGGCGCAGGCGTGGGCGCGGCGTAACTGATGTTCAGGGGATTGGAGCTAAACTCAACCGTGTTGTTTTGAACGTCAGTCGCCACAGCGGTAAACTGGTATTTGCCCGCCTGGGACAGGCGGAAATCGCGGGAGACCACCATGCTCTGCCCCGGGGCCAGCTCATTGATGGTGTAGATTTCTTTTGCCGCATGCCTGATGACGATATTCTTGGCGGCAGTGTTGCTGTCGTTTGTGACCGTCAGGTTAAAACTGATGTCTCCGGGCAGGGAGGAAATTGATTCTTTGTCAGCAGTGAGGGTCAGGTTCAGCCGCAGCATCTGCCCTTCGGTATAGGCGGACACCCTCAGCTCAGGCACCTTCTCTTCCTGTGTGGTACCTGTGTTGTCTTCCAGTTTCAGCGTGAAGGCATAGGTGGTCGTTTCATTCAGGGTGATTTCCTTTTTCAGTTCCCTGGTTTGCCCCGCGCTGATCTGGACGTTGGTGAACAGTTCGCCAAGTTTCGGGTCACTGACGGTGATGTTGGAATAGTTAATGTTGCCGGCGTTCTTGATTTCAAGGGTCAAGGTGACCGTCTCGCCGATGCTGACCTGGGTCTTGTCCGCGCTGAGCGTATAGGTAAGGGCTGGCCTGGCCAATGGGACCTGAACGGGCTCAACGATCAGCTGCAGGTTTTTCCGGTCGCCTTCCTTGCGGTAGGTTACCAGGGCGGAACTTGTCAGATCCGCCGTCACATTCGTTTTTGTGAAGGTCACCTTTTGGCTTGCGCCGGGCTCAAGATCTGCGACAGTCTGGGTCCGTGTCGAAACCAGCCGGTTCTCTTTCACCTGGATATTGGTGAGCTTGACGTTGCCCTGGTTGATCAATTCATAAAGGACTGAAACCTCTTTGCCTCGCCGCACCACTTCAGGGGTAATGGTCCGGTTGATTTTCAGCTCTACTTTTTCTCCCGTAAAAACGAGAGCGGCTGAGGCCGGAAGGGTCAGCTCAATCAAGGCGCCGGCGGCGTCCTGGGTATTGTAGCGCAGGGAATAAACCAGCTTGCCCTCATCCAGATGGGATTGCTTGACTGCGTACTGCCCCTGCCAGAGATAGCTTTCCCCGGACTCAAGCTTCAGTAGGGTGCCGCCGTCACCAAATGAGGTTACCGGTTTCCCGTCCGGATCATACAAGGCCATCGGGGTATTGATATCCGCGCTGCCCGCGTTTGCCACCCTGGCGGAAACGGTGACCGTTCCCGGGGCGGTCAGGCTGGATGGTTCCGCACTCAGGGCAAAGGTCAATCCTTCCATCACCGGCTGTGCTTTTACGCAAGGGGATTGAACCAGCATGGAAAACACTATAAGGAATATCAGAAAAAAGCGGTTCCGCTGGCTGTTCAGGGCAAACTTCACGCCCGTCCCTCCTTCCGGCGCGCAAGGCGCGCTTTGGCTGGAATCAGTTGTTTGCATCATTCTACTCCTGAGTGTATAAAGTGTCAAGCGGCGCAAGGCTTGCCGGCGTTTTTAGACATGCGGAAGCGTTGCCCGGCGCCGGAAGGGAGTCTTTAAAGCCCCTGCCGGCTGTGTTATAATCATTCCGGGCATGAGCCCGGGAGGAAGGTTTATCAGCAGGCTGTTTCAGGATCATTTCCCCGCGGATGAGCAGATCATCGGGCAGGAGGAACAAAGGGGGCGGCGTTCCCTGTTCAAGCGCCGCACACGAAAGCCCAGCTTTATCCTCGCTGTCATTATCAACAGCTTCAGGCTGCTGATCCTTTTGGTGTTCATCGCAGGCCTTTCAGGAATCGGGGCGGTTGTCGGCATTGCCAAGACCTATGTGGACACAGCCCCTGTGCTGGATATCGCGAAAATTGACGATCAGGACCAGACCTCCTTCTTTTATGACCGGGAGGGCAACCTGATCACAGATTACAAGGGCACTGAAAACCGGATCATGGTGAGCATTGACACCATGCCCTATCAGCTTCGCAACGCTTTTATCGCCGCGGAGGACGTGCGGTTTTATTCTCACAGCGGCGTTGACATCAAGCGCATCGTCGGCGCGTTTGTCACCAATTTCGTTTCCGGTTCCCAGCAGGGCGGTTCCACCATCACCCAGCAGCTGATCAAGCAGACCGTTCTGTCTGATGAACTGAGTTACAAACGAAAAATCCAGGAGGCCTTCCTGGCCATGCAGCTGGAGGCGTCCTACTCCAAGGAAGAGATTCTGGAAAGTTACCTCAACACCATCTTTCTGGGTGAAAACTATTACGGCATCAAGGTGGCGGCCGTCGGGTACTTCAACAAGGAGCTCAACCAGCTGACCCTGCGCGAGTGCGCCATGCTGGCCGGGATGACAACAAACCCCTACTACTATAATCCCCGGCGTAATTTTTATCTGCGCCAGTCGGACACGATCGATTATGTGGCCCGCATGAACAACCGCACGGACTATGTGCTGCGCGTGATGTATGAGCACCAGATGATCACCCAGAAGGAGTTCACCCAGGCCCAGGATCCCGCTACCGCGCAGGTTTTAAGGGAAGACCCGCAGTCCAAGGCGCTGTACCCCTATGTCCATTATGTGGAGTATGCTGTCCGGGATACCGTGCAGGTGCTGCTGAAGCTCAGGGGGCTTGGAAACACCGCCGAGAACCGAACAAAGATGGAGAAGGAACTGCGTACAGGCGGTTATAAGGTGTATCTGGCGCTGGACACGAAAATACAGACCACACTGGAAGATACCATCTATAACTATAAGGACTACCCGAAGCTGCGCGATCCCGGCACAGAGGTCTACCGCTCGCGCAACAAGGACGGCACCTATACCGACATCATCCAGCCGCAGGTAGGGGCCTGCATTGTGGATTACCGCACGGGCGAGCTCAAGGCCATTGTGGGCAGCCGTACCGCCCCGGAAGTCCGAAAATCCCTCAACCGCGCCGTCGACATGAATATGCCGGTCGGTTCATCCATCAAACCCATCAGCGTCTACGCCCCGGCGATTGATATGGGTGCGGGCGCTGGTTCCATCGCTTTTAATATGCCCCTGCCCATTACCGGCTGGCGCGGCAGCGACGGCAAGGACTCCTGGCCGCAGAACTATGGAGGCAGCACTTACAGGGGGCCGGAAACCTTCAGGACCGCAGTTGTCCAGTCGGACAATACCGCCGCCGCAAACGTTCTGATGAATTATGTTGGGGTTGACCGTTCGGTCGACTATCTCAAGAGGCTCGGCGTTGCCGAGGCGCACATCAACGCAACGCCTTTTGGTGTCTCCCTCGGTTCATCAGGCATCACACCGCTTGAAATGGCGGTAGCCTTTGGCGTGCTGGGAAACGGCGGAGTCTACCAGCAGCCCGTCAGTATCCTGGGCATCCTGGACAGCAGCGAAAAGATCATCTTCGATGCGCACCAGGACCAGGGACGCAGGCAGGTGTTCAAGCCTTCCACCGCCTGGCTGATGGTGGACATCATGAAGGATGTGGTATCCAAAGGCACAGGCCGCGCCGCGCGCATCAGCGGCCAGACAGTGGCCGGCAAGACGGGTACCAACTCCGAGCAAAAGGGCGTTTTCTTTGTCGGGATGACCGGATGGTATTCCGCTGCGGTATGGATCGGGCATGACAACTACAAAGCCCTTTCCAGCAAGACAACAGGCGGCAACTCCGCGGCGAAGCTATGGCAGGTCTTTATGGAGAGGCTACATCAGGAAAAAGGCCTGGATAACCGGGATATTCTTCAGGGGGATGCGGAAAGCTACGGCCTGGTCAAAGTGACAACCTGCGCGGTGTCCGGCCAGCTGGCCACGGAGGCCTGCAGGCAGGACGCGATGGGATATGGCACAGTCACTGACTATTTTCCCCGGGACTCGGTACCCCAGGTCAGCTGCCAGATGCATCACCAGATGACGGTATGCACCGCCAGCAATATGATTGCAGGGCCCTACTGTCCCTTGGAAAACCGTGCTGAACGGGGTATCACCGTGCTGCCGCACGGGCATCCGCTTGAGATTTTTGCCGGATCACAATTCTCCGGCGTGCTGTCTGAGTACCTGGGCACCTATGCGGCCATCCGATATACCGGCAGCCAGAGCGCCAATGCCGCGCTGATGAGCGCCCAAACCTGCACGATCCATCAGCAGCCCGGCGATTATCAGCAGGGCATCGTTACCAACACCCTGCTTCCGGACGCGCAGAACCTGATCCTTCAGGCATCCAATCAGCTGGCCGCGCTGATGCCGGGCAGCCCGCAGTATGAATTGCTCCTGAGCGCCATCAACAACCTCAATGCTGTGATGGCCGGGAATCCCGGCCTGGAGCAACTGGCGAACGCCATGGGCCAGTTGACCCAGTCAATGGCTGCGGCGCAATAAGCAGAACATTCTGCACAACCCGGATTCTCTGCCTGCCGCCATTTCCGGCGGCGGGCTTTTTTCTGTTTGCCTTTCAGCTGGCTATATGGCAGAATACATCTGCTTTCCGCATTTCTTTTTTTATGCATTGCTATCCGGTCAGTTTACGGGAAGCAGGAGCGGACCATGAACAGATTCCGGCGGGTATTCATCGGCGACAGGGCTTTTTATCAATCGGTTCTGGCGATCGCAGTGCCGGTCATCATCCAGAACAGCGTGACCAACTTTGTCAACCTGTTGGACAATATCATGGTCGGTCAGCTGGGGACAGAACAGATGTCAGGCGTGTCCATCGCCAACCAGATGACCTTTGTCTTCGCGCTGTGCATTTTCGGCGGCCTGTCAGGTCCGGGTATTTTTGGCGCGCAGTTTTATGGCGCGGGCGATATGGAAGGCCTGAAGAACACCTTCCGCATCAAGATTTGGTTCTCCCTGATCATCACAGTGCTTTCACTGCTGGTCATTGGTTTCTGGAACGCCCCGCTCATCCGGCTGTTCCTGACAGGGGACGGGGATCTCCTGCTGGCGGAGGGGATGCTTAAATACGCCCAGGAATACCTGTATATCATGCTCCTGGGCCTCCTGCCTTTCGCGCTGTCCATGAGCTATGCCACCACGCTCAGGGAGACCGGCGAAACCTTGCTGCCAATGAAGGCCAGCATCATTGCGGTGCTTGTCAATCTGGTGGGCAACTGGCTGTTGATTTTCGGCAACCTGGGTTTTCCGACCCTGGGAGTCAAAGGCGCGGCCGTCGCGACGGTGATTTCCCGTTTCGCGGAACTGGGCGTCATGACAGCCGCCATTCACCACAACGACCGCTTCGCTTTTTTGCACAAAGCCTGGCAAAGCCTCCGTGTTCCTGCGGGCCTTCTGCGTAAAGTATTCAACAAAGGGATGCCCCTGCTGCTCAATGAGGCGCTCTGGTCGCTGGGCATGACCACACTGACCCAAACCGCTTCCATGCGCGCGCTGACCGTGCTGGCGGCGCTGACCATCTCCAGCACAGTCAGCAACCTGTTCATTGTATTCTTCCTGGGCATCGGCAACGCGGTGGCCGTGATGGTCGGGCATTCCCTGGGCGCGGGCAATATGAAGAAGGCGAAGGAAGATGTATGGAAGCTGATTTTCCTCTCCTTTACGGTCTGCCTGGCTGTCGGGGCGGTCATGGCCGCGCTGTCCCCGGTGTTTCCCCGCCTATACAATGTGGTGGATGATACGCGTGTGATGGCGACTGGGTTCATCCTCATCAGCGCCTTCCTCCTGCCAATCAACGCGATTTCACACAGCAGCTATTTTGCCCTTCGTTCAGGCGGCTCCAGCTTGATGACCTTTTTGTTTGACAGCGCCTTTACCTGGGTGCTGATGATTCCCTTTACGCGTATCCTGGTCCTCTGGACTGATCTGCCGGTCATACCGCTGATGATGCTCAGCCAAGGCACTAACCTGTTGAAGGCTGCCGCAGGCCTGCTGCTGGTGCGCTCCGGCCTGTGGGTTAAAAACATCGTTTCATCCCCTGCGGAAGGCAAGCAGTAGGTGCGCAGCCCGGCTTCTTGACATCCCGGTGTGTTTGGGCGCCGCTCAATTCGTGTAGAATCAACTTGGCATCCTTAATTGCCTTTTCAACTTATTAACTATGGAGGGACATCATGCTGAACTTTGACCTGTATACCCCGGCCCGCATTGTTTTTGGACGCGGCACGCAAAAGGAAATTGGAAAGCTCATCAAGCCGTATGCCAAAAAGGTGCTGCTGCACTACGGCGGGGGCAGCATCAAAAAGACGGGCCTGTATGACCAGGTCATCGCTTCATTGAAAGACAGCGGGATCGGGTATGTCGAGCTCGGCGGTGTTGTGCCCAATCCGCGGCTCAAGCTGGTGCATGAGGGAATCGAACTGTGCCGCAGGGAAAAAGTGAACCTGATCCTCGCGGTCGGCGGCGGCAGTGCGATCGACTCAGCCAAAGCCATCGCGATGGGGGTATATCATGACGGAGATGTATGGGACATCTATGAGAGTGGTATGCCCATTGAGAAGGCCTTACCAGTGGCGGTCATCCTGACCATTCCGGCCGCGGGCAGCGAGTCCAGCGGTGACACGGTCATCTCCAACGAGGAGAAGGGCCGCAAATATGGCTACGGCAGCCCGCTGCTGCGCCCCCTTGTCAGTGTGATGAATCCCGAGCTCTTCTTCACCCTGCCCAAGTACCAGATCGCCAGCGGCGTGGCAGACATGATGAGTCACATCTTCGAGCGCTATTTTTCCAATACGACTCATGTGGACCTGACAGATGCGCTAAGCGAAGCGACGCTGCGCACCATCATCGCCAACGCGCCGCGGCTGATTGACGACTCCCGGGACTATGATGCCTGGGCTGAGGTCGGGTTTGCAGGCACCGTCGCGCACAATGGCTTGCTGGGCATGGGACGCGAGCAGGACTGGGCCTGCCACGATATGGAGCATGAGCTCAGCGCCGCCTACGACGTGACGCACGGGGCGGGACTCGCGGTGCTGACGCCTGCCTGGATGAAGTATGTGCACAAGGACAATTTGGACATGTTCGTGCAGTTTTCCGTCAATGTCATGGGTGTTTCCAAAGGTTTGAGGGACAAAGAAGAAGTCATCAGGGAAGGTATCGCGCGGCTTCAGGGATTCTACCGGCGCATGGGCCTGCCGCAGACCCTTGGGGAACTGGGCATCGACAGCAGCCGACTTGAAGAAATGGCGCGCAAGGGCACCCGGGAGTACTACGGCAAGGAAAGGCCGCTTGGAGGTCTTAAAAAGCTGCGCTGGCAGGATGTGCTGAACATCTATCACCTGGCTGAATGACTGCGAAGTCTATCCATACTTCAGGAGCGGCGATTGCCGCTCCTTTTTTGCTCCTGCTTCTTGTTCCTGACCCCTGTTGGTTGCCAAGGCCCTGTTCCCCCTGGCCTCGCTCGCCAAGAGGCATTTCCGATATCCACATCATTGCCTGAATATAATGAGGATATCCTTGAATGAGCGCGCTAATTATGATAGGATTCATCCATCATCAAGCATACTGCAGTCGGTTTGGAGTGCGTCCGTTTCTATGCAAGGAGGATCTATGGATTATCCAAAAATAGGCATCCGGCCGATCATTGACGGCCGCTGGGGCGGTGTGCGTGAAAGCCTGGAAAAGCAGACCATGGACATGGCCAGGTCCGCCGCGGAATTGATTTCCACCCTCAGATATCCGGACGGAACGCCGGTTTTGTGCGTCATCAGCGACACCACCATCGGCGGCGGGGCGGAAGCCGCCGCGTGTGAGCGGAAGTTTGCCAAAGAAAATGTTGCTGCGACCCTCAGCGTGACCCGCAGCTGGTGCTATGGCATGGAGACCATGGACGTCAACCCGGATACCATCAAGGCGGTCTGGGGCTTCAACGGCACCGAGCGTCCCGGCGCGGTCTACCTGGCCGCCGTGCTGGCGGCCTACGCGCAGAAAGGCCTGCCGACTTTCTCCATCTACGGACGGGATGTGCAGGACATGGGGGACACCAGCATTCCGGAGGATGTGAAGGAAAAACTGCTTCGCTTTGCCCGTACGGCGGTCGCGGTCGGCTGGATGAAAAACAAGTCCTACGTCAACCTGGGCGGGGTCTCCATGGGGATCGCCGGTTCCTACTGCGACATGAACGTGTTCCAGCAGTTCCTGGGCATCCGCGCCGAATGGGTGGACATGACGGAAATCCTGCGCCGCATCCACCTGGGCATCTATGACCCGGAGGAGTATAAAAAGGCGCTGGCCTGGATCAAACAGCACTGCAGGGAAGGGTATGACGTCAACGCGGGCAAGGAACTGCCGGACATTATCAAGCGCAGCAAGGCTGTTCCCCCGGATGAGGACTGGAGCTTCATCGCCAAGCTGAGCCTGATCATCCGGGACATCATGTTTGGCAACGAGAAACTGAAGAGCCTGGGCTGGCACGAGGAAGCCCTGGGCAAAAATGCCGTCGCAGGAGGGTTCCAGGGCCAGCGTGCCTGGACCGACTGGCTCCCCAACGCGGACTTTACCGAGGCCATCCTGGCATCCACTTTTGACTGGAACGGCGCGCGCCAGCCCGTCGCCTTCGCGACCGAAAACGACGGCCTCAACGGCATATCCATGCTGATGGGAACCCTGATCACCAACACCGCGCCCTGCTTCCATGACGTGCGCACATACTGGAGCCCGGAGGCGGTGGAACGTGTCAGCGGCTGGAAGCCGGAGGGAAAGGCGGCAAATGGTTTCATCCATCTGCTCAATTCCGGCGCGACCGCGCTGGATGCCACCGGGGCCGCCAAAGACAGGGACGGAAATCCCTGTATGAAGCCCTTCTGGGAGATGACGCAGGAGGATATCAACGCCTGCCTGGAGGCGACGGACTGGGAACGCGCCAACCTGGAATACTTCCGCGGCGGCGGATTCTCCAGTCATTTCAAAAATGAAGCAGAGTTGCCTGTCACGCTTCTGCGCCTGAATATCATTGAGGGCATCGGCCCGGTGCTGCAGATTGCCGAGGGTGAAACCATCCGCCTGCCGGACAATGTCCATGACATCATCATGAACCGGACGGACCGCACCTGGCCGTGCGTATGGTTCGCGCCCCATTTGACCGGGGAAGGCGCCTTCCGCGATGTATATTCGGTGATGGCCAACTGGGGAGCCAACCATGGCGTGACTGTCTTTGGACATATGGGTGCAGATTTGCTGACCCTGGCCAGCATGCTGCGTATCCCGGTGAGTATGCATAACGTCCCTGAGGAGAAGGTCTGCCGGCCGCACTGCTGGGCGGCCTTTGGCACCCGGGACGCTGAGGCGGCGGATTACCATGCCTGCCAGACTTTCGGCCCGCTGTATGGCTGAGAAATACTGAAACCCCCGGCCTGCCGTTTTGCATCGGCAGGCCGATTGATGTGGAGGATGCATGAAAAAGTTTTCTGAGATGACCCTGGAAGAGCTGCTCCTGCCGGAAGGCTATCCCTGTTCCTGCGGGCAGCGCCATCAGGCTGGGCTGCGCCGTGTGCGCATTGGGCCGGGCGCTGTCAACGCGCTGCCGGACATCCTGCGTGAACTGGGCATTTCCAGGCCCTTTCTCCTCAGCGACAGGAACACCCGCAAGGCGGCCTGGGACTATGTGGGGCCGGTTCTCGAGGCTGCCTGTATCCCCTATTTTGAATATGTTTTCAATCAGGAGCGCCTTGAACCGGATGAGCGGGCCTGCGGCAGCCTGCTGATGGCCTTTGAACCGGAGTGTGACGGGCTGCTGGTCATTGGTTCCGGCGTGCTCAATGACATCGGCAAAGTGTTTTCCCATGCCGCAAATCTGCCGATGATGGTCGTTGCCACCGCGCCTTCCATGGATGGATATGCCTCCGACAACGCCTCCATGATCCGCGGAAATGTCAAGGTATCCCTTTACAATGCCTGCCCGCAGGCTGTTATTGCCGATACCCGGATCCTCTGCGGGGCGCCGGAGCGGATGCTGCAGGCCGGGTTGGGGGACATGCTGGCCAAGTACCTGTCCATCTGTGAATGGCGCATCTCCCATTTGGTGACAGGCGAGTATTACTGCGAGAACATCGCGGGCCTTGTGCGCGCGTCCCTTCAGCGCATCATTGCAGAGGCGAAGGGGCTCAAGGCAAGGGAGGAGAAAGCGGTTGGGCATGTCATGGAAGGCCTGCTGCTTTCCGGTATCGCGATGGCCTATGCCCGGGTCTCCCGTCCAGCCTCCGGACTGGAGCACTACTTCTCCCATATCTGGGAGATGATGTCGCTTGAACGCGGCACTCCGCTGGAGCTGCATGGCATCCAGGTCGGCATCGGCACCCTGCTGACGCTGCAGATCTGGGAGAAACTCAGAGTGATGGATCCCAACCGTGACAAGGCGGAACGCTTTATCAGCAAGTTTGATGAGGATGCCTGGAAAGCGCTGGTCCTGAGAATCTTCCCCAGCACCGGGGAGGGGATCCTGTCAACGGCCATCAGGGAAGGCCGCAATGACCCTGCCGCCCATGCGGAACGCCTGGAAAAGATCCTGACCCACTGGCCGCAGATCATGAAGATCGTCCGGGAGGAGCTGCCATCCCATGAGGAAATCGAATCCCTGATGCGGGGACTCAACATGCCCGTGACCCCGGAGG
>DIWD01000019.1 GCA_002428405.1 bacterium UBA6115
ACGCCAAGGCCATTTCGGAATTCTGCACAGTCCGCTACGGCGTGACCTTCCCCCTGTCTGACAAAGTGGATGTGCGCGATGAAGGCGCCATCCCGCTGTACAGGTACCTCACGGAGCGCAAGGGCTTTGAGGGCATGGGCAAGGGGCTGAAGAACAAGGCCTTTGAGATGACGCTGAAAGCCAGGTACAGGGATGGCTACAAGGACGACCAGATCAAGTGGAACTTCACCAAATTCCTGGCGGACCGCAACGGCGAAGTCGTCGCCCGCTTTGAGCCGCCGGTCGAGCCGAAGGACATCGCCCCCTTCATCGAGAAACTGCTGTGAGTCCTCAGCAAGTCAATCAAATGGACGACCGGGCCCTGCTGCTGGAAAACCAGCTGTGTTTCCCCATCTACGCCGCGGCCAGGGAAGTCCTGAACCGCTATAAGCCGCTGCTGGACGCCATTGGGCTTACCTACACGCAATATATCGTGATGATGGTGCTGTGGGAGGGCAGGAAGCTCTCCGTCAGCAGGCTGGGCGAACGGCTCCGTCTTGACTCAGGCACCCTCACGCCGCTGCTCAAGCGCCTGGCTGACAAGGGGCTCATAAGGCGCAAGCGGTCCACGCAAGACGAGAGGCAGGTGAACGTGTCCCTGACCCCCGCGGGGGAGGCCCTGAAGGAGAAGGCCCTTGACATCCCGCATCAGATCAGCCGGTGTGTCAACCTGGATCCAGGGGAAGCGGTCACCCTCTACCGGCTGCTGTATAAGGTGCTTGCAGCGCCGGAATGCGAACCAACTTCTTGAGCCGAACCGGCGGGCAGACCCGGGAAGCGGCGGAAACCTGCGCTCCATCTCCTTCCCGCCAGGACATTATCCATTGTCCCGCTATTTGATGCTCCTGATCCAAACGAATCCATGAGGTGAAAAATGCGGCCCGACGTGAAGAAAATCCTGATGGAGACTGATCTGTGCGTCCTGTGCACCAGCAAACACGACATTCCGGACGCTTCCCTGATGCTGTATGCCAGCGATGACAGCTGTGCGAAGCTGTACATGCTCACGCTGGAGGATACCGACAAGTACCGCAACATCCTCCGCAATCCGAACGTGAGCATTCTGATCGATACCCGGGACGCCGCGGACGGCGGAGCAGCCTGGACCAAGGCATTGACCATTCAAGGCGAGGCCCGCATCCTGAGCGATCCGGCCGCATCCAGGGAATGGATCAACCGGCTGATTGGGAGGCACGGCCAATTGTCGAACCTGGCCGGTGACGGGAGCGCGCGCGTGATCGAGGTGCTGATCAGACACATCCTTTTTCTGCAAAGCGTGGACGAGGGAAGTGACGTGGCGCTGTAAGACCGCTCACCGTGAAATGCCTCTATAATCCTTTTCGGCGATGCCTGAATCCTTTGACGATTCCCCTTCCGCTTGAGGGAGTGGGCGTGAATCGTCTCCTGATATTGCTCCAATGAACTCACAATCCGATCATTCAAAGGGCTTCCCCGAACATCAAAAAGCCGGGAAAGCCCTTATTTCTCATGTTTTCAGCCTTATACCGGACAGGCGGTTGGCTATTCCTGCGCCGGGGTGCCCCGCAGGACTTCCTCCATGGCGATAACACCTTCCATGATTCCCCGGGCGACGCGGTCCTGGTAGGCCGGGTGCGAGAGGAGGATGTCATTGGCCGGCGAGGACATGTAGCCGGTCTCTACCAGGAAGGTCGGCATCTGCGACCAGTTGTTGCCGATGAAGCGGTCGGTGAAATGGGTCCTTGCCGTTTTGACGCCGGTTTGGGCACTCAGGGCATCCGCCATGGCCCGGGCCAGCAGGCGATAGGTCGCCTTGTCCAAAGCAAGGCCCGCGTAAGGCGAATTGTCCGGGCAGTATACATCAATGGCGTTCGCGGTTTTCTTCTCCGCCATGTTCAGGTGAACGCGGATGAAATAATCAGCGCCGACCTGATGGGCATAATCAGCGCGGCCGAGGTTGCTGACGCCGGTTTCCTCGTTCCAGCGGGTCATGTAGACCTCAGCGCCCGTTTCCCGGAGCGCGGCGCAGGTCCGGTAGGAGATCTCAAGCGCCGCGATGGATTCCTTGCGCAGGGTGACCGCGCCCTGGGCCATTCCGCCATTATCAGTGAACACGCGCTGGTCCGAGCCCGGCATCAGCTGAATCGCCATTGTTTTGACCTCCGCCTGCTGGTGGCCGGGGTCCAGGCAGACCACAACGCCGGACAGCGGGCCTTCCGCGGCCGTTTCTCCTGCGTCAGGCGGGATAAAAAGCGTGCGTTCGGCCTTCTTGGCCAGCTCCTGCCCGCGCAGGTCCCTGACCCTCAGCGTGATCAGGTCACGGGCATAGGTGCCGGGCAAGGCCAGCGTCCCGGCGAACACCCCGGCTTCATCCGCGGTGATGATGAACGTGCCTTTCTGCATGACGGAACTGAAGTTCAGCGCCACGGCCTGATGCCCCGGAGCCGTAAAACGGTAGCCCATTCCCCCTGCGCCGGGTGTCATTTCAAGGTCAGCAACCCTCCTGACAGAATCCTTCCCAGGCTTCCATGTCTCAGGAGCGCCGGGCGGAAAATACTCTGCAGTCTGTTCAAACATCCACTTCTGGCCGACACTCAGGACAGTGACCGTCACCTGCCTGGCTGTCTGCGTATAACTCAGCGGAAGGATGCCTTCAAAGCGCCCGTCGGACGAGCGCAGTGTCAGCATCCCCTGTTCGTCCCTGTTTTTATATTGCAGGCAGACAAACTCAGTGCCTGGAAGGGCAAACGAGTAAAAAAGCCCGCCCTCCTCCTGTGAGAATGTGATGGACGGCTGTCTGGATGCGGCTTTGGCATCCCCCCAAATGGCAGGGAGCAGAAGAACCGCGCAGAGCAGTGCAAGCACTCTTTTCATCGTCGTGTTGACCTCTTGATGATTTTTCCTGTGACAATTGCCTCGCGCAGTATACCATTTTCAAACGGACCGCTGCCACTCTGCTGATGCCGTAACTTAAAAAAGACCCTGTCCGCCGGGGGGCAGGGCTTCCAGCCGGTAATGCTGTGGCTTGATCTGAACCTCAGAGGCTCTCCAGCGCCGCGAACACTTCCTGAATGTCCGGCAGCTGGCTGATTTCATACCGCTTGATCCACCGGATGACGCCATGCTCGTCCAGGAGGATGTTCACGCGGCCCGAGGCACCCGTCTCCTCCAGGAAAATGCCGTAGTCCTGTGCTGTCTTCCCATGCGGATAGAAGTCCGCGAGCAATTTGGTGTGCCGGATGCTGAGCACCTGCGCCCAGCTTCTCAAACCTTTCATGATTCGCTTCCAGCGCGCGCATCTGGTCCGTACAGACGCCGGTCCAGGCCAGCGGGTGCCAGGATAAAAGAACTTTCTTGCCCCTGAGGTCCGACAGGGTCACTTTGCCGCCCTGGTTGTCCTCCAGCGTAAAATCCGGTGCTGTCATACCGATTTCGAGTTTCATGTGTTTCTCCTTCCAAACTTGGCGCGGGGACAAACCCCGTTGATGTCATTGGTAAAGATACCCTCGGAACACCCTGATAGACACCTCGGGCAGCCGGTGCCGCGGTCGCTTTACTGCCTAATGGCATGATGATATACTCATGCCGGCCAAACAAGAAAAAAGGAGAGCGCATATGATGCCACGCATCCAGCTTCTGGCGACCGGCGGCACCATCGCCAGCCAGGAGACGGACAAGGGTTTGGTTCCCCTCACGGGGGCGGAGGGGATCCTTGATTTCATGCCCAGCCTGAAGGACCGCGCGGCCATCACGGCTAAGGATGTGTTCATGCTGGACTCCAGCAACATCCAGCCGGAGGAGTGGCAGCAGCTGGCCCAGGCCGTCCTGGAGGCTGCGGACGGCGCGGAGGGCATTGTCATCACCCACGGCACGGACACCATGGCCTACACTGCCTCGGCGCTCTCCTTCATGCTGGCGGGCATCCGGATCCCGGTGGTGTTTACCGGTTCGCAGCTCCCCCTGCGCCACGCCTATTCCGACGCGCCCGGCAACCTCCGGGAAGCCTTCACAATGGCCGCCTCGGGCCGCCCGGGCGTGTTCATCGCCTTTCACCACAAGGTCATCTACGGCACCCGCGCGGTGAAGATGCGGACCCTTGGCTTTGACGCCTTTGACTCCATCAACGCCCCGCCTGTGGGCGTGTTTGACGCTGACGGGCTGCACCTGGCACCGGAACCGGGAGCCCCTGAAAAAATTGATGTCAAAAACCCCCTGGCCATCTCCCCGCGGGTGTTCCTGCTGAAGATGATGCCCGGCACGGACCCGGAGATCTTCGACCACATCATTCACGCCGGCTACCGGGGCCTGGTGATGGAGGCCTTCGGGCTGGGCGGGCTGCATTACATAAGACGCAACCTGATCGAAAAACTGCACAGCCTCAGCGCCGCCGGCATCATCACCCTGGTCACCACGCAATGCCTGTATGAAAAAGCCGACTTCACCATCTATGAAGTCGGCCGGGGCATGATCAAGGGGGGCATCTACGGCGCGCATGACATGACCACCGAGGCCGCGGTCACCAAACTGATGTGGGCCCTGGGCAGCCTGGATGAGCGGCGGCACCTGCTGACAAGGTGCCTGGCCCATGAGATGAACCCAAGCAGCGCGGGTGGGTGACCCATTCAGTCGGCGGGCCTGGAATCGCCGGGGAAGAAATAATGCCCCGGTTTATAACTGAACGAATGAGTAAACGCACCGATGGGACGAGGATTTTTGATGGCTCCGCTAATCCGAAAGAAGGGGGGCAGAATGCTGCCGCCGCCTGCGGCGGATGAAGGCAGCATGACAGCCCAATGAGCTAAGGAGTGAAGCACGCGTCAGCGATGCTTGACGACTATAGCGAATTGAGGGCACTGCGCCGTAGTCGCAGCCTACGCCGAATGAAAGAGGCAACGTGTCTTAATACCCAGCCATTGAAAGCCTGCTTTCAATGGAGAGGAACCGCACCGGAGCGATAAGCCCGGGTTGCTTGCTGCCCGGGATGAGAGCGGAGGATGCGGTGACGAAGACTGTCTCATCAAAGCGTTTATAATTGAGTTCAGTATTACAGATCGATGTTGGGCAGGGGGATCACTTTCTCGACCAGGTACTTTCCCCATGCCAGGGTCTCGCGGAAGTGGTTCTTCAGCCAGTACTCGGGTTTGATGGGGCTTCCGGCGCCGGAGGGGTTGAGCCCCAGGTCCCGCGCGATCTGCAGCGCACGGGGCAGGTGATAGTCGCTGGTCACGATCATCACGTCGACGGTCCCCTGCGGCAGCAGGTGCAGGGCGTTGGCGATGTTCTCCTTCGTGTTGAAAGAGGTCTCGTCCACCGTCACGTCCTCCGGCTTTACGCCTTTCTCCAGCAGCCAGGCGCGCATCACCGAGGCCTCCGACGCGGGCTCATCATCGCCTTTGGCGCCGGTCACGGCAATGGGCAGACGCTGGTGGTTGTAGATGTCCAGGGCCTTGGACAGCCGCCACTCCAGCTGCACGCTGGGGGTGCCGTCGGGATTCACCTGCGCGCCCAGGACGATCATCGCCGTGTAGGAACCCGGCCTGGGCAGAGTGTATTCCTTGAAGAGCAAATGGGCAAACAGCCCCGCAAAGGCCAATGCACCCAGAAGGACCAGCCAGCCAATCAACTTGAGCACCATTCCCAAACACCCGCTTTTCCTGTGTCTTGCCATCCTCATCCCGTCGCTTTCCCCTTTATAAAAGGGCGTTCTCGGCGAAGCTGAACGTCCTGTCCCCCGCTACGATGATATGGTCGTGAAGCTGGATGGACAGCGGCTGCAGCATCCCGCGCAATGCCTCGGTCAACTCCGCATCCGCCCGGGAGGGCTTTGCCAGCCCGGATGGATGGTTGTGCGCCAGTACGCAGGCGGCAGCGCCCAGGCGCAGCAGCTCCCCGGCGATGAGCCGGGGGTAGACCGCCGTCTCGCCTTCATCCCCGGACGAAATAAAAGCATGGTTGATCACCCGTCCCCTCGCGTCCAGCGCGATGACCAGGAAGCGTTCGACCCTCTCCCCCATCAGCAGCGCCAGGCAGCGGCCCTTGACGTCCGCCGCGTCCGCCGGCGCGTCCGCGAAGTCGCACAGCGCCTGCCGGTAGCGCCGGAACAGGGGCAGCAGCATGGCAATCAGCGTCGCCGCGTTCTCCCCTATGCCTTCCAGCGACATAAGTTCCTCAACCGTCGCCTCCAACACCCGGTTCAGGCTGCAGAAATGTCGCAGCAGGCGGTAGGCCAGCGGCTTGACATCCCGCCTGGGAATGGCAAAGGTCAACAGCAGCTCCAGCGCCTCATGCGGCGCGAAGCCGGTCAGCCCGGAGGACGCGAACCGTTCCCTCAGCCGCGCGCGGTGGCCCAGGTAATCAGCGCCGGCTTTTCCAACCTCTTCCTGCATGGCTGAAGTATAGCACCAGCCGGAAACACCGGCAAGATAAGGAGAGAAGTCCGAGACCTGTCAGGCCGTCCTGGTTGTCAGGTCTTCGCCATGCCAGTAGCGTTTCAGGGGCCGGTAGGAAACCAGCGCGGCCGCCAGGGTGATCAGGGTTTCCGGCAGCATGTAGGAGCCGTTGTAGTAAAGCGACCACAGCGGCGCTGCCCAGCCCAGTTCGTTGGGGAAGAGCGCTTCCCAGATGATGAGGCCAGAGAGGAAATGGCACAGGAAACGCAGCGCAAAGGTCATGAGGATACCCAGGGCGATGGCAGCCGGGCGGTTCTTGACCGCCACGGAAAACACGCCGGAAAGCCCGATGAGCGTGAACGGCAGGAGGTAGTCCAGCGCGATGATCCCAATCGCCATCAGCGCGTTGGGGGCATACTGCACATTGCCGAATCCCAGCGCCATCTGCAGCAGCGCGTAAATCAGCCCGCACAGGAGGCCCCAGGGCGTGCCGTGGCGGTGCGCCAGGATGACGATGGGCAGCATCGCGCAGAAGGTGACGCTGCCGCCCAGCGGCCAGAAACCGGGGAAGGACAGGAGGCTCAACACCGTCCCCACGGCGATGAGCACGGCGGACTCCACCAGGCGAATCAGGGATCTGCTGCGCATAAAACGCTCCTTTCAGTCTGCAGGGAATGAAAAGGCCGCCTTTGCGGGCGGCTGAAATGAAAAAACATTCCCTACGCCGGCATTATCCGGATCAGGTTCAGGGGTCCCGGGCTTGCTGCCCGATCTCAGCCGGCGTATGCCAGCACCCCCGCGACAGAATGACGCAAGGCCAATGTACCAAGCGGCTGTCAAGTTGTCAAGCGTACCCCGGCGTGATAAGATGAACGGAGTTCTCATGCTGAACAGGAGGGAAAATGCCTTTGTTTTCAAAGAAATCCGCATTGCCTGACCTGGTCGGGAAAACGCGGGAGGAACTGCTGTTCCTGGCGGACACAGCGGAGGATCCACGGCTGGTCCATCACTGTCTGACCCGCGCGGAAGAACTGGCGCCGGACAACCTGGACGTAAAGCGCAGGCTGCTGCTGCAGGGCCGGCTGCATGAGCGCGACCCGAAGCGGTTTGACTTATCCGTCATCAAGTGCTACCTGCTGCACGCCTTTGAGCACCCCGAAGCGCATACGCCGGAAGAAGCCCGCAGGATGGCGCGGGAGCTGTTTGACGACCCGCTTCTTCTGCGCTGCCTTGAGCTGGCGGAGGACAGGGAGGCCTTCCTGCGCGGATACCTGGAGGACCTTTCGCGGGACTACATGCGCATTTTTGTCGCCAGCGACAACACCCACGTCCCGCGCGTATTCGGCATATCCTTCAAAGGATCCCTGCACCGCTACCTGGCAGTGCCGTCAAGGGACATCATCCTGAACATCCTCTCCTCGCCCTTCCTGAAGGAGGGGGAGGCAGCCGTCCTGGCCAAGGCATTCTACCGCGCTTTTTTTGAGCACGCACGGGGAGAGAGCCGGGAGCTGGACGCCCTGCTGGGCGCTGAAGTCCGCGCCCAGCTGAGGTAAGCGCCTGTTTTGCCGGGAAGGAGATAAAGATTGATCCGCAGGCTTCTGGCCATCCTTCTGTCCCTCGCCCTCATCGCCGCCTTTTATGTCTTTGCCGTGATGATGGAGGACGAGGAAACCAAGCGTTCCGATGAGTTCCTCGTCCAGGCGGCTGAAGAGCCGCTTGAAAGGACGGAGACGTTGCAGAGTGCCGACACGTATGCACTCGCCCAGGCTTTCGGCGTCGCCCTGCCCATGCCGGAAGGTCTGAAAAGCGGCTCTGTCAAAAGCGGCAGCTACCATGGCTACACCACAAGGCTGATTGCCCTGGAAGGCGAGGCGGCACAGGTCACAGGCATTCGGCCCGCCTCCGCCGCGCCGGGCATCCTGCCGGAGGATCTGGTGTTTTTAGCCTCCGACAAAGCCCTGCTGGGATATGAACTGCTGAGGGCAAACCGGGGTGACGAGGTGTTCTACGCCCTGCTGACCGGGGACGCGGCCTTCCTCATCACACCGCTCCTCCCGCCGGAGCCGGGGGGCTTTTCCCTGGCGGAACCCTAAAGTCCAGAAGAAGGAGCGTCCATGGCCTCATCACACCGCCCAGCCGGGCTGGTCCGGCGGTTCATCCCCTATTACAGGCCCTATCTCCGCACCCTGGCGGCCAGCCTGGCCTGCGCCGCCTTATCCACCGCCTGCGCCCTGGTATTCCCTTTGATCATCCGGGAGATCACCGACCTGGCGGTGACCGGCATCGCCGGCATCACTGCCTCCGTCGTGCTCCGTCTGGGCCTCACCTATTTAACGCTGCTGCTCCTGGAAGCGGGGAGCCGCTATTATATGCAGTTCCGCGGGCACATCATGGGCGCCATGATGGAGCGTGACATGCGCAGGGACCTGTTCAGCCATTTGTCGCAGCTGTCCTTTTCCTATTACAGCCAGACCAAGATCGGCCAGATCATGGCGCGTATCACCAGCGACCTGTTTGATATCACCGAGTTCGCCCACCACTGCCCGGAGGAGTTCCTCATCGGCTTCATCAACCTGGCGGTTTCCTTTATCCTGCTCTCCGGGATGAACCTCAGCCTTACCCTGATCATTTTCCTGGCGCTGCCGATCCTGCTCCTCTCCATCTTCCTCTTTAACCGCAGGATGCGCAGCACCTTCAAGGCCTGCCGCTATCAGCTGGGCGAGATCAACGCGCGGGCGGAGGACAGCCTGCTGGGCATGCGCGTGGTGCAGTCCTTTGCCAATGAGGAGCTGGAGAGCCAGAAGTTTGAGGAGGGCAACGAGACTTTCCTGACGCTGAAGAAGAAGCAGTACAACGTGATGGCCGGCTTCCACTCCACCACAAGGCTGCTCAACGGCCTGATGAACCTGCTGGTCATCGTGGCAGGCGCGTATTTCCTCTCCCGGGGCGAACTTTCCCCCGGCGAGTTCGCCTCCTACCTGCTCTACGTCAACCTCCTTCTGAACACCGTCACCCGCCTGGTGGACTTTACCGAGCAGTACCAGCGCGGCCTGACCGGCATCGACCGCTTCTTTGAAATCATGGACGCGCCGCTGGAGATCACCGACAGGCAGGGCGCCGTGGCGCTAAAGGGTGTCAAGGGCGACATCACGCTGGACAATGTCGGCTTCCGCTACGAGGAAAACGGCTCAAAGGTGCTGGACCACATCAGCCTCTTTGTGCCCCGGGGCCAGAATGTGGCGATCGTCGGGCCCAGCGGATCGGGCAAGACCACACTGTGCAACCTGATCCCCCGGTTTTATGACGTGACCGAAGGCCGCGTGCTCATCGACGGGCGGGACGTCAGGGACCTCACCCTCAGGTCGCTGCGCGGCAGCATCGGCATGGTGCAGCAGGACGTCTACCTCTTTTCCGGCACCGTGTTTGAGAACATCGTCTACGGCAGGCCCGGCGCGTCAAGGGAAGAGGTGGAACAGGCCGCCCGCCGCGCCGGAGCGCATGAGTTTATCCAGGCGCTGCCCAATGGGTACGACACCTATGTGGGCGAGCGCGGGGTCAAGCTCTCCGGCGGACAGAAGCAGCGGCTGTCCATTGCCCGGGTCTTCCTGAAGGACCCGCCCATCCTGCTGCTGGATGAGGCGACCAGCGCCCTGGACAACGAGTCGGAGCTGCTGGTGCAGAGATCCCTTGAGGAACTCACCCGGGGGCGCACCACGCTCACCATCGCGCACCGGTTGACCACCATCAGGAACGCCGATGTGATCTGGGTGCTCACCGACAAGGGGCTTGAGGAGCACGGCAGCCACGAGGAACTGATGAAAAGGAAGGGGCTGTATTGCAGCCTGTACAGTCTGTATACCCAGCGGGAAAAGAAGGAAGAGAACGACGCAGCGCCGCAAGCGCCGCGATGAACGGGGAGAAGAATATGGACATAATGTTTCTGGGCGCGGCGCGCGAAGTTACCGGAAGCGCATATCTGGTCACGGTGGACGGCAGGCATGTTCTGGTGGACTGCGGCATGGAACAGGGCCGTGACACCTATGAGAACCAGCGCCTGCCGGTGGAGGCGTCCGAGGTAGACAGCGTGGTGCTCACCCACGCGCACATCGACCACTCCGGCATGCTCCCAAGGCTCTGCAAGGAGGGCTTCCGCGGCGATATCCACGCCACGCCGGCGACCCTGCATCTGTGCGATATCATGCTGCGCGACTCCGCCCACATCCAGGAGAGCGAGGCTGAATGGCGCAACCGCAAGGCCAGCCGCGCGGGTGAAGCGCTGTTTGAACCGATCTACACGCAGGAGGACGCGGAAAACACCCTGAAGCTCTTCCGCCCCCTGCCCTATGGGGAGAGCCGGGACATCCTCCCAGGCTGCGCCGTGTCCTTCACCGATGCCGGGCACCTGCTGGGCTCCGCCTCCGCAACCTTGACGCTCAATGAAAACGGGGAGACCCGGACCCTGGTGTTCTCCGGGGACATCGGGAACCTGGACCAGCCCATCATCAGGGATCCGCAGTACCTGAGCCGCGCCGATTTTGTCGTGATGGAATCCACCTACGGAGACCGGCTGCACGGCCCCAGGCCCGACTATATCGCGGACCTGACCGACGCGCTGCAGACCGCCTTTGACCGCGGTGGAAACGTGGTCATCCCCTCCTTCGCGGTGGGCCGCTCCCAGGAGATCCTCTATTTCCTGCGCGAAATCAAGGAAAAGGGCCTTGTGCGCGGGCATGAGGGCTTCCCGGTATACATGGACAGCCCGCTGGCCATTTCCGCCACCAGGGTGTTTATGGACAGCGACCCGGAGTTCTTTGACGCGGACATGCGAGCCATGCTCAGGGAGGGACGCAACCCCATCAGCTTCCCGGACCTGAAAATCTGCGTGACGGCGGAGGAGAGCAAGCGGATCAATTTTGAAGTTCGCCCCTGCGTCATCATCTCCGCCTCCGGCATGGCCGAGGCCGGGCGTATCCGCCACCACCTCAAGCACAACCTGTGGCGGGCGGAATCCATGGTGCTCTTCGTGGGCTACCAGAGTGTGGGCACCCTGGGCCGGCAGCTCTTTGACGGGGCTAAAACCGTTAGGCTTTTCAACGAAACCATCACCGTCAGCGCTGAGATCCGCATGCTCAAGGCCATATCCGGCCACGCTGACCAGGAAGGCCTGCTCAAATGGATCGGCAGTTTCCTCCCGCAGCCCCGGCGAGTGTTTGTCACCCACGGCGAGGAAACATCCGCCCTCGCCTTTGAGGCCCTGCTCCGGCAGCGCGGGTACGGCACCTTTGTCCCCTATTCCGGGGACGCATGGGCCCTCATCCCGGACAAGCAGACCGAAACCGGCCCGCGCGCCCTGGCTGAAAAAAAGAAAGACAAGGGGCGCAAAGCCCTCAAGGCGGAAAACGCGCTGAGCGCGGCCTTATCGCGCCTGACCCGGCTGGTTGAGGCCAGCGGGGGGATGGGCAACAAACTCAGGGACAAACTGGCCCGGCAGATGGACGACCTGGCCCGCAGGTGGGAGAACTGACCGGGAAGCAGCCGGGAGGGCACCTTCCTCCGTTCGTCTGTTTTCATCGCGCGTTCATCCTTTCACCATGTTCCCGCCGGATGGGCACATGGAGTGCGCAGTATTGATGTCAAGGGTAAAAATCAAATGAAAAAGTCTTGATATTAGTGAATATCAAGGCTTTTGGAATAAAAACCATCGCTCAGAAATCGCCTGATTTTTAAAGGGAACAGGACGAAGCAAGCGAAATTCCTTGTGGCTAAGCGATTTAGGTGTCAGAGGGTCGCGGGTGTTCAGGTTGGATGTAAGAATCGAAATATGCGCGATGGAAAGATTTGCTTATAGCATTTGGGAAGGAGTCATATCGTGTCGATAAGTGAAATAGGCTGTTGTGGTGCATATTGCGATACTTGTCCCGCATTGAAAGAGCAGACATGCAAAGGCTGCAAACTTGGTTATGAAAACGGGAATAGAGATATTTCCAAAGCAAAATGCAAGATTAAAGTTTGTTGTATTTGTAAAAAACTGCAGTCCTGTGCTGACTGTGGTGAATATAACACTTGCAGTGTACTGAATGACTTCTATAATAAAAATGGCTACAAATATAAAAAATACAAACAAGCTGCCGACTACATCAGAACTTATGGATACGATGCGTTCCTTGAAGTAGCGGACAAGTGGAAGAATGCGTATGGGAAATATGAGCTCTAAGCCATCCTTGGTTGAGAGCACATTTAAACGAACTTCCTTATGTTAATATAAACAAAGTTTAGTCGGAGGGTGAAACACGATGAAACTTGATGGTTTTGGGATCTTCGTAAAAGACATGGCAACGATGGTCCGCTTTTACAGGGATGTCCTGAATTTTGAAATCCGGGAAGATGAAAACGCATCGAATGTGTATTTGGTCAGGGACGGAACCTTGTTTCTATTATATCGCCGGACAGACTTTGAGAAGATGACAAAAAGAACCTTTGGATATGCGAATGATATCAATGGGCATTATGAAATCGCTTTAAGCGTCGATAACTACGAAGCGGTCGATTTGACCTTCAAAGAAGTCATATCCAAAGGGGCGATCCCTGTTTTGGAGCCCACCACCGAGCCTTGGGGCCAGCGTACATGTTATATCTCTGACCCGGAAGGCAACCTGATTGAAATTGGTTCATTCAACAAGTAAATCTATGTCAAGAGAAAGAGAGGGAATAGCCCAATGAGATATGCTCTTGATTTGGAACATATGACCAAGGATGGTTTCGAAGCTGTTCTTATTCGCGGAAAGGAAAGGACCCTTAAGCAGTTCAGCAATTTTTAGTGCGGCTACTATATATCAGGTGGTGAAACATGAGGACAATAAGCGTCGAGCCATATGATCCCAAATGGGCTGAGGAATTTGAAAAAATCAAAGGCGAAATATTGCCCGTGATCAGTGACAGCATCATTTCCTTTGAGCATGTCGGAAGCACCTCGGTTGTCGGTCTGTGGGCAAAGCCTGTCATTGACATTGACATCATCATTGACGACGGAATGTTACCTGTTGTCATGGAAAAACTTGCCGCTATGGGTTATGACCATAGAGGAGATCTGGGGATCACAGGCAGAGAAGCTTTTGGGTACAGCGAAGAAGAAAAAGCACATCTGATGAAACATCATTTATATGTCTGCAATAAAAATAATCCAGAGCTGATGCAGCATCTGGCTTTCAGGAACTTTCTTAGAAAGAACCCTGAATATCGCGAAAAATACAGCAAAATAAAAATTGAAATGGCAAGGAAATATCCGCATGATATTGACAGTTATTTAAATGGCAAAGAACCTGTCATCAGGGAAATATTGAAACTATGCGGAATCAAGCCATGGAAGGAACAAGAAATGAGTCATTGAAATATTTCTGATAAGTGGAAGAAAAATTTGAATGGATTGAGGTGCGGATATGCTGTTGATCCGTCCGACGGAAAAATACCTTTCCTCCTACGCGGAAGCGGTGGAGGAGGATGCTGTCCACAG
>DIWD01000006.1:0-2683 GCA_002428405.1 bacterium UBA6115
GCTGCTGCGCCTCAGGCCTTGCCTGAGGTCCCCTGAGCGAATCCTTGAAAACGTCATGCGCGCCCCTGAGTGTTTCTTCTTCAAGCCGGGTCAGCCTGACCCTCGCATTCCGGCTTCCAAATAAGCCGAAAAGGCCTTTTGAACCTTCCTCAAGGATTTCAACGCTGACTTCCCCGATGGACAGGCCGCTGCTGGCCAGACCGGATGAAATAGCCTCCTCCACCGTACGGCCGGTTGCTTCGAATTGTTTCACTTTACGCTCCCCTCCTGGAGTGCTTGCCCCGCATTGAGTTTTTCCTTACGCTCAAAGTACAGGTTGATGAAATAGCTCATCGCGGTGGCAATCAGGTTGCTGGTGACCCAGTACAGCGCGAACGCGGCGTTGCTGGTCAGGCAGATATAGACAGAGAACAGGGGGAAGAAATACTTCATGAAGTTGCCCATGCCCTTTTGCTGGCCTTCCATGCCGGGCTGCTGTCCNNCCTGCCAAGAGCGGCAGGATGAGCAGTCCGTTGAACTGGCTGTAAACCTTCAGCGTGGTGATGATGAGGTTGATGCTCTCAAACCCTTTCATCGGTTCGATCTGGGCAATGTAGGAAGGCATGCTGATCATCGCCTGGGTGATGCCGGGCANNAGGGCGGCGGCGCTTGAGAAATCAAGCGTGCCGGCAAACCCCTGGACTTGCTGGGCAATATTCTGAATGATCAGCTGCTGCTGCCCGCTGGCAAGGTTTGCCCAAACACTCTGCCAGACATCCTGCCCGATCATCTGGATGGTGTTGAGGTCAGGCGCCATTGGGGCAAACAGGGAGTCAGCCATCCAAATGTTTTTCACCCACAGCCAGCCTTCATACGAAGGGGTTCCTCCCTGCAGGAAAGTGAACACCTGGTTGACGATCTGGTCATTGGCAATCGCCCGCATCGCGCCGAACATCGCGAAGAGGATGGGCATTTGAATCAGCAGCGGCAGGCAGCCGGAAAGCGGATTGTAATGCTCTTTTCGCATAAGCTCGGATTGTTTTTGCTGAAGTTTGGCCTTGTCATTGGCATATTTCTTTTGCAGGGCATTGATCTGGGGCTGGATCTTTGCCATTCTGCGCATGCCTTTGCGGCTGGAAATGTCCAGCGGCATGAGCAGGACACGGATGAGCATGGTGAATACCACGATGGCCCAGCCGTGATTCTGGATGATGCCATACAGCCACTGGATGACACCGGTGAGGGCATTGGTGATCGCTGACACTGAGATTAGTCCCTCCTTATTACTGCATCGGGCAATTCCGGCACAGGATCATATCCGCCTCTGCTGAAAGGATTGCACCGAAGGATTCGTTTCAAGGCCATCCATCCGCCGCGCAGTGCGCCAAAACGGGTGAGAGCGGTCAGGGCATACTGTGAGCAGGTCGGCTGGTAACGGCAGGAGGCCGGCAGGTGCGGGCTGATGGCCCGGCGATAAAAGCGAACCAGTGCGATGAGCAGCCGCTTCATACATCATCCCTTATCAGGCCGAGTTTGGCAATATGCTGGCGCATTTGCAGGGCAATGGNNGCGGTAGTCCGATTGCGCCGCCGCCTGATTGGCGGTGAACACATAATATCCAGGCTTCAGCCGGGGAATCATCAGCCTGAAGCACTCGCGCATCCTGCGTTTTGTCCGGTTCCGCACCACCGCGTTGCCTACCTGGCGGCTGACAGAGAAACCACCCTGGAGCCGCCTGGCCTGAACATAATGCATCCGCAGCAAAAGACCCGAAACATGCTTGCCTTTTCGGTAAATAAATCGAAACTGNNCCGTTTTTCCTGATCCGGTACTCCTGCTGCATCCTTCCCCATTCGCCTCCTGCAAGCAAAAACCGCCCTTTGCGCTGCGTTTACCGTGCAATGGGCGGATTTCAGCCTTGCAGAGCGGTCACGGCTTCCTTTAGGCTGACAGGACCTTGCGGCCCCTGCGCCTGCGCGCCGCCAGCACGCGGCGGCCATTTTTGGTGGCCATGCGCTGACGGAAGCCGTGCACCTTGCTGCGTTGCCGTTTCTTGGGCTGATAAGTACAGACGTTCATGATCAACACTCCTTCTGACCAATCAGCAATCCGCGCGGAAACGCAGGTGCTGACTCGTTAACCATTACACTATAATATGCGCCTCGGCCACTGTCAAGTCCACATTCATCAAGCAGGCAGAATACACGCGAATACCGCTTGACACCTTTTTCAAATGGTGCTATTGTTTATGATTGCATCAGTATCGTTAGGATACGGCATGCCAGTGTTGTTTCCTCTAATAGACACGGGCACGCCGCCACGGCGGCTGGGCAGCAATGAAGGGGTGATTTGTTAATATGGCTCACGAAGTCCAAATGGGAAAACTACGTAAGCGCATGAGTTTCTCACGAATCGACGAAGTGCTCGACATGCCCAACCTGATTGAGGTTCAGAAGAACTCCTACAAAAAGTTCCTGGAAGAGGACTTCCGCGAAGTACTTGCAGACATTTCTCCCATAACAGACTACAGCGAGAACCTGGTACTCGAGTTTGTTGACTACACGCTTGACAAGACCCCGAAGAACTCGGTGGAGCGCTGCAAGGAACGGGACCTGACCTATGCCGCGCCGCTGAAAGTGTTTGTCCGGCTGAAAAACAAGGAAACCGGCGAAATCAAGGAAAGCGAGGTTTTCATGGGGGACTT
>DIWD01000006.1:2852-3627 GCA_002428405.1 bacterium UBA6115
ACTGACCAGCAGCTCATCGACCTGCTGGGCGAGGATGAACGGCTCAACACCACCATCCTGCACGGCGACGCCAACATCAAATCAGAGACAGAGGCACTGCTTGAAATCTACCGGCGCCAGAAACCGGGCGAGCCGCCGACTGAGGATGGCGCCAGGGTACTGCTGCACAACCTGTTCTTTGACCCCAAACGATACGACCTCATGCGGGTCGGAAGNNGATCCGGAAACCGGAGAGATCCTGGTTAAAAAAGACAGCCAGATCACAGAGAAACAGGCACTCGCGGTCCAGAACGCCGGCATCAATATCGTACTGATCAAAATTGACGAGCACATTCACAAGGTCGTCGGCAATAACTTTGCGGACGCCAGGCTCTATCTGCCCTTTGATCCCAAAGAGTGCGGGATTTTGGAGCAGGTGCACCTGCCCACCCTGAAGCACATCATGGCCAACGTACCCAAGGAAGACCTCAAGCGCGCCATTTCGGAAAACGCCGCCAATCTGGTGCCNNCACATCATCATCGATGACATCATCGCTTCTGTCAGTTATCTTCTCGGCCTGCCGCATGGCGTGGGCAATGTTGACGACATTGATCATCTGGGCAACAGACGCCTGCGCAGCGTAGGCGAGCTGCTCCAAAACCAGGTGCGCATCGGCATGTCCCGCCTTGAGCGCGTGGTGCGCGAGCGCATGGCTGTCCAGGATGCCAATGATGTGCGCCCCGGCGATCTGATCAATATCCGCCCGGTGTCCGCCGCGATCAAGGAGTTCTTTGG
>DIWD01000006.1:3708-4187 GCA_002428405.1 bacterium UBA6115
GCCCCAACATCGGCCTGATCGGCTCTCTGGCGACCTATGCGCGGATCAACGAGTACGGCTTCATTGAGGCCACATACCGCAGGGTCAACCCCAAAACCCACTGTGTCACGGATGAAATCGTCTTCATGACCGCGGATGAGGAAGATAAGTACTATATCGCTCAGGCTCTTGAACCGATGAATCCGGACGGCAGTTTCGTCAACGAATTCGTCACTGTGCGCTGGCGCGAGGAAGTGCTCCAGGTGCCNNCATGCAGCGCCAGGCAGTTCCCCTTCTGATGCCTGAGGCGCCCATCATCGGAACGGGCATGGAATTTAAAGCCGCGCATGACTCCGGCGTCGTGTTGCTGTCCAAGCATGACGGCACAGTGGAAAGCGTATCGTCGGATGAAATCGTCATCAAGGACAAACAGGGCGAAAAGCACAGCTACCGCCTGATCAAATTCGCCCGTTCCAACCAATCCACCTGCATCAACCAGC
>DIWD01000007.1 GCA_002428405.1 bacterium UBA6115
ATGGCTGCGCTTGATACGTTCAAGACCCTGATCAACGGGGCAACGCCCCCCGCCGATGCCTACATTACCGCGCTTCTGGGTCAGGCCGATATGCTGATATGCGGTTATACCAGGCTTTCCGCTGTTCCTGCCGCCCTGGACAACGTGCGCGCGTCCCTTGCCCTGGTGCTGTTCAACCGCGCCGGAGCGGAGGGGGAGTACAAGCGCGTTGAGGGCGAGATTACCACCGTCTTTGAGGCCATCCCGGAGCATATCGCCCTGGCTCTGCGGCCTTACCGCTCCGCTGTCGCGCCGTCCCTCCTGACCGTCCCGGTCACGCCCTGATGCTCCGGCGCAGACGGCTGATTTCCGTGCGCTGTGACAAGACGGCGCAGCTTGCCGACGCCACCGGGGGAGTGTATCGCCTGAAGACCGTGGAGAGCATCACCTTTTCCGCTGTCCTGCTCCCGCCCCGGCGCCGGATTGTGCGGACTTTGTCCGGGATCCGGCTTGCCGTCACCTGGACGGTCATACCTGATACTTTTCCTAATGTGTCGCAGAAGGATTACCTCTACCTTCCCGGCGACTTGCGCGCCTACCTTGTAACGGGTCTGCGCTCCTTCCCCCGGCACATGGAAATTGACCTGGAGCTCCTGAACTGATTTTGTCTGCTTTGTTCTTTTCTTGGTATCTTTTCCCTTTTTTACCTGCAGGTAGTTTTGAACGTTTGTTCTGTTTTGAGGGGGTATTCTGATGCTTGCTCTGATGACTTCGGTCTATACCGCGCTCCATGCCGGGGTCTCCTGTGCCGTGTCCCGCGCCTGGCCTAACCGGGACCCCATCCTGCCGTCCCTCTCTTTCCGCTTGCTTTCGTGGAAGAAGCAGCCGGACGGCTCTGCCCTTGCCGTCTTTGCCGTTCAGATCAGGGCCGTTAACCCGGCCTACTGTGACGAATTGGCAGAGGACGCGGACGTTGCGATGGCCTCTGTCGGCTTTTCCCTGTCCGGCGCTTCGGACGATGTGGAGCCGGATACGGGTTTCCCGCTGAAGCTCCTGGAGTATTCTGCCGTCCTGGGCGGCGCTGCTGTGGAGCCGCTTGTCCTGTCCTTTGATGTTTCCGGCACTCTCTACCCTGTCGGGGGCATCACGGACTTGCGCGTGGAACCTGGTGAGCGTCCCCTGTTCCCCGCTTCTGTCGCTTCTGCCAACGCGGAGGCTTTTATCCTGGGTCGCCCCCGGCTGCAGCGCATCTTTGTTTCCGGCATCTATCTGCCCTCTGACCAGGGGCAGCTTTACCTTGCCTCCTATTTCAATGCTTCCTACCTCAACCTGTACGCCATCATGCGCCTCGCGCGTGGTTCTGTTTTTACCTCTTTCCGCGCCTATGTCTTTCAGTACTGTGGCCTCCCTTCCGGCTTCTCTGCTGCGCTCCAGTGCATCTTATAGCGGGGGTCTTGCATGAATGTTTTGATGAATGGTACTGCCATCCCGGAGCCGGCCTCTCTGACCTCGGAGTGGGTCACTGTCGCCGGGGTCGTTCTTCGCCAGGTGACTTTGCACTATGACTTTGTTTCCGCTGCGAATGCCGCCCTTGTCCTGGGTCCCGGCACGGCGCTTGCCGGGGTCAACCTGACCTTCCTGGACCCCAAGACCAACGCCAACGCTACCCTTGCCCTCCTGGTGTATACGGCCTCTGTTGTCGCTGTTTTGGACAGGAGCGGGACGATTGCCTATGTCCCCTTGACGCTTACCCTGCGTGAAGTCCCCCCTGCTCCCTGATGCTGTTCCCGGCTCTTGCGCCGGGAGGAAGGAGTCCCTTTTTGTTTGACCTTGCCGCCGCTGTCTCCCTCGCCCTGTCCCTCATCGGCTCACCCTATGTGTATGGCGGCACCGGGAAGCCCTGCACCCCTGCCTACCGCCGTCAACGCATGGCGCAATACCCCGTCCACGCAGATGCCATCCGGTCATCCTGCCCTGTGCTGTCGGGCAGGGCAGATTCCTGTTCTTCCTGCGCCTATCATGGGAAACCCTGTTTTGACTGCGCGCAGCTGGTCCGCGCTGTCCTGAGGGCCTATGGCATTCCAGGCGTCCCCTCCGGCGCCTCCTCCCTCTGGCGGCGGGACGAACTGTGGACCTCAAAGGGCAAAATTGATTTCAACGCCGCCTCCTCCACCTTCTGTGCCGTGTTCCGCCGGGACAGATCCGGCAGCCTGCTCCGCCCCATGTCACACGCCGGCATTTCCCTTGGCAACGGCTCTGTGGTTGACGCGCGCTCGTCCCGCCGGGGGGTCATCCTTTCGCCCATTTCCTCTTATCCCTGGACGGACAGCGCCTTTTTGGCCGGTTCTGCCGGGGAGTGCGACCTGAAGCTGACTGCGGATATTCTATCCTCTATCACTTTCGGGGACAGAGGGCCTTCTGTTGCCGCGATGCAGCGGAGGCTGGTCAGCTTCGGCTTTCCCCTGCCCCGCTATGGCGTGGACGGTATCTTCGGCAGGGAGACCGCCGCTGCCCTGCGCGCCTTTCAGCGGAAAGAGGGTATCCCTGTCTCCGGCTTTGCTGATTTGACCACACTGGAAAGGATGTGTTCCTTATGAAACTTGATGCTGTCTGGAAGTTCTTCTGCGGTGTCTGCGCTACATTCGGCGCTTTCCTGCTGCGGTCCCTGGGCGGCTGGGACGCGGCCCTCGGCCTCCTTTTCCTGATGATGGGCCTGGACATCATTTGCGGCGTGATCATTTCCTTCATGTGCCGCTCCGGCCTTACTTCCGGCGGCGGGTTCCAGTCCCGCACCTTTTTCCTGGGTCTCTCGCGCAAGCTTCTCATGATCCTGCTGGTCATCCTTGCCACCGCCCTGGACGGCCTTCTGGGGACCCAGATATGCCGCCTCTCTGTCATCGGTTTCTACTCCGCCAATGAAGCCTTCTCAATCATCGAGAACGCCGCCCTGATGGGCGTACCTTTCCCTAAAGGGATTCTTCTTGTTCTGGAGCGCTACCGGGAGATGATGGACAAGAAGGGAGGGGATGGACAGGCGTGACTGTCAAGCCTGTGTAAAATCAGCGCGCTTTTTCAAGATAAACATCTATACCCGTTTGCACGCGCAGGGCGGTTGGTATATTATGAGTGTAAACGGCGATCATGCCGCAAACCGTCCTGCGCCAAGATGGCCCCGCGGGCCCGGCGCGACAAATCTAGGAGGAAAAATCATGTCAAAGAAAACCTGGACCACCATCCTGATTGTGCTGCTGGTAGTCGCCGCGGCGGTGGCTATCTACTTCCTGACCCGTCCTGCGCCCAAACCAGCGGAACCGGCGGTCACCGAGGCCCCGGCCGTAACCCCGACGCAGGCACCGGCCGGCGGCGGCGGCGCGAAGACCAAAGTCACCATCTGGCACACCTTTACCGAGGGCCAGGAAGCCTACCTGAAGAAGGCGGCGGATGATTTCAACGCCGCGCAGGAAGGCGTCCAGGTCGAGCTGCTCAGCCAACCCTACTCCGGCTTCACCAACACCGTGTACAGCGCGGTGGTGGAGGGGATCGGCCCGGACATCATTTTCAACTACGCCTCCGAGGCGGCCAACTATGTCAAGGCCGGCCAGGTCGCTGACTTGAGCCAGTACATCTATGACGAGCAGATCGGCATCCCCGGCTTTGAGGAAGCGCTGACCCCGGGCGTTTTTAACGGCGAGGTCAACGGCTTTGAGGACGGGCTGATCCATTACCTGCCCGCCTACACCACCGGCCCCATCCTCTACTTCAACAAGACGCTGCTTGACGAGCTGCAGCTGACCGTCCCCGCCACCTGGGAGGAGATGGAGGCCGCTGCCATGGTCATCAAGGAAAAGAAGAACATCCCCGCCCTGGGCGTGGACAGCCTCACGGACCTGATGCAGATGCTCATCATGGAGACCCCGGGCGCCGGCTACATCGACGTGGCCAACAAGCAGGTGCTGTTTGACACGCCTGAGGTGCGCGCGAAGGTGCAGTGGATGGTGGACATGGTGAAGGCCGGTTACTTTGCCCTGCAGCCCTCCGGCGACTACTTCTCCGTGGACTTCAACTCCGGCATCGTGGCCACCTACGTGGGCTCCTCCGCCGGCTTCCCCTACATCAAGCCGGACGGCTTTGAGTTCGGGATGGCCGCCATGCCGGCCAAGACCTGGTACCCCTCCTGGAACCGCGGCCCCATCGTGTTCTACTACAATGACGACGCCCGCGCCCAGGCCGCCTATGAGTTTGTAAAGTACTTCATTTCTCCTGAGGTCAACGCCGGCTGGGCAGAGGCCGTGACCGCGCTGACCCCCTACGCCTGGACCAGGGAGGTCCCGGCCTACCAGGCCTATGCCGCACAGGACACCCTCGCCGCCCAGGCGCTGGCCGCTGTGCAGGCCAACCTCCCCCTGGCGGGCTCTCTCCCGGCGGTCACCGGATCGGCGGCCGTCCGCAACGCCCTGCGCGACGCGGTCATCAAGGCCGCGGGCGGGGACATGACGGTGGACGAAGCCTGGACCGAGTGCGTCACCATCTCCAACGCCGCCCTGAAGGGCGAGTAATCCCAAGTTCATTGTCAGCAAAGAGGCCGCCCGGTGGCGGCCTCTTTTTACTGACGCAGTCATCAACAAACCGCGCGCGGGTGATCGGGGCGGAGTGGACTTAATAAAGCTGTGCGGATATACTTGGGTCAAAACGCAGCCCCCGGAGGAAAGCCATATGGAAATCTTGGATATACGGACATTTGAAGAAGCCCTGCTGATCCAGGCGGCGGAAGTGCTCAGTGAAAGCCTGTCCGAATGGCTCCCGACCCCTCAGGAGGCGCGGGCGGAAATCGAGCAATTGCTCTCGCCTGGGAACCTGATGCTCGCGGCGGTGGAGGAAGGCAGGGTGCTGGGCTTAGGCGGCATCCTTGCCCCCATCTATGATGGCCGCGTGTTTGAGCTGCACCCCCTCGCGGTGAGAAGCGGCAACAGGCATCGGGGTATCGGGTGCGCCATTGTGCGGGCGCTGGAGGAGAAGGCAAAGGAACGCGGCGGGCTGACCATTTACCTGGGCTCGGATGACGAGCGGGAAGGGGGAGAGACCAGTCTGGCCAACACGGACCTCTATAATGACCTGTCCGGCAAGATTGCTTCTTTTGACCCCGGAAGCCACCCGTCGGCTTTCTACCTGAAGCTGGGGTATAAAATCATCGGCGTGATGCCCGACGCCAACGGGCCCGGAAAGCCGGACATTATAATGGGCAAGCGGCTTTAAGGCTTATACATCTATCCCCAGCAGCGCCTTGGCGGCCAGGCCGATGAAGAAGGAGATGGCGGCAACGCCCAGGCTGATGCCCGCCATTTCCAGGAACCGGCGGCCAAAGGGCTCTGACCTGGCGACGGAGATATAGTAGTTGAACAGCAGGATGATGAGCAGGACGAAAAAAATCATCAACAGAAAAGCCGTCAGGTACAGTTCGTTGGGGAAGATGAGGTAGGGCAGCACCAGGAAGGCGACCGTGACCAGGTAGGCCGCGCCGGTGTACAGGCTGGATTTCAGCGCCTTCGCGCTGCCGTTGGCGCGCTCAGCCAGGTAATTTGACGCGGCCATGGACAGCGTGGCCGACACGCCGGTGATGATGCCGGAGAGCGCGATGAGGCGGGTGTTCCCAAGCGCGAAGGTGAGGCCCGCGATGGTGCCGGTGAGTTCCACCAGCGCGTCGTTGAGCCCCAGCACCATGGCGCCAACGTAGTGCAGGCGCTCCTCATCCAGCATTTCCATCAGCACGTCCTCATGCGCTTCCTCCTCCGCGATGATGGCGCGCGCCTCAGGGACTTCTGATTGGATGGCTTGCAGACCTCGGATGCCATGCTCTTCGTTCTTCTCAAAAAACTTAATGGCGAAGGTGTCGCCCAGGATGAACCGGATGACCCTGAACAGCGCAAGCTGCAGGCGGTTCGGGGTCACCTTTTGTCCGGTATATCCTTTCCATATTTCATAGTGTCCCTGCTCCGCCCTGGAGATTTGCAGGAGCGCATCCCGGTTCGCCGCGTTTTTCTGTCGCCCGGCCATATGCTGATACAGCGCGCTTCCGGTGATTTCATCCTTCTGGAACTTCAGGATCTGCTTCATTGCCTGCGGACTCAGCTTTTCATTCATTTGCTTCCTTCCTCTTCCTTTTTCCATATGGCAGCATCGCATGATTCCTCAATCAAAAACCGGCATTCCCTGGAACCCCCCAAAATTGTGCGCAGTTTTGTGATCGTGAAACGGCGTTTGGGCATCAGCGTCCGCATCACATACGCCACGCTGCCCCGGGAGCATTCGCACAGCATATCCGAATCGGTAAAGCCCGATGTGTAAAGGTCGCAAAGGCAGGAATGGAACACGATTTCGTATACGCTTCCAGGGGTGACGACCGCGCCCGAAACGCCTTTGATCTCATGCAGACGGCTGAAGAACCTGTCAGGATCCCCGTCCGAAGCAAGGAACAGTTTCCGGTATTCTTCCAGGATGCCTGTCTGCGCGCAGCGCTCGCCGCACCGGGAGAGCAGGCCCGCCTGCTCCTCCTGGGGCAGCAGGGAGGCGCTGTCCAGGAGCCAGGCGAGCCAGTCCTTTATAAAATCAGTCAATGCGCATCCTGCCTCTCGTGTCTTTTCACTCAAGCAAGGGAACCGCTGCAGCGTTGATCATGGTATCGCTGAACGCCCAACTGGAAACGCGGTCGATCCTGGATGCTGTGCCCTAAACCTCCGTCGTCCATTTATACCTGTCCGCAAGGCGGCCATACTGGATGCCGGTCAGCTCGTCATACAGCCGCCGGCTCAGGGGGCCGATGCCGCCGTCCCCGATGGTGAGCACCGTGTCCTTGTAGCGCATCCTGCCGACCGGGCTGATGACCGCCGCCGTGCCGGTGCCGAACACCTCCTCCACCTCTCCCCGGCGCCAGCATTCCAACAGTTCATCAATGGGGATGGGCCGTTCCTCTGCCGGGATGCCCCAATCGCGGCACAGCGTGATGACCGAGTCGCGGGTCACGCCGGCCAGGATGCTGCCGCAGGAGAGACCCGGCGTGACCGCCCGGCCCGCGATTTTGAAAAAGATGTTCATGGCACCGACTTCCTCGATATAGCGCCTGTGTACGCTGTCCAGCCACAGCGCTTGGGCGTACCCGGCGCTGTGCGCCTTCACCTGCCCCGCCAGGCTGCAGGCATAGTTGCCGCCCGCCTTCAGGTAGCCCATGCCGCCTGGTGCCGCGCGCACATAATCATCCTCGACCCAGATGCCCACCGGCGTAAGGCCGCCTTCATAATAAGAGCCGCTGGGCGAGAGGATGATGACAAACAGGTAGGTCTTGCTTGGCGCGACGCCCAGCACGCCGTCGGTTGCGATGACAAAAGGGCGGATGTACAGCGAACTGCCCTCCTGCTCAGGCACCCAGTCTTTCTCCAGTCGCACAAGGGCGTTAAGGGCCTGCAGGAAGTCCTCCTCGGGCAAATCCGGTATGCAAAGGCGCGCGCAGGTGGAGCGCATGCGCCGGGCATTCATTTCCGGCCTGAACAGCAGCGTGCGCCCTTCCGGCGCGCGGTAGGCCTTCAGGCCCTCGAACATCTCCTGCGCGTAATGGAATACCATCGCGGCGGGGGAAAGGGAAAGGTTGTCGAAAGGGACGATGCGCGCGCCGTGCCAGCCTTCTCCCTGCGTATAATTCAACAGGAACATGTGGTCGGTAAAAATTCTGCCAAACCGCAGGGCCTCGTCCCTGCCAGGCTTTTTTGATGGATTTTTGGTCCTTGTTGTGCTGATGTCAAGCATGCCGGCCCGATGCCTCCAATCATTTGATACCAGTATTATAGCCTGTTGCTGAAAGCGGCAGGAAGCCTCCCGCTGTATTGCCTGTGTTTATCCGGCTGGTACGAACCAAAAAATCCTGCCAAGCCCCTGACCCATGACAACCCTGCCTGACAAATAAAAGGAGAATCAGCGGGATGATCATGGGCCAGGGGTCTTGGGGCGACAAGGTGCAATGATTCGGGATCCCCCTTATTTCATCTCAAAATCCTTCTCCAGCAGTTGTGGGTAGATGCCGGAAATGGGGGAGTAATCCTTGATTTTGTTGTTGTTCAGGTTCAGCAAAGTCAGATCCTTCAGATCCGCCAGCGCGCTGATGTTCGTCAGCTTGTTATCGTTCAGGTACAGCTCGGTCAGGTTGAAAAGCCCGGCCAACGCGTCAATTTTCGTCAGCTTGTTGCCCCCGATGTTCAGGCTGTTCAGGTTCACAAGATCCTTGAGCGGAGTGACGCTTGTGATCTGGTTGCCAAACGCTTTGAGGTACTCAAGCCTTGTCAATCCGGAGAGCTTCTTGATGTCCTTGATTTTGTTCCAGCTGATGTCAAGGCGTTTCAGGTTGATAAAGTGTTCGATTCCGCTGAGATCGGCGATCTGCGACCCCTTGGGGAACTTCTCCTGATACTCGTTGCCCAGGTACAATTCTTCCACCATCGCCGCGTCCCCGGCGGTGATTTTGCCTTCCGGCTTGCCGATGGCCTCGCGCACCTTCTTCTCCATCACCTTGTCGGGGATCTTGATGGTTTTCCCGGGGTCTTTTGGCTGGGCAAGCGGCTCGGCAGGCATGCCGGGCTCAAAGTCCTTCTCCATCAAGCTCCCGAAGATGCCTTCAAACCCGCTCGTGTCCCCGGCCGGGTTATTGCCGATAAACAGTGCGCTCAGCCTGTCCAGGCCGAACAGCGGACTGAAATCCATGATCTGGTTGTTCACCAGGTCCAGCCGCTCCAGCCTTGTAAGATTCTTCAGCGGAGAGACGTCCGTTATCCTGTTGCCCTTCAGTTCCAATACAGCAAGCTGCTGAAGGCCGCCCAGGGGGGTAACTTCTTCCACAGCGGAATCAAAGATACTCAGCACGCGGAGCTTGGACAGGCCGGCCAGCGGGGTCAGATCGCTGACCCGGGAGCCGATGATGAAAAGCCCATCCAGGTTCAGGCAATGCTTCAGCGCGGTGATGTCACTCACCTGCCCCCACATGCCGTCCGTGCTGCCCGCGATTTTTCCGATCCTGCTCAGGTCCATTTGGGTCAGGGGCCGGTCAAAAATACCCGTTGCTTCGCGCAGGACGCCCTCCAGGGCGGCGTCGGATATCACGACGGGCTCCTCCGGCTTTTCCGGCATGAGCGGAACCACCACGTCAAAAACCTGCCCGTACTCGAAATCCTTTTCCTGAAGCTGGGGATATAGTTTCTCTATCGGCGAATAGTCCCGGATCGGGTTGTTGGCCAGGTTCAGCAGGACAAGATTGGTCATCCCTGCAAGAGGAGCAAGGTCGGTGATGTAGTTGCCCGACAGATAGAGCTTGTACATATTTGTCATTCCGGCCAGAGGACTGATATCCTCAACCCCGCACCCGTCCGCGTACAGATGGTCTATGTTGGTCAATCCGGCCAAGGGTGCGAAGTCATAAAACGGAAGGCCCCCGATATGCAGCGAGTGCAGATGCGTGAGGCTGGACAGGGGGTTGAAGTCCCGGATGCCGTTCCCGAACAGGGTCAGGCTCACCAGGCGGTTCAGGCCCGCCAGCGGGCTGATATCATTGACGGCATTACTGCCCAGCTCCAGGTTTGTCAGTTCCGAAAGCCCGGAAAGGGGGCTGATATCACTGATGGCATTGAACGAGGCGATGAGTTCGCGCAGGTTGATGAACGCTTCGATTCCCGTCAGATCCCTGACCAGAACCTCCTGGGGGATCTGCGGCTGCCATTGGTTTTGAATGTCAAGCCGGGTGATTTTTGCCGCTTCCCCCGCGGTGATGTCCCCTTCCGGGATGTTCATCGCCCTCCGGACCTTCATCTCCATCACCGGGTCGGGGAAGGTGATGACCGCGTCCGGGTTTTCCGGTTGTGTGATTTCAATGTATTCGAAATTCCTGCCCAGCAGGTTTGGATAGATCTCCTTGATGGGCGAATAGTCCTCAATCAGGTTCCCCTGCAGGTAGAGCTCCTTAAGCGGCAGGCCCGCGAGCGGCGTCAGGTCCGTCACCATATTCCAGCTCAGGTCCACTGCTTCAAGCGTCGGGATTTGCGCCAGCAGGCTGATATCGCTCAGTTCGCCGCCATTGGACACGAACTCTCTCAGCTTATGCAGCGCGGGTAAACCGGCGGGAAGGTTTCGCAGGCCGTCGATGCGAAGCGATTCCAGATCGGGCATATTGGCGACAAACTCCGCGTCCTTCATACCGCCGTTGATTCCAAGCCACACCATCCGGGTGAGCCCGGCGAGCGGCTCCAGGCTGAGCGGGGGTTCGCCCGATATCCACAGCGCCTTGAGTTTTTCAAGCCCCGCCAGCGCGGAGATATCTGCGACGGCGCTGTTGTTGAGCGAAAGGGTTTCGAGATTGACAAAGTATTTCAGCGCTGAGATATCATGGACGCGGCTTTCCTCGGGCGCGTTCTGGTCCGTATCGGCGTTCAGGTCCCGCAGCACCGCCGCGTCGCCCGCCGTAACGTCGCGGTCGTGGATATTCAGCGTGTCCCGCACCTTCTGCTCCAGGACGGGATCGCCGAACCGGATGACCTCGGCTTTATCAAACGGCGTGGTCAGCACCTCGAAATCGCACTCTTTCAGCCCCGGGAAGATCGCCTCAAGCGGCGAATAGTCTTCGGTTGCGTTGCAGCGGACGTACAGGTACTGCAGGTTCGTAAGATTTTGAATTGGGCTGAAATCAGTGATCCGGTTGTCGTTGAGCATGAGATTGTTCAGGGTTTCGATCGGGGCCAGCGCGGAGATATCGGTGATGCCGTTGGCCCAGACTGCCAGGACTTCCAACGGAAGCTTGCTCAGCGGGCTCAGGTCGGTGACGCGGTTGCCGCCCAGATCGAGCATTTTTAAATTCAATATGTTTTCCAGTACGCCGATATCTGCTATCTCATGGCCGATCAGGGAGAGGTGGCTCAGGTTTACGAAAGGCGCGAGGCTGGAGATATCCCGTATCGCCGGATCTCCCTCGGCTTCGCGGTTCATAAACAGATCGATCACCGTTTCGGCCTCCGCCGCAGTGATATCGCCCTCCGGTTTACCCATCTGTTCGCGGATCATCATTTCCAGCACCGGGTCGGAGAAAGTGACCGCGCCTGGCGCTTCAGCCAGCGCGCAGGTGGAAAACAGCAGCAGAGTCAAGATCAGGGACATCATTCTCTTCATAAAGGCCGCTCCTTATTCTTTTCTTTTGTTTGTTTCATGCCGATTCGCGCTCTGTGATCAGAGCCGGCTGATGATTCTGGCTAAATCCATGCATGGTATACCGCTGAAATGCGATTTTGTCAACTGTATCCTTGTGTTTTGATGAATCGGGAAGAAGGCGGACCGCCTTGCGCCGTGTCAGCGCCCGTCCTTCCAGTACCACCACTTCAGCTTTTCCGGTTCCTTATGCTCCGTGCTTGCAAAATAGACCGCGAGCCGGTAGACATACAGCACGCAGGGATCCAGCCGGCAGCCGCAGCGCGCGCAGTCAACGGCGTACATCGCTTCCGGGTCCGCGTTTTTCAGCGACGCGACGGAGGGATACCCCAGGGCGATCAGGCTCTGCTCGGTTTTGGGGCCGACGCCGGGGATGCGCCGCAAATCAGTTTTCATTAGCGCGGCCCTCTCAATGCCCTTAGCCTTTGCTGAAGGGACGCCTCAAACGCTTCGTCGCTCAGCGAAGGATCCCTCATGGTCAGCCATATGCCGCAGGGCAGCTCCGGGCAAGCCCCGCAATCCGCAAATCCCTTTTTCTGCGCGCAGGCAAACAGGGGGCAGATCTTGTCTTCCAGATACGCCGTCCAGAACGGCTTTCCTCTTTCGGCGTCACACCCCTTGCACTCCCTGTTTTTCGAGGGGCACTCCGCGCAGTTCAATCCGCATGCGTTCACGGTTCCCTCCTTTCCGCCTTCCTCTTCGGATGGCCCTGACCGCATAGCAGTCACCCGTTTTCTCTTTGCTTCTGCCGGGATTATCCGCCGCGGTGAACTTCCTGTCAATCAAAAAAGGACAATGGAACAGAGTGTCGACAAAGTGTCTGCGGACACTTTGTCGTTTTGGAAGAACGGGCATTTTCACTTGGTCGCTGCGCTCCCGGTCAGTGAAAATACAAGGAATGAAACCCTTCGCAATTCTCCCCGCCCGCCCGGCAAAGCCGAATGAAACGATGACAGTCAGAGGGCTGTGCCCTCTGAAACTCCCCTGGATATGGTATATCAACAGTCTCAGGAATGTGGCTTTTGCCGCACTGATTTGGTATATTTGCTTTCATACAGGCGAGGACTGGCGAGACGCGGGGAAGGAATGGATGAACAGAAAAAAACAGGCGGCGATCCTTTTAGCGGTGCTGGCGGCCGCGTGCTACGGTGTGAGCGCTCCGCTGTCAAAGCTGCTGCTTGAGGAAATCCCGCCCGCTTTCATGGCAGCCCTGCTCTACCTGGGGGCGGGCGCCGGCATGGCCACGGTCATCCTATTTAAGGGGCTGAGGCGCAGGGAATCCAGGGAAGCCCGGATGGGCAAAAAGGAGATCCCCTGGATCCTCTGGATGATCCTGCTGGACATCGCGGCGCCCATCCTGCTGATGTATGGCCTGACCCTGACCAATGCCGCGAACGCCTCGCTGCTGAATAACTTTGAAATCGTGGCGACTTCCCTGATTGCGATGGCTTTGTTCAAGGAATCAATCGGGAAGCGGATGTGGATCGCGATCGCGCTGATCACCCTGGCCAGTGCCATCCTTTCTTTTGAGGGCCTTGACGGTTTCTCCTTCTCAGCCGGTTCGCTGCTGGTCGTTGCAGCCACGGTTTGCTGGGGGCTTGAAAACAACTGCACCAGGAAGCTCTCCCTGAAAGACCCCCTGCAAATCGTGGCCGTCAAAGGGCTCGGCTCCGGCATCGGCGCTTTGGCCATCGCCATTGCCCTTCAGGAAGTCCGCTTCAATGCCCTTTACATCGCTCTGGCTCTTCTGCTTGGCTTTTTTGCCTATGGACTCAGCATTTATTTCTATATCCGCGCCCAGCGGGACCTTGGCGCGGCGCGCACCAGCGCCTATTACGCCGTCGCGCCGTTCATCGGCGTCGGCCTGTCCTTTGCCGTGTTTCGCCAGCCAGTGACGGCCTCGTTCATGATGGCATTGGCTGTCATGCTCCTGGGCACGGCCCTTGCCGCGGCGGAACGCCACACGCATCTGCACGCGCATGAGGCCCTCACGCATGACCACCGCCACACCCACAATGACGGGCACCATGATCACCCTCATGATAGCCCGGTCGGGGAACACAGCCATCCGCACACCCATGATGCCATGTCCCATGCGCACCCGCATACTCCGGACACGCACCATCGGCACAGCCATTGATCCGGTCCGCTGGTTTGGGGCCGCAGCATCCGGCTGACACCGGAACAGGAAAGGAGAACAGGGGATGCCAACAGATACGGCGCAGTTTGAAATCATCCGCGCGGACCGGCTGGGCTTTGACCCGGGGGCGGGGATGTCGTCCGTATTCGTGGAGGGTTTTGCCAAATGGCTGGGCTTCTTCTCAAAGGACAGGGATGTGCTTGTCAGCGCGTTTGCGCACATGTTCGTGCCGGATCGTTTCTACGCGGCAGTCACGGACGGGCAGATCGCCGGCATCGCCGCGTGCGCCGCGCGCGGGGCGGAATCAATCCGGCTTGATGCAGGGGAACTCAGGAAGCACTTCGGCTTTCTCAAGGGAACCATCGCCGCGCATGCCCTGAGGAAGGAGTTTGGCCGCCCCTTTGTGAACCTTCCTCCCCAAACCGGATTGATCGACTTCGTCGGAACGGCTTTGGCGTTCAGGGGCAAAGGCGCGGCATCGCAGATCATCCGCCATATCCTCAGCGATACGCCGTATGCGCAGTACCGCCTCCAGGTCGCTGATACGAACACGAACGCCGTGAACCTGTACAGGAAGCTGGGCTTTGAGGAGTTCAGGCGAGTGCCGCTGCCGGCCAGGAAAGCGCGGAGAGCGGGAATCAACAGCGTCATTTGGATGAAGTATGTGAAGATCGCTGCAAAAGAATCATCAGCAGCATTTTACGGGCCTGATTGAAACAAAGGAATCCGCCTGTCGTCCTGTAAAAAAAGAGACACTATTCCCGTATTTGTTGTTTTAAATTTGTTTTTTTATTGCATTTTTTCATATTTTCCAGTATTTTCAAGACAGTGTAGGTCACTGGCGTGCACAATTCATGCAGGAGGTAAGAACAGATGAAAAAGATTGCCTTGATTGTCATCTCGCTGGGCGTACTGGCCATGGGGGTCCTTGCTCTGATTCCCGGCATCACTCTGGGGACTGAACCCGTCTGGCACTCCGTTGTGAAGATTGTTGTCGGCGCTGCGGGCCTCTATATCGGGTTTAAGAAAGACTGATCGCCCGAATCATCATCCTAAACGCAAAGACGGCCCTGACTGGAAAGTCAGGGCCGCTTTTTTGTGTTGGATTTCGCGAAGAAGCAGTATCAAGAAATACGCAATTCTATTCTGATACCAAACTCAATTAAAAAGTTTCGATAAGCCAGCTTTTTTCGCCTTCGCGTTGCTTCACTTACGGATTGATCCAAAACTCCAAACGTGTGCAATCGCATGGCTGCTTCAATGTCCGGAGCCCTTCCCGGGACCGTTTCCTCCTTTTTTTCAAACAGAGAGCTGTCAAAAATGGAAGGCTTGCCGATTGGTATTTCCACAGGGGCGGCTGTATGGGCCGCGACCAGGCTGGCGAAATGACCCGGGAACGCAGGCAAGGCAATCATCGTGCTTTTGCCGGACACCGGCGAGCGCTATTTCACTAAACCTATGTTTTCAAAGGGCCGACGAAAATAGGAAACGGTTTGCTATGGAGCGCGCTGACAGCGTTGTGCCCTTTAAAAGCTGTTCTTTATTTAAACTGCATGGTCACGCAAGATGGCTGGATATTGGCATATCACACCAGAATCCATGTTGCATCTGGCGACTAAAACTTGGCTAAACAGGTGTGAAGAAAGCATTTACACGTTACTGTCAATGAGAGCAAGACCAATAAATGGACCAATTGATAAAATCCCGGGATCACTTGTGGTTCCCCAAAGGGCAATCCAGTGTATAATCAACATCAAACATTGTAACCGCTCTCAATTTCCGATAAGATACAAGTCAGGATTAGTACCTCTTCCTGATGATGACTGTATACAAGGAATGGAGTTGCCAATGCCGCAGACACTTAGCATCGTCCAGATCAATGACACCCATGCTAACCTGCTGGAGCATGAGGACGTGCGTTACATGGCAGAAGGTTTCAGAGTTGAGACCATCGGCGGCTATCCCCGTATCCTGAGCAAAATCAAGGAATGGCGCGCGGCTTATCCGGGAGAGGTTCTGGTACTGGACAACGGTGATACTTTCCATGGCACTCATGAGGCGGTACAGAGCCGCGGGGAGGTTATGATTCCCTACCTGAAGGCTTTGGGCGTTGAAGCCATGACCTTTCATTGGGACGCGGCCTATACCCCCCAGCACTTGCTCAGCTTGCAGCAGCAACTTGGCTATCCTGTCCTGGCCTGCAATGTTTTCCATGAAGGAACGAAGCGGTTGATGTTCAAGCCGGCAATGGTACTCAACCGCAGCGGACTGAAAGTGGGCATCATCGGCGCCGCCAGCAACATCATTCGCAGCAACATGCCCGAAGTATTCTGGCGGGGTGCGGATTTTACCGACAGCATCAAAGAGACCGCCGTTCAAGCCAGACGCCTGAGGGAGCAGGGGGCGGATCTGGTGGTCCTTCTGTCCCACCTGGGCTACCCACAGGATATTGAGCTGCTCGGCCGGGTTCAGGGTATTGATCTGTGCCTTTCCGGTCATACTCACAATCGAATCAGGAGCCCGCAAAAGATCGGGAACGCGTATATCATTCAATCCGGCGCGATGGCCTCGTCTATTGGCTTTCTCCGGCTGACAGTGGAGAACAAAGCTGTTGTGAATGTCGAGCATGAGTATGTGACGCTTGATAAATCGGTGCCGCAGGACAGAGGAATGCTGGCGCAGCTGCGCCGCGATCCGGTTTTAAAACAATACAGGGATTACCTTGATGAGTTTGTCGGCAGGACCAGGGTCGATCTGCACCGGGCGTCCTCTTTTTACAGTACTATGGATTATTTGTTGCTGGATGCCATGTGTATGGCCAGCGGGCTTTCCATCGCTTTCTCAAATGGCTGGCGTTATGGCGGCGCCGTGCGCAAGGGGCCGCTGAAACGAAGGCACCTGTACGCTATCGTCCCGATGAACCCGACGCTCTGCTCAGTTGAACTCATGGGGAAAGAAATCCTGGATATGCTGGAGGACAACCTGGAGAGCACCTTTTCTGCCCAGCCATTCAAGCAGATGGGTGGGTATATCAAGCGGAATGCAGGTCTGCGCATCTATTTTAAGCTGGAGAACCCCTATGGCCAGCGCATCCAGAAGGTGTTTGCAGGTGAAGAGGAAATCGACCCAGGGAAGGTTTACAAGGCTGTTTATGTCACCCGGCAGGCGGTGCCGGAGAGTTATGGGCAAAACCATCATGACCTTGGCGTCAGGGCTGTGGACGCCATGGAAGTGTTGCTGAAAAAAGGCCCTTATGACCGAAAGGATTTGGACAGCTATATCGCAGTGTGACTTTCCGTGCGGCTGCGTTATTGCGCTGCCGCGCGCATTGATCAAACAAGACGAGGAGCAAGCATGCAAGTCATCATGCAGGGATTGACCAAGCACTTTGGAGCGACCCGGGCAGTGGAGGATTTTTCCGTGACCCTGGGGGACGGCGAGCTGGTGTGCCTGCTGGGGCCCTCCGGCTGCGGGAAGAGCACGGTGCTGAATATGCTGGCGGGCATCATCCCGGTGACCGCGGGCAGCATCCTCTTTGACGGCGAGGATGTGACCAGGCTCCCGCCCGAGCAGCGCGGCATCGGCCTGGTGTTCCAGAACTACGCGCTCTACCCGCACATGACGGTGATGGGCAACATCACCTTCCCGCTGGAGATCCAGAAGGTGCCGCGGGAGGAGCGGGAGGAACGGGCCAGGGCGATGGCGGAGCTGGTGCACATGGAGGGGCTGCTCTCCCGCAAGCCCAGGGAGCTCTCCGGCGGCCAGCAG
>DIWD01000012.1 GCA_002428405.1 bacterium UBA6115
GGTGTCCGACTCTCCTTCAGGGCGGTGAAAAAATACTTGCACCGGAAGCAGGATTGTGATATGTTACTTAGGCTGTCACCGCGGGGTACCCGGACGGGGTTCCCGCGCAGGACCTCGAACGGAGGGATAGGAAATGGGAAATTTTTGTGAAGTCTGCGAAAAAGGGGCAATGAGCGGCCACAAGGTCAGCCATTCCAACCGCAAGAGCAACCGCATCTGGGCGCCCAACGTCCAGCATGTGCGCGTCATGAAGGACGGAAGCCCNNAGTTTTCGCACATCAGCCGCTTCGGTTTACCCGGAGCGGCTTTTGAATTGCCGTGATTCATTGCGGAATGGGCCTATACCCGGTATAATGGGCGGGAATATGGAGGCGAAGAGCTGATGAAACTGGGTATCGTAGGATTGCCCAACGTGGGCAAGAGCACGCTGTTCAACGCGATCACCAACGCGGGCGCACAGGCGGCCAACTATCCTTTCTGCACCATCGAGCCCAATACCGGCGTGGTCGCCGTGCCGGACGCGCGGGTCAAGGGGCTGGCTGAACTGTACCAACCCAGGAAGACCACCTATGCCTCGGTTGAGTTTGTGGACATCGCGGGACTGGTCCGCGGCGCCAGCAAGGGCGAGGGGCTGGGCAACCGCTTCCTCTCCCACATCAGGGAGGTGGACGCCCTGGTGCATGTGGTGCGCTGCTTTGAGGACGCGAATGTAGTGCATGTGGATGGCACTGTGGACCCGCAGCGGGACATGGAGATAGTCGGGATCGAGCTGATCCTGGCGGATATGGAGACGGTCGCCAAACGCGGGGAAAAGGCGCGAAAAATGTTCAAGACCGGGGAAAGGAAGTTTGAGGAGGAGGCCGCGGTCGCGGATAAACTGCTGGCAACGCTGGAAAAAGAAAAACCGGCCCGGCTCTGCGCGCTCACCCCGGAAGAGAAGGAAATCGCGGACGGCTGGTTCCTCCTGACGGATAAGCCTGTCATTTATGCCGCCAACATCGCCGAGGGCGACGTGGGGAAGGACCCGGCGGCCCTGCCATTGGTGAATAAGGTCATGGGTCAGGCGGCTTTGGAGCACGCCGAGGTGATTGTCATCAGCGCGAAGATTGAGGAGGAAATTGCCGGGCTGCCGGATGAGGAAAAAGAGCTTTTCCTCAACGAACTGGGTATCGGCGAGAGCGGGCTGGACCGGCTCATCCATGCCAGTTACCGGCTGCTGGGCTTGATTTCCTTCCTTACCGCGGGCGAGGATGAGTGCCGCGCGTGGACCATCAAGGCTGGAACCAGGGCCCCGCAGGCGGCAGGGAAGATCCATACCGACTTTGAACGCGGCTTCATCCGCGCTGAAATAGTCCCCTTTGAGGCACTCCTGCGCCTGGGAGGGATGGCCCACTGCCGCGAGAAGGGCCTGGTGCGCAGTGAGGGAAAGGATTATGTGATGCAGGACGGCGATGTGACGCTGTTCCGCTTCAACGTATAGCGATGAACAGAATCCTGTTTTTCTTCAGGCGCCTGGTGAGGATGGACTTCAGCCGTTTCAGCGGTGTCTTCCGGGAATTAAGGGAGATGACCGGGAAGAACTCCGCGCTGCTGCTGCTGGACCTGCTCTGGTGCGGCGTGCGCTACAACGCGGGGTATATGGACTATAAAATCGCCCGGATGGACCGCTTGAACGCCTTCCAGCGGGGAACAGTCATCACCCGCGGCATCAGCAACGGCATTGTCAAGCGCATGAACGACAAGTCCTGCTGGTATTTTTTTGACGACAAGTGCGTCTTCAATGAAAAGTTCGCCAAATGGGTGATGCGTGACTGGATCAGGGCGGAGGGGAACCTGACGGTTGAGGCGCTGGCCGCCTTCTGCCGGGGCAAGGGCCCGCTGTTTGTCAAGCCGCTCACGGGCTCCAGCGGGGTGGGCGTGGAGCGGCTTGAGCCGGAAAGCTTCGCGGACAGCGCCGCTTTCCTCAATCTCCTGAGGGGAAAGGGCGACTGCATCGTTGAAGAAACCATCCTTCAGCATGAGGAAATGGCGAGGCTGTATCCCGGGAGCGTGAACACGGTCCGGATCGCGACCCTGCTGGGCGAGAAGGCGGAGGGCATCGTTTACGCCTTCCTGCGCATCGGCAACGGCAGGGTGATGGACAACATTGACGCGGGCGGGATGGCCGCTCGGGTCGATTTGGATACCGGGGTGCTCAACTCCGTCGCCGCTGACAAGAAGGGACGTGAATTTTCCCGCCACCCGCTGACGGACACGCAGATCCCGGGTTTTCAGGTGCCCTATTTTGAGGAAGCCAAGGCGATGTGCCTGGAGGCCATGCGCGTGGTGCCGCAGGTGCGCTTTGTGGCCTGGGATGTGGCGATCACGCAAAAGGGGCCGGTGATGATTGAAGGCAATTCCTTTCCCAGCCACGCCGTGCCGCAGTTCGCCGCGCATTACCCCGACGGCATCGGCATCCTGCCGGAGTTTGAACGGTTCATCACTCTTTAGACCTGATGGATGAATTCAGGCCGCTGTTTCGTTGAATGCTTGACGGAAATGACGCCAAAAGGAGTTGAACAGGATGGATTTGATCAAAACATTACTGGTCTATATGACCGTTCTTCTTACTTCCTCCACTGCGCTCACCCCGGCACTGACCCCCATGCCCACCAGTTACCTCACGCCCGCGCCGGTGGCGACGGCGACGATGGCCCCGGTATGGACCCCCTATGTGCCCGCGGTGACATTTGCTCCCACCGCCACCCCGGGCCTTGCCACCCTGTATGTCGGGGACCGGGGCGAGAATGTGCGGGTCATGCAGACACGGCTCAAGGAGCTGGGTTATCTGACGGGCGCGGTCGACGGTGTATTCGGCCGGGGTACCCTGCGCGCGGTGGAGCGCTTCCAGTCCTACAACAACCTCACCGTCGACGGCATCGCCGGGAACAAAACCCTCAGCAAGCTTTACTATGACCCCAATGTGGTGTTCGCGCCGGTTGACGTAACGCCGCCGCCCACCGCCAGGCCTCCCGTCACGGCCAACATCCCCGTCTACTATATGAGTACTTTGGGGGCGCGGTTGTATACCGAAGTGCTGACCCTGTCCGAGGGGCGCACCACCGTGCGCGCCAATTCCGCGCGCGTTCCGCAGGGCTATGTATTGACCGGCGTTTCCCAGGCCACGGTCACCGTGTCCTCCTCAGGGGTCGCGAACCCGGCTTCCGTCACCTTCACCTATTTCCTCCAGTCCACCACCCCCCCGGTCACCGCCTCCGTCACGGTCAATTACCTGGATGAGAACAATGCCCTTCTGCACCGGGAAACCCTGACCCTGCCGCAGGGCACGACGCCCGTGTCCGCCAATGACCGGCTGGTGCCCGCGGGTTACACCCTCACCAGCGTGCGCACCGTCAGCGTGGCGGTATCCCCATCCGGCGCGGCCAATCCCTCCGCCATCAGCTTTGTGTACAGGAAGGCGCCGGTCACTGTCATGGTGCCGGTAAATTACCAGGATACTAACGGCGTCACCCTTTACAGCGACCAGCTGACCCTGTCGACCGGCACCCATACGGTGATCGCCAATTCGGGCTACGTCCCCCAGGGCTATACCCTGCAGGGGGAGGACACGAAAACGGTGACAGTGGACGCGAACGGCAACGCCAATCCGCCTTCCGTCCTCTTTGTCTACAAGGCGCCCGTCTTCGCCAGCGTCCCGGTAAGGTATCAGGATACCGCCGGAACAAGCCTCTATGAGGAGGTCCAGCAGCTCCCCCAGGGCAGCAGCGCCGTTGCCGCGGTCCAGGCGCTGGTGCCCCCGGGCTACACCCTTGTGGGTGAAGGGAGCGTGACGGTTTCGGTGGACGCCGCCGGCATCGCCTCCCCGGCCCAGGTGACCTTCGTCTACCAGGCCCCGGCCACCCCGGCGCCGACACAGGCCCCCACCGCAACGCCGGAACCAACCGCTGGACCAACAATGGCTCCCACTGAAACGCCCGAACCAACCGCTCTTCCGACAGAAACACCCATTATAACGCCGGAACCAACGGCTGAACCGACCGCTGTCCCCACGCCGGAACCCACGCCCGAGCCGACCGCTGAACCAACGGCCGAACCGACGGCTGAACCGACCGCGCCGCCCGCGGCTGAGGTGCCCTTCCTGCCGGATTATCAGACCCTGCGCTTCAGGGACGGGGTCTACCCGGTGTATTCCGGCCCCGGGGAGCACTACTACCGGGTTGAGAACGCCACCCTTGGCGGGGGCACCTGCAGGCTCTACGGCGCAACCGGCGACTGGATCCTCATCGGCTACGGCACCACCGACGGCGGTTACCGCATCGGGTTTATCACCAAGGCGGCGCTGCCGGAAGGCATCACCGCTTCAGAGCTGCTGCTGGCTTATGAACCCCACACCCTGCTCTCCGACGCCCCGGTGAATGACGACCCCATCATCTCGCCTGACGCCTTCGGTGAGTTCCCTGCCGGCTCCACCGTGTTTGTCCTGGCCTACATCAAGGACAACGAGCGCTATGTCTACGTTGAAGTGCCCGATTATCAAGACGGCCAACCGGTTCGCGGTTTCATCCGCAGGGACCGGCTGAACTGAGGCCAATGAACCTTCCGCCGGGCGCAGTCCTGCGCCCGGTATTTCCTTGTTGACTGTCAAACCGGAGAATACAATGCGTGTGGAGGCAAGGGCATGAAAACGATTGGCCTGATCGGCGGCATGAGCTGGGAAAGCACAGTTACATATTACAGGATCATCAATGAAACCGTGAAGGAACGGATGGGCGGCTTCCATTCGGCCAAACTGCTCCTGTACAGCGTTGATTTTGATATCATCGAGAAATGTCAGGCTGCCGGGGATTGGGAAGCGACCGCGGACATCCTGACAGACATCGCCGGGCGGCTGGAGGCCGCGGGCGCAGACTTTCTTGTCCTCTGCACGAACACGATGCATAAAGTCGCCCCCCAGATCCAGGCAGGCATCGGCATCCCTTTCATCCACATCGCGGACGCCGCGGCGGACGCGCTCAAGGCGCGCGGCATCAGCAGGGCGGCGCTGCTGGGGACGAAATATACCATGACGCAGGATTTCTATACCTCAAAGCTGGCTGACGCGGGCATCAAAGTCCTCATCCCGAACGCGGAGGACGTCGAGACGGTCAACAGCGTCATCTACAATGAGCTGTGCCTGGGCAAGGTATCCGGGCAGTCCAAAAGGACCTTCCTCCGCATCATCGACGGGCTCGCGGCGCAGGGCGCCCAAGGCGTCATCCTCGGATGCACCGAAATCGGCCTGCTCATCGGGCAGGAGGACACGGCGCTGCCCGTCTTTGACACAGCGCGGATCCATGCGGAAAAAGCGGCCATTCTGGCCATGGAAGACCTGACCGATGAGTGCCGGCATCTCTGCCGGGCGCCCAGCCTTTGACTTTTCGGAGGCATCCCCGCATGTTTCCTTTGAACCGTGAGGGCGTCTTTTAATCTTTCTCTAATCTTCGCATACTGTTTCCATTAATTCTCCCCGCTTATGATAAGGTCGACCCGAAAGGGAAAACCAAGGAGGTAAGGACATGGAACATTTTGAGATGGTGGAAAAGCTCAGGCAGAAGGCCAACGTGAGCTACGAAGAGGCAAAAACCGCGCTGGAGGCCAGCGACTGGGACCTGCTGGACGCGCTGGTGTACCTGGAAAGCCAGGGAAAGGTGAACACGGAAAAGGGCGACAGCTTTACCACAAAGAAGGAGCCCCAGCCCAAGAAGCCCCAGGAACAGGACCTGCGCGGCGCGTTCTCCCGCTTCTTCAGCTACATCGGGGAACTCATCAACAAGGCGAACAAGATCTTCCTGGATGTCCGCAAGGGCGGGAAAACCATCCTGAGCGTCCCGCTGACTGTGCTCATCCTCCTGCTGATGTTCATGTTCTGGTGGGTGGTGCCCCTCCTGGTCATTGGCCTGTTCCTGGGCGCGCGTTACAGCTTCAGGGGCAACAGCGTGGCCGAGGGCGTCAACCGGGCGATGGACAAGGCAGCGGAAACGGCTGAGAACATCAAGTCCGGCATCAAGAAGGATGAAAACGGCAATCCTGAGCAATAAGGTGTTGACCGCCTGAGGTGAAAGGGGGCAATGAAGCCCCCTTTCACCCTTCTTGGCTTGTTAAACACCATGAAAAGTGGCAGAATGAGCGTGAAGTGAGCATAGGGGAGGCGAACAGGCTGTGCAGAAGATCCTGCTGGTGGAGGACGAGCCCAACATCGCGCGCTTTGTGGAATTGGAGTTGGGGCACGAGGGCTATGAGGTCGTCAAATCCGCTGACGGGCGGGAAGGCCTAGCGCTGGCGGAAGCGGGCGGGTTTGACCTTGTGCTGCTGGACATCATGCTGCCGGGCATCAGCGGGCTTGAGGTGCTGCGCCGCCTGCGCAAGGCCAGCGAGGTGCCCGTCATCATGCTCACGGCCAGGGACGCGGTGACAGACAAGGTGACGGGCCTTGACATGGGGGCGGACGACTACATCACCAAACCCTTCTCCATTGAGGAGCTGCTGGCCCGTATCCGCACCGCCCTGCGCAAGAAGGGCCGGCAGGCGCTGCCGCGGCTCTCCTTTGGCCCCCTGGCGCTGGATATCGCCCGGCACACGGTGGAGGCCGACGGGGAGCCGGTGGAACTCACCGGGCGGGAGTTCTCCCTGCTGCAGGCACTGATGGAGAACCCCGGCATCGTACTGAGCCGGGAAACGCTGATGGACCGGGTCTGGGGCTACAATTTTGTAGGTGAAACCAACCTGGTGGACGTGTATATCCGCTACCTGCGCGCGAAGATCGCCGTGAAAACACCCCGCCGGCTCATCCAGACCATCCGCGGGGTGGGATATGTCTTAAGGGAGGAACCGGGCGACGCCGCCCCCTGCGACGGCTGAGAGCGCCAGGGTAACCTGGGATAAAAAACAGAACGGGGAACGCAATGAGACCGGCAGCGTCTGAAAACAAACGGATGCATTCCATCGCCCTGCGGATATCGCGGGGTTACCTGATGCGCCTTGTGTTCACGCTGCTGGCGGTCAATATCCTCATGACTGTTCTGGGCCTTGTGTTTGGCGCCTTCAGCCTTGAGAAATCCACGCTGGGGGATGCCTGGCAGGCGGACCTTCAGCGGAACATCACCATGCAGACAGACCTGCCCTTCCCTCAGCGGATACAGACCCTTGAATACAGTTTCAGCCTCAGGGGCGGGGAAACGCACCGCGTGTTCATCGGCCCGGCGCTGCGCAACGCCGCCTTGGCGCTGGCGGGCCTGCTTTTTGTGGAGGGCATGATCGTCCTGCTTCAGCACCGCGGCGGCAAGCGCCGCGTCAAGCGCCTGATGGCCCCCCTGCGGCAGATGGCCCAGACCGCGCAGGAGCTGAGCCAGACTCGCTTTGACGAGACAAAGTTCCACACGCTGGAGGAGGCGATCGATAAACTCAGCGTCCAGTCCCCCGGAGCGAAACTGTCCACCGGGGACAGCGAGCTGTCCGGCCTGGAGGAAGCCGTCAACAACCTGATGAACCGAATGCACGAAGCCTACCGCCAGCAGATCCGCTTCGTATCCGACGCCTCCCACGAGCTGCGGACGCCCATCGCGGTCATCCGCGGCTACGCCGATCTGCTCACCCGCTGGGGCAAGGAAGACCGGAAGGTGATGGACGAGTCGGTCAAGGCCATCCGGGATGAGGCGGACAACATGCAGCACCTGG
>DIWD01000021.1 GCA_002428405.1 bacterium UBA6115
CTTCTTGAATCTTCCCCGGAGCTTCGCGATAAGGTCCATGAAAACGCTTCCTATTTCAGGCAGCGGATGGCAGGGCTGGGTTTTGACCTGCTTCCCGGGGAGCATCCCATTGTGCCCGTGATGCTCTATGATGCCCATAAAGCACAGGAGATGGCCGCCAGGATGCTGGAACAGGGCATCTATGTCATCGCGTTTTGCTATCCGGTCGTACCGATGGGCAAAGCGCGCATCCGCACTCAGATATCCACCGCGCATCGTTTTGAAGATCTGGACTTCGCCGCGGAAGCTTTCCGCCGGGTTAAAAAGGATATGAAACTGTAGCATGCTGAAAGGAACTTCCATGAGCGAAATAACCAAGAAACCGATTCTGTTTTCCGGTATCCAGCCCTCCGGATACATCCATATTGGCAATTATATCGGTGCCATCCGTAATTTTACCTTGCTCAAGAACGATTATGACTGCCTCTTCTCCATTGTCGATCTGCACGCGCTGACCATCCGGCAGGATCCGGCGGGCCTGCGCCGGAAGACCCTTGAATTGGCCGCGCTGTATATCGCATGCGGGCTGGATCCGGAGGAGAATGTCATCTACTGCCAAAGCCATGTGCCCCAGCACGCCGAGCTGGCCTGGATCCTCAATTGCTTTGCCTACATGGGCGAGCTGGGCCGGATGACCCAGTTCAAGGATAAGGCGGCCCATCACAAGGATAACATCAACGCGGGCCTGTTAACCTATCCTGTGCTGATGGCGGCGGACATCCTGCTCTACCAGACAGATCTGGTCCCGGTGGGAGCTGACCAGAAGCAGCACCTTGAAATCACCCGCGACATTGCGCTTAGGTTCAACGCGCTCTACGGCGATGTCTTTAAAATCCCTAAGCCCTATATCCCCAGGGAAACCGCGAAAATCATGAGCCTGATGGAACCGGGGAGGAAGATGTCCAAGTCCGATCCGGAGGACAGTTACATCGCGCTCACTGACACGCCGGAGGAAGTCCGGCGCAAGTTCAGGCGGGCGGTCACCGACTCGGATTCCGACATCCGCTTTGACCCGGAAAACAAGCCTGGGGTCAGCAACCTGCTGGTCATCCTCTCAGCGCTGGGCGGCGAAAAGTTGGATGATTTATGCGCGCGCCTTTCCGGCCGGGGGTACGGTACGCTCAAAGAAGAAACGGCGGAAGCCGTGAACGCCGCTCTGGCGCCGATTCAGGCAAGGTATCATGAATTGATGGCTGATAAGGGCTATTTGAATGCGATACTCAAGAACAACGCGGAGCGCGCGCAGAGGATGGCGTTGAAGACGTTGCGAAAAGTCTACAAAAAAATCGGGCTGTACCAGCCTTCATGAGGTGAGTATCATGACCAGGCTTTCCTTTCCCAAAGAATCGCCATACCCGCGCGAGCTCACGCTCTGGGAGCCGGCAGGACGGCCTATTGGGATTGTCCTCATCTCCCACGGCATGGCCGAGCACATTGCCCGGTACGAGCAGCTGGGGCAGGCTTTGGCATCCGCGGGATACCTGGCAGCCGGTTATGACCACCTGGGGCATGGGGCGACCGCGCCGATGAAAGGCTTTTTTGCCGATGATGACGGTTGGCGCAAGGCTGTGGAAGACCTGCATGCGGTGATGCAGTTCCTGTCCGGCCGCGCCGCGGGAGCCCCGTGCGTCCTTCTGGGACACAGCATGGGCAGTTTTCTGGCACGCGAATATGCTCTTTCCTATCCTGACAGCCTGGATGCCCTTGTTCTTTCAGGCACAGGCTGGCAGGGAAAGGCGCTATGCGCCTTGGGATTGATCCCGGCCAGTGTATTTTGCTTTCTGGGAGGAGTTAAAAAACCGTCAAAGTTACTGGACCGCCTGGCTTTCTCCGCCAACAACAAGCCATTTCGTTCAGAGGGCGGCACTGCCTTTGACTGGCTCAGCCGGGACAAAACAGAGGTCAGGAAATATGTGGAGGACCCGCTTTGCGGTTTTTTGTTTACCGCCAGCGGCTTTAAGGACCTGTTCACAGGGCTGTTGCGCCTGACCAGGCTTGAAAGGCTGAAAAATCTGCCAAAAGAATTGCCTGTGAGGCTGATCTCCGGCGGAGAGGATCCGGTCGGCAAGCTCGGCGCCGGTCCGGAAACGGTTGCCAGACAGTACAGGGACGCCGGGCTGGCTCAGGTCACTGTGAAGATATATGAAGGCGCGCGGCATGAGCTCTTCAACGAAATCAACAGGGTACAAGTCAGGGAGGACCTGATTGGATGGCTGAATGACACGCTGAAAGCCTGAAACGGAGGATCATATGATGCATAAACCTTATCCTGGAGACATTACCAAGGTCCATGGCATCCGTGTGGGCCAGGCGCAAAACGAAAGCGCGCGCACCGGGGTCACCGTGATACTGGGGCCCAGGGACGGCGCGAAGGCCGGGGTCAGCGTGCGCGGAGCGGCGCCGGGCACCAGGGAAACAGACGTACTAAAGCCGGGAAACCTGGTTGAAATTGCCCACGCGGTCGTGTTAAGCGGCGGAAGCGCCTTTGGCCTGGCGGCCGCGGACGGCGTCATGCGCTTCCTGTCCCAGTCGGGCATCGGCGTGGACATGGAGGTGGCCCGCATACCAATCGTGCCGGCGGCGGTGCTGTTTGACCTGGGCGTGGGCGATCCGAACGCCGCGCCGGACGCGGCAATGGGCAGGGCCGCGGCGACAGCCGCGGCAAAAGGTGTGCAGCAGGGGCCTTTTGGTGCAGGTATCGGATGTACTGTGGGCAAGCTTGTCCAGAACGCCGCCCCGCAGAGGGGCGGGATCGGCACGGCTTCCATGACGCTGCCGGAAGGCATCACGGTGGGCGCGATTGTCGCTGTCAATGCGGTGGGGGATGTTTTTCACCCGCAGACGGGTGTTTGCATCGCCTCCGCGCACATGCCCGACGGCTCGCAGGTTTTGGCGGAGGGGCTGCTGTACGGCGCTTCACCCATGCCCATGCAGATGCGTATCCCGCCTCCCGGCTCAAACACCACCATCGGTGTCATCGCGGTGGACTGCAAACTGACCAAGGATGAGGTGACCCGCCTGGCAGACGTCGCGCATGACGGCTTGGCGCGCACCATCCGGCCCTGCCATACCCAGATGGATGGGGACACCCTGTTTGCGCTGGCGACAGAGCGGGTGCTGCAGGATATCAACTTTGTCAAGCTGTGCGCCGCCGCGCAGGAGGTCACTGCGCGTGCCGTGGCCAACGCGATCCTGTATTCCCGGCAATGATCCTTGGCGTCGGGGCTGA
>DIWD01000065.1 GCA_002428405.1 bacterium UBA6115
TCAGAGGCGGAGATGTGCGGCAATGCCTCGCGCTGCATCGGAAAGTATGTCTATGAGCGCGGGATCACGGAAAAGACGGAGCTGACCCTGGACACCAAGTCCGGCATCCGCCAGCTGAGCCTGACGGTGGATAAAGGCAAAGTGAGCCGCGTCCGGGTGGACATGGGATCCCCTGAGCTCAACCCCCGCAACATCGCCGTGGATCTGCCGGGCGAAATCGTACTGCGCCACCGGATGCAGCTGATGGGGCAGAACTGGTTCATCACCTGCGTCAACATGGGCAACCCCCACTGCGTCATTTTTGTCAAGGACCCGGAGGCCATCGATGTGGCGACCCTGGGCCCGATGTTTGAAAACCATCCGCTCTTCCCCAGGCGGACCAATGTGGAGTTCGTCCGCGTCATCAGGCGCGACGTGCTGCAGATGCGCGTCTGGGAGCGAGGCGCGGGCGAGACCCTGGCCTGCGGCACCGGCGCTTCCGCCGCCCTGGTCGCGGCTGTTTTGTGCGGATTGAGCGACCGGACGGTGCAGATGAAGCTCACCGGCGGCAACCTGGAACTCAGCTGGAACGCGGAGGACAACCACGTCTACCAGTCAGGCCCCGCGGAATACGTGTTCGACGGGGAATGGCTGGGCTGACACCGCTTGTCTGATTGTTAAATTACGGGAGGGACTCGTGCAGGTAAACGATTGTATCGCGCGCATGCCAGCGGCCTACCTCTTCTCCGACATCGCTCGTCGCGTGGCGGATTATGAGGCGAAGCACCCCGGGGAGCGCCTGATCCGTATGGGCATCGGCGACGTTACCCGCCCCCTGGCCCCATCTGTCGCGCAGGCGTTCGCGTCCGCCGCGGCCGGGATGGCAGAGCCGGAGGGTTTTTTCGGTTACGGGCCGGACGGCGGCTATCCTTTTTTGGTTGAGGCCATCATCAAAAACGACTATGAAGCCCGCGGCGTCAGCCTCTCCCCTGATGAAGTGTTCATTTCCGACGGCGCCAAGTCGGACACGGGAGCGCTGCAGGAGCTGTTCGCGCCGGACTCGCGGATCGCCGTGACGGATCCGGTCTACCCGGTGTATGTGGATTCCAACGCCATGGCCGGGCGGCTGGGTGAATACCGCGGCGGACGCTGGAGCCGGCTTGTCACCCTCCCCTGCACGCATGAGAACGGGTTTGTCCCGCAGCTGCCGGAGGGAGGCGCGGATGTGCTCTACCTGTGCTACCCCAACAACCCCACCGGCACCGTGCTCAATCACGCCCAGCTGAAAGTGATTGTGGACTGGGCGAAAAAGCGGGAGGTCCTCATCATCTACGACGCGGCCTACAAGGCCTTTATCGCGGACCCGCAGCTGCCAAAAAGCATCTATGAGGTGGAAGGCGCGAAGGAAACCGCCATTGAGTGCTGCTCGTTTTCCAAGACCGCCGGCTTCACCGGCGTGCGCTGCGCCTATACCGTCATCCCCAGGCAGCTGTCAGGAAGGCTGCCCGGCGGCGGAACGGCCTCCCTCAACGCCCTGTGGAAGCGCCGCCAGGGCAGCCGCTTCAACGGTGTGTCCTACCCGGTCCAGCGCGCGGCCCAGGCGGCCTACGCGCCACAGGGACAGCGGGAAAACCAGGAGATCATCGATTATTACAGGGGCAACGCGAGGATCCTGCTGGACGCGCTCAAAGGCACGGGGAGCAAACCGGTCGGCGGCCTGCACGCGCCCTATATCTGGATGAAGACCCCTGAAGGGATGAGCGGGTGGGAGTTTTTTGACTATCTGCTCAACCGCGCCCAAGTGGTCGGCACGCCGGGGGAGGGCTTCGGCAAATGCGGCGCGGGCTGCTTCCGCCTGACGGCCTTCGGCAGCCGAGAAAGTACGGCAGAGGCCGCCGGACGCGTACGCGACGCGCTGGCCAGCCTGTAAGGAGACGGATATGGTACGGGTGATTGTCGGCGCTAACTGGGGGGACGAGGGCAAGGGAAAAATCACGGACATGCTGGCGGAGCACAGCGATCTGGTGGCGCGCTTCCAGGGCGGGGCCAACGCCGGGCACACCATCATCAATGAGTTCGGCAAGTTCGCGCTCCACCTGCTGCCCAGCGGGATCTTCCACACCCAGGTCCTCAACGTCGTCGGGCCGGGCGTGGCGCTGGACCCGGAGGCCTTCTTTTTAGAACTGGAGAGCATCCTGGCGCGGGGCATCAGGCATCCCCGCCTGGCGGTCTCCAGCCGCGTGCAGATCCTGATGGACTTCCACATCCTGCTGGACACACTGGAGGAAGAACGCCTGGGCGGGAAGAAGTTCGGCTCGACCAAGTCGGGCATCGCGCCGTTTTATTCCGATAAATACGCCAAGACCGGCATCCAGGCCTGCGAGCTGCTGGATAAAGACCACCTGTATGAGCGGCTGAAGAACAGCCTGGAAAAGAAAAATGTGCTCATGGAGCACCTCTACCGCCACGAGATGCTGGACGCGCAGCTTCTGACGGAGAAATACTTCGCTTTGGGCCAGCGGCTCAAGCCATTTTTGGCCGATACCTCCACCATCCTCAACGACGCGGTCAAATCCGGAAAGAAGATCCTGCTGGAAGGCCAGCTGGGCGCGCTGCGTGACCCGGACCACGGCATCTACCCCTACACCACCTCCTCCTCGCCCCTGGCCGGCTTCGCCGCCGTGGGCGCAGGCCTGCCGCCCTGGGCCATCACCGAGGTCATCGCGGTCACCAAGGCCTATTCCTCCAGCGTAGGCGCCGGCGTCTTCCCCAGCATGATCACGGACGGGGAAGCGGAAGACTTGCGCCGCCGCGGCGGGGACGCGGGCGAATACGGGGCGAAGACCGGTCGGCCGCGGGATGTGGGCTGGTTTGACGCGGTCGCCACGCGCTACGGCTGCCTGGTACAGGGCGCGACATCCCTTGCCATGACCAACCTGGACGTGCTGGGCTACCTGGATGAGATACCGGTGTGCGTCGCCTATGAACTGGACGGGAAAACCATCCACCATTTCCCGGTCACGCCGGAGTTGAAGCGCGTCAAACCGGTGTATGAGGTGCTGCCCGGGTGGAAGACGGACATCCGGGGCGAAACCGTCTACGCGAAACTGCCCCGCGAATGCCGTGACTATGTCGAAACAGTCCAGCGTTTGGTCGGCACGCCCATCACTATCCTCTCCACCGGCCCGCGCCGGGAGGAGATCTGCTGGCGGATCTAATTTGCTTTATCCCATTTGAGTATCAGAAATCTTTCATTGTGCAGGGCGCAGCGGAGCGGATGAAATGCAAAACAAGAGGGGGCTCAGCGGCGCCCTGCTGATCATGCTGGCCAGTGTGGCCTGGAGCTTTTCCGGCCTGCTGAGCAAGTGGGTGCCCTGGTCCGCCTTCTCCATCATCGGCGCCCGGGCCATCATGGCGGTGCTGGTGTTCGGCCTGTCCAGGAAAACGTTCAAACCGGCGTTTGGCAAGGGAACCTGGCTGGGCGCGCTGGGGGTGATGAGCACCTCGGTGCTGTTCATCCTCGCCAACAAACTGACCACCGCCGCCAACGCCATCGTCCTGCAGTACGCCATGCCCATTGTTGTGATTTTTGCCAGCTGGGTTTTCCGGGGCCAGAAACCGGACTTGACCGACATTACCGCCAGCCTCGCGGCCCTGGGCGGCATTTTTCTGTGCTTCATGGGCGGTTTCGGGCGCGGCAGCCTGCTGGGGGACGCGCTGGCCCTCCTGTCCGCCTTCACCTTCGCGTTGGTGTTCTTCGCCGCGCGCTTTCCCAATACCGACCCGGCGGACTATACCTATCTGGGCAGCCTGCTCAGCCTCTTTTTCCTGCTGTACATCCCCTTTGACAAGGGCTTTTCCCTTGCGCCAAAGCCGCTTCTGGGCATCCTGGCGATGGGGGTCTGCCTGTCCGCCGGCTACCTGCTCTTCACCGCCGGGATGCGGACCGCGCTGCATCCGGTGACTGCCTCCATCATGGCCAATGTGGAGCCCGTGCTCAATCCCCTCTGGGTCTTCCTCTTCCTGGGGGAGAATCCCGGCGCGCTGTCCCTGTTGGGCGCGGCGCTGGTGATCCTGAGCGTGACGGTATACGGCGTGGTCAAGAATCAGGCGCGGAAAATGAAAGGGCCTGGAGAAATAATCCCCGGCCCCTGATAAACGGATGATATTACGGACGAATGCCCCTAAAACCCGTAGGGCGTATACGCCGGCAGTTTTTTGGACTCGTGCGTGTAATCCAGCCGGGCGAAGCGCAATAGCCCGCCCTCGCTCTCATAGTGCGCCGCCGCCTCCCCGATGAGCGGGCGGGCGTAGCGGATAAAATCATCCGTCACGTCCGTGCCGGAGGACGCGATCCATTCCCGCGGCAGCCTGCGGGCCGTGTTGGCGACTGTTTCCAGCGGCACATGGTCATAGCGCACCCTGTAGGGCGTATCTGTTACCCTCAGGATGGTCGCCATCCGCCCGGACAGGCCGGAGAAGGCGTACTCCGCCGCCTTTTGCCCCAACAAAAAGGCCTCCTCCCGGTCCGTGTCGGAGGCCTCCAGCGAAACGCAGCGCTGCAGGACGCCGGGGATCTGCCCGGTGGCCTGCCCCCTCGCGGCCAGTTTGCTGCGGTTGAGGAGGCTGACCACCATCTGCATGGCGGTGGTCCCGCTGGCGCCGTACTCGATATGCCCGAAGCCGTCCACCCTGCGGCTCCCCTGGTCTGTCATGAAGCTTTCCGACACGATCGCGATGGCCCGGCCGTGCAGTTTCAACGTCTCGTTCACCCTGTCCAGCAGCGCTT
>DIWD01000022.1 GCA_002428405.1 bacterium UBA6115
TTTGAAGGTTTCTTCCCTGCCCCGTCAAGCCGTTTTTCAAGGGCGTCCAGCTCGCTCCACAATTCCCCGGGCAGCCCTTCCCCCAACTTGTCATAAAACGCCCGGATCGACCGTGTCTCCGCCATCCAGCCAGGGATGCTCACGTTTTCCAGTTGGCGGAGTTGCTCCTCGCTGACCCCTTCCAGGCCCTCAAGGTCAAGCGCGCCGGGCGCGGGCATCAGCCCGACCGGTGTCTCCCGGGCTTTTCCCTCACCCAGCACACGCTGGAAAATCCACTTCAGCACACGGACGTTATCCCCGAATCCAGGCCAGAGATACCTGCCCGCGGCGTCCTTTAAAAACCAGTTGACTGAGAAAATCCGGGGCAGGAGATCCGGATTGGAACTTTTCCCGATGTCCAGCCAGTGCCGGAGGTAATCCTTGAGGTTGTATCCCGTGAAAGGCAGCATCGCGAAGGGGTCGCGGCGCACCTGTCCGATGGCGTCGGAGATGGCTGCAGCGGTGATTTCCGACCCCATCACCGAGCCCATGAACACGCCGTGCCGCCAGTTCAGGCTCTCTGTCACCAGCGAAACAACATTGGGGCGGCGGCCGCCGATGAGGATCGCGCTGACAGGCACGCCTTCCGGGTCCTCCCACTCCGGCGCGATGGCCGGGCATTGGGCCGCGGAGACGGTGAAACGCGCGTTGGGATGGGCGGCGGGCGTCCCGCTGTCCGGAGCCCAGTCCTTTCCCTGCCAGTCGGTAAGGTGAGAAGGAGGCGGGGTGCCGATGCCCTCCCACCAGACATCTCCCTCATCGGTGAGGGCGACGTTGGTAAAGAGGGTGTCCCTTTCAATGCTGCGCATCGCGTTGGGATTGGATTGGCAGGAGGTGCCCGGCGCCACGCCAAAGAAGCCGGCTTCCGGATTCACCGCGCGCAGCCTTCCGTCCTGGCCCTTTCTCAGCCAGGCGATGTCATCGCCCAGGGTTTCGACTTTCCAGCCTGGCAGTTTTGGCACCAGCATGGCCAGGTTGGTCTTGCCGCAGGCGCTGGGGAAGGCGGCGGTGACATAAGCCTTCCGGCCCTCAGGATCCGTCAGGCCCAGGATCAGCATGTGCTCCGCCAGCCAGCCTTCCTTTTTCGCCTGTACGGAAGCGATGCGGAGTGCTAAGCATTTTTTGCCCAGCAGCGCGTTGCCGCCGTAGCCGGAGCCATAGGACCAGATGGCGTTGTCCTGCGGGAAGTGGGCGATGTATTTCTGCTCCATCGCGGCGCAGGGCCAGGGCACATCCGCCTGGCCTTGATCAAGCGGAGCGCCGACCGAATGCAGGCAGCGCACAAACTCCCCGTTTCCCAGCGCCAAAAGGGCGTCCTTGCCCATCCGAGTCATCAGGCGCATGTTCACCGCCACATAGGGGCTGTCGGTGAGCTCCACGCCGAACCTGGAAAACTCCGAACCAATGGGCCCCATCACGAAGGGGATGACATACATCGTCCGCCCCCTCATGCATCCTCGGTAGAGGGCCAGCATGGCTGCCCTGAGCTGGTCAGGGTCTATCCAGTTATTGGTGGGCCCGGCTTCCTTCCGGGTAGGGGAGGCGATAAAGGTCCGGTCCTCCACCCGCGCGACATCGGAGGGGTGGCTGCGGAAGAGGTAGCAGCCAGGCCGGAGCTGTTGGTTCAAACGGACGGCGGCCCCGGAGGCGGCCATATACTCCAGCAGGAGTTGATACTCTTCCCTGCCTCCGTCGCACCAGTGGACGCTGTCCGGGGTGCACAGCCGGGTGATTTCCCCGACCCAGTTGAGCAGGTTGATGTTGCTTGTCATCGGCCAACTTCCTTTATCATGATTTGCCGGAAACACGGCTTGGTGAAAAACGTTTCTTTATGCATTCCTCAATCCCGGCGGATTCCTTATCCTGATTCAGTATGCCTGAAGAATCGCCGGATCGGTGCCGGGTCAAGTGTACAAACAGCTGGGATTGATGTCAACATTATTCATATATTGCGAATATTCTTGAAGAAGAATGCCTTCTATGGTATATCTTTGTTATTAAAGCAGAGGGGGAAACGCAATGGAATACCGCCTTGCGGACAGAATGGCCAGCGCCCGCGGGTCCATTATCAGGGAATTGCTGAAGCTTGCCGGGGAGCCCGGAATGATTTCCTTCGGCGGCGGGAGTCCGGATCCAAACGCCTTTCCGGTTGTTGAAATCCGGCGTTCTGTGGAGGAAATCCTTGCCAGGAAACCCGCGGCCATGCTGCAGTACGGCATCTCTGAAGGGTATCCGCCCCTGCGTGATGGCTTGAAGACCTACCTCACAAAAACCGAGGGGATCAGTTTTGAGGACAATGAGGTGATCGTCCTATCAGGCGGCCAGCAATGCGCGGACCTCACAGCCAAACTGTTTGTCAACCAGGGCGAGACCGTCATTGTGGAAAGCCCTTCCTTCGTGGGATGCATGAACGCTTTCCGCTCCTATGGCGGAAAGCTGCTGGGCGTGAGGATGGAAGAGGACGGCGTGAGACTGGAGAAGCTGGAGGAAGCCTTCGCCCAGCCGAAGATCAGCTTTTTCTACATTATCCCCACCTTCCAGAACCCCAGCGGGTATACGACTTCCCTGGAGAAACGCAGGGCCATCTACCAAATGGCGCAAAAGTACAATGTGCTGATCTTTGAGGACAACCCCTATGGGGAGCTGCGCTTTGACGGAGAACCTGTCCCGACCATCAAGTCCATGGACCGGGAAGGGCGGGTCATCTACGCGGGAAGCTTCTCAAAGACCATGGCGCCCGGCCTTCGCGTCGGCTTCCTGGTGTTCCACAAGGATCTGTTCAACAAGTTCAAGATCGCCAAGCAGGGCACAGACGTGCACTCAAGCACGCTCTTCCAGTATGTCTGTCATGAGTTTCTGTCAAGCCCCGCTTATCCCCTGCACATCGCCGCCAGCTGCGCGCTGTACAAAAGGAAGAGCGCCTTGATGTATGAGGAAATGAAGAAACATTTCCACCCGGCGGTCCGCTTTTCCCGCCCGCAGGGCGGACTGTTCCTGATGGCCTGGTTCCCGGAGGGGATGGATTCCATGCCCTTTGTGCAGGAAGCGCTCAAACGCAGGGTGATCACCGTGCCCGGGTCCGCTTTCACCGCTGATCCCGACCTACCCAGCAATGGTGTCCGGCTGAATTTCTCCCTCCCGTCCGAAGAACAGATCGTCACCGGCATTACACTGCTTGGCGAATTGACGCATGAATTGCTGAAAAGTTGAGACCGTCTTCCGCTGCTGTTTATACCGTGGTATCCTGCAGGTGAAAACAGAAAAGGAGCATATGAATGATTGAGATCCCTGAATGCGCGGCCCTTGCCCGCCAGCTGAATGAAACCGTCCGCGGCCTTGGGATTGTCGAGGCTTCAGCAGGCGCGGCGCCGCACGGCTTCGCTTTCTATTCCGGAAGTCCAGCGCGGTATGGCGATTTGCTGACCGGCAGGGCAGTTCAGGATTCACGCGCTTTTGGCGGCATCCTGGAGATCGGGCTGGACGGCCTGCTCCTTTTACTCAACGACGGCGCGAACCTGCGTTATCACAGACCCGGCAGTCCGGTACCCGAAAAGCACCAGCTGTTTCTCCGGTTTGACAATGATTCAGCCCTGACCTGCACGGTGCAGATGTACGCGGGCATCCATCTGTGCGAGGATGGGAGCTATCACAGTGTGTATCATCAGGCGGCGCGCGAAAAACCCTCCCCGCTTACGGATGATTTCAGCGAAGACCATTTTATGGCCATGGCCTCTCAATCCGGCAAGCTCAGCGCCAAGGCCTTCCTGGCCACGGAACAGCGCATTCCCGGCCTGGGCAACGGGGTGCTTCAGGACATCCTCTTTTGCGCGCGCATCAACCCAAAAACCAAGGTTTCCGCGCTCAGTCCGGAGGACCTGGGAAGGCTGTACCGGCAGATTCGGGAAACCCTCCGGGAGATGACAAGGCTGGGCGGCCGCGACACAGAAAAGGACCTGTTCGGGCAGCCCGGCGGCTACGCCACCCTGATGAGCAGGAACGCCCTGGAGAAGCCCTGCCCCGGCTGCGGCGGCATTGTACGGCGGGAGAGCTACATGGGCGGGAACGTATATGTCTGCCCGGCATGCCAGCCAATCATAAAGGCCTGAAGGTTGTTGGTCTCCCGGCAGGCAAAGAAAACGGAGCCGTCAGGCCCCGTTTTCTATTTCAAGGTATTGGAAATCCTTAAAACCCGCTGAGCACGAAAATCAGGAGTTCGTCCGCTGATTCGTCCTCCCGTGACTGGGATGCCGCGACCAGCGCGCCTCCCTCATAGGGGATCATGGAGGACAGCCAGGGATAATCCGTTCCAAGCAGGGGGTCACACTCCGCCGCCCCAACGAACTCGCCCTGGCGGGAGAACAGCTTGAATACCCGGTAATTGCCGTCCTGCACCAGAATGCTGTTCGGGGTCTCCAGGATGCCGGTGACGGATCCGAACGCGTCATCAGCCATCCAGTCCTCCGCGCCGAAGGAAAGCAGTTCATTCCCCTGAAGGTCCAGCACGGCGACCCGCTGCGCGTCCCCCTTTGTGGCGTCCGTCCCCGCGACATAGATCTGCGTATCAGAGATGGCAATACAGCTGATGGAGCTGAAGCGGCCCTTCCGGTTCGCCGCGTCGGAGAGGCCCGAGAGCACCCAGGGCTCCGAAGCAAGCGCGCCGCCGGACGCGCGGACCAGCATCGGATCAGCGTTGGCCCAGAAGGTAAGTCCCCACTCGCCGCCCGGATGCATGACCAGGTTGCCGGAAATATCATTGTCCTCAATGACTGTCCCGTCCTTGACGGACAGGATGTTGAAAAAGCCCTGGGACAGGTACAGGATGCCGTCCTGTCCGGCGGACAGATAATCGAACTCATCATCAAGGACCATCCTGCCGCCGCTGAAGGACGCATCGGGAACCAGCGTGTCATCCTTTATGGTATAGGCATAGAGTGTCTTGCCCGCCAGGACATACAGCCTGCCGCCGTTTATGGAGATGTGGTTGTCGAAAATGCTGTCCAGGAAAATGGATTGGTCGGGCTTCAGCCACTTCACGCTGATTTGTTTGTCCCCAACACTTGCGGCGCCCGGCACAGGCTGATAGGGCGTCCCATCTTCCGGCATCGGCGGATCGATATTGGGCGGGTTCAGAACGGGCAGCTTGAAGGAGATGGAGTCCAGCACCGCCTGCAGCCTGCTGCCGATGACCTCGGGCTGCTCAACGGTGATGGTCAGGGTCACCCTGGAATCGGGAACACGCGCCGCATACTCGATGTATTTCCATCCCCAGTTTTCATATTCAACATTAAAGAAGCGGATGCCGCCGATCACGGTCTCATCCAGCGCGTCCTTTCCGGCTTTCCCGGCGTACTCCTCCAGCTGTTTGATCTTGTCGCGGTAACTGCGCACCCCTTCGCTGCTGGCAGTGAGCGCAATGGTGGCTGCCACCGTCCCCGAAGCTTCTTTTAGTTCATACCGGACCGCGGAGTAATCTTCCCTGTCGCTGCGCCAGCCTGTGTTTTCCGTCCACTCTCCCCCCGCAAAAAGCGCGGTGAACAGGTTGGTCACGCACTCCGCCGCGCTGCCAGCGGCCTGGGTTGGCGCCGGTTCCTCCGAAGGCACCGGCGTGGGCACTGTGGTCGGGACCGGAGAAGGTTCAGCCGTCGGTTCTATGATTGACGATGTTCCCTCGCTTCCGGTTTTCTGAAAGATGACAGCCATGGCGCTGGAGCCGTAGAACAGGCTCAGCTCACCTTTGGCCGCGTCATATGCCGGGGAGGAGAACACGTAACTTCCGGAAAGAGAAAGGCTGCCGCCGCTTTCCGACCAGGTGATCTGTTCGGTATAGTCCTTGGTGATAAAGGCCTCCCCCGTGCCGTCCTCACGCAGGGTCAAGGAGCAGCCGTCAGGGAACACCATCTTGATGTCAAAGGAACCGCCCATCACTTCATACCGGATGGCTTCCCAAACGCCCGCGAACCCGGAAACGGCCGGCGGCGCCTGAGACGGTTCTGCCCCGATTGCAGCGTCCGCGCGTTTGAAGTAGATGACCGTCCCGTTATCCTTTCCCACCAGCTGCCCATCCTCCAGCAGCATCTCAACAGGCTCCCCCTCGATGGTGACAACAATGCCGCCGCTGATCTCCTGCCAAACGCCATTCATGTCAAACCCCATGGAGGTCATCACCAGCGTGCCGTCCCGGTTGATTTGGAAAGACATCCTGCTGGCGACGCTTACGCCATCGATTTGCTCCTTGAGTATGCCGTCTCCCTCGTCAACGGCCGACGCCGCCCACTTTCCGGTATATTTACTGCCCTTGATCAGGGAGAACAGCCCGCCGGTGCTGACCGGCGCGGCAGCCTTCTCCAGGTACATGGTCACCCCGTTGTCGGTGTTAACAAGCTGTCCGTCGTTCAGTGAAAACACCACTGTCTGGCCCTCAATATTAAGGGATATTCCCCCTTCTGATTGCGACCAGCTGCCGGAAATCTCCCCGCCCTGGGAGGTCAGCACCAGGGTGCCGTCCTCACCCAGCTTGAGCTTCATCAGGTCGCTGACAGGCGCGCCTTGAAACTGCGTTGATTTGACCCCGTCGCCAAGATCAACCGCCACGCAGACCCACTCGCCTGTGACATCGCTTGTTTCCGCCATAGCTTGCCCCGGGCATGTAAAAACCGCGGCCAAAAGCAGCAGACTGAGGATGATCATTGCCTTTTTCATGTTTTCTCTCCTGTAAAAATATCGCTTTGTATCAGTGCAGGGCGTCAACTCGGATTGCATTCCCGTTCCCGTGATTTGGAAAGCTCGTGATGGTCAGTCAGATGCAGGATGGCAAAAAGCCTAAGGGATTATTCTGTTCTTTGGCGCAAAGGGCAGAGGGTCATTTCGGTACGGCTGTCAGTGCAGGGAGTCGTTGAGGGGGAGAGTCCGGCCGACAATATCAGAAACAAGCAATAAATCAGTCAAATCATAGCACCGGCCTTCATCCGTGTCAACGCAAACAAGGCTGCGGCCGCTGGGGTTCAATCGGAATACCGCCAAACCTCCTTGCGGTCAGCCTGTCCGTTTCCCGGTTGAGTTTTGGCGGGAAACATCTGGCAATGAAGACGGACCCTTTATGCCAAGGGTTGAAATTACATGTGATGATTGGTATCATTTATGACAGCAAATGACATGACTGGAGGTTCCCTGTCTCCAGGAAGAAAGGCGGTTCAAATGGATAGATCCCCGATGGACATTGCCATCCAGGAAGCACAGATCGGCATTGATGACGCCCATGGCGGTCCGTTCGGCGCGGTTGTGGTGCGCGAAGGCATCATCATCGGACGGGGGCATAACCGGGTGCTGCTAAACCAGGACCCAACCTGTCACGGCGAAATGGAAGCAATCCGGGATGCCTGCCGCAACACCGGCAGTTTCAGCCTTAAAGGGGCGGACATCTATACGACCTCGGAACCCTGTCCCATGTGCCTGGGCGCTGTGCTGTGGGCGGGCATCAGGAATATTTACTTCGGCTGCAACCGGGAAGACGCGGAGGACATCGGGTTTCGGGACAAAGTGTTCTATGACACGATGGATCAGATGTCCTACCGGCTGATTCCATCCCAGCGGGAGGACTGCCTTGAATTGTTCGCGCGCTACAAGGCGATTCCGGATAAAGAGAGCTATTGATGCTCCTCCAGTTTAAACTTGCGTTTGGTTTACCCTGACCTCAGGGTATTGCGCAGGGGAGGCAGCCCCTGGATTTCCGCCTCAACCACATCGCCGTCCTTGAGCCATCGGCGCTCCCCCTCCGGATATCCCTGAATGACGCCCTCGGGCGTGCCGGTAAAAATCAGGTCGCCTGGCGTGAGGGCGACGGTCTTTGTATGGGGACTCCCCTCAGTCCGTTTCCCGGCCGTAGATTTCCAGCTCAGTCAGGGAAGGGAAAATGGAGGGTTCGTCCGACTTGACCAGCCCCTCCAGCCTCAGCCAGGAAATGCGGTGTGTGCCAAGGTTGAAATGCTGCGGCTCCCCGGTCTTTTGCAGGGTGAAGGGAATGGCGCTGCCGTCGGACAAGACGGCGCGTCCGCTGACCCAATAGGTATCATGCGGAAAATCCGCGCGCAAAACGAGCGCCATTTCGTCCGCCAGCACTTCCCGGCCAAACTCCACCATCAGCCAGGCATCCGCGCGCGCGCCGATGCCCCAGGACTGGAAAGGCCAGCCGCCATGGGAAAAGCTGACGGCATCCCCGTCAATGACGTTGCGCGCCGCGAAAACCGATTCATCCCGTGTTTCCACATTCGCGCTGGCGTGCGGATAGGCGTTTGTTTCGCCGCGCTGGTCGGCAGGATTGTGCGCCAGGTTGCGCCGGGCGAAGATTTCCTCCCCGGCGGGAAGCCAGGCCTTGACAAGATGTCCTGTCCCCGCAAAGGCCTGCGGCGGATAGGGGCGGCGCTCCTCGCCCTGGGGAACAGCATAACTCAGGCTGCCTTCCGGCAAATACAGCAGCGCCGGCGCGACCGCCTGGTCCACCTGCACCCACAGGTGCCCCGAAGGCGCGAGAACGCGCAGGCGGGCTGCCTCCGGATAGGCTTCAGGATAGTACAGCTGCGCCTTGTTCTGATGGGAGGCTTCAGCCAGGATGTCCTCCCCTGCCAGCAACTGGATTGTGACCATCTGTCCGTTCCTTTCACGTTTCGCTCCGTGTCCCAGTGCCCTCATTGTGACTGATCATCCGGCTCCAGAGATTCTGTCAGCGCAGGCTTTATCGCTGCACGCGGCCTGATCCGCTCCCCTTCATCAGGGCTTCGGCTTCCGAAACGCTCACGCGGTTATAGTCCCCCGGGATGGTGTGTTTCAGGCAGCTGGCGGCAACGGCGAACTCCAGCGCCTCCTTCATGGTCCCGTAGCGGTTCAGGCCATAGATCAGCCCGCCGCTGAAGCTGTCCCCGCCCCCCACGCGGTCCACGATGTCCGTGACGGGATAGGCGCGGCTGAGGATGAAGTCCGTACCGTCATACAGGCAGGCCTGCCAGACGTTGTGGTCCGCGGAAAGCGACTGGCGCAGGGTGATCGCGATCACCTTCAGGTTCCTGTACTTCTCCATGGCCTGCCGTGCGACTGTGAGATAGGCGTCCGGGTCGATCTCGCCATTGTCCACCTCATGGCTGCCCGCGGAGATGCCCAGGCATTTCTGGAAATCCTCCTCATTGGCGATGACTGTATCCACATGAGAAACCAGCCCGTCCATGATCTCCGGCGCTTTTTTACCGTATTTCCAAAGATTCTTGCGGTAGTTGAGGTCGACGCTCACCCGAAGCCCCAGCTCCCGGGCGGTCTTCACCGCCTCAAGCGACAGTTCCGCCGCGCCCGCGCTGATGGCGGGGGTGATGCCCGTGATGTGGAACCAGCCAGCGTCCCTGAATACCTCCCGCCAGGGGATGAGCCCCGGGCCCGCCTCGGCCAGCGCGCTGTGCGCACGGTCGTAGATGACCTTGCTGGGCCGCTGGTTGCTGCCGGTTTCCAGGAAGTAGATCCCCATCCGGTCCCCGGCGCGCACGATGCCGCCGACCTCCACGCCAAAGCCGCGCAGTTCCCTGACGCAGGCGTCCGCAAGAGCGTTATCCGGCAGAACCGTGACAAAGGACGCCCGCATCCCGAAGTTGGCCAGGGTGACCGCCACGTTCGCCTCGCCCCCGCCAAAGGTGGCCTCCAGGGCCGGGCTTTGCATCAGCCGCTCATGCCCCGGGGATTTGAGCCGCAGCATGATTTCCCCAAAGGTGACGATTTTCTCCATGGCCGCCTCCTATTTCTGGATCAGGTGAAGCGCGAACCCGGCGATTTCCTCATCCAGGTAAATGAACCTGAACCTGCCGTCGCCTGTCAATTGCCCGCTCTCATCGATAAAACTGAACCCGCGCCGCTGAAGGTGCCATTTTGCCCGGTCGACGCTGTTGCAGGAGAGCGCGATGTGCCCGTTCCGGCCGCGGCCCTGCCCGTTCATGACTTCAAAGCCTTCGCCGACAAAGCTGTTCCCTCCGGCCTTTTGGTTCACAGGCCAGCCGGTCAGAAAACTCAGCCTGCGTGCCGCATCAGCCATTTCCTCAGCGTTTCCGGTGTTCAGGCCGATGTGGCGCAGTTCAAATCCCAGCAGCAGCCGCACCGCCTCCCGGGTCAGCCGCTCAACGCGCTCCCAGTCCTTCCCCGCGATGGCGTCCTCCGGCACCATCCAGCTGCCCCCGCATGCCAGCACCTGTGGAACGGCAAGATATTCCGCGAGGTTCTTCTCGTTGATGCCGCCGGTGGGCACAAAGCCCACTTCGCGGTAAGGCCCCAGCAGGGCCTTGATCATCTTCACCCCGCCCAGCGCCTCGGCCGGGAAGAACTTGACCGCCTTCACCCCCATGCGAAGCGCCGTTTCGATGTCCGTGGGCCCGGCGCAGCCGGGCAGGATGGGATAGCCCCTTTCCAGCGCGTGGCGGAGCACCTCCGGGTTCATGCCGGGGGTCACCAGGTAACCGGCCCCTGCCTTTATGGCTGCGTCAGCCTGGCTGACGCTCAGCACTGTGCCCGCCCCCAACAGCACGTCGGGCAGCGCCTCATGCACCAGCTGGATGGCTTCCTCAGCAGCAGGAGTCCGGAAAGTGATTTCCGCCACGGGCAGACCGCCGCGCTTCAAAGCCGCGCAAAGCGGAACCGCGTCCTGCGCGTCCTCCACCTTGATGACCGGCACCAGCCCGGCCAGGGACAGTTTATCAATCATAGGTACCCCTTCCATTTCCGGCACGGAAAACAGCGTCACGATCTATCCTGACGCATAGTATACAAGGATTTGGCCTCTATAAAAAGTCCTCCCGGCAAGGGCTGAATACGTCTATCAAGGCCGCGTCCTCCAGCGCCTCAACGCCATGGAGAAGATTTGGCTGGATCAGGATGGAATCCCCCTTGGAGACGCGCCTTACTTCCCCGTTCAGGGTGAACAGCAGGCTCCCCCTTAAAACATAGGTGACCTGCCGGTGCGGGTGCGCGTGCAGGCTGCCCTTCGCGCCTTTCTCAAACTGGATCTCGCACATCATCAGTTCTTTGTCCCAGGCCAGGATCTTCCGGGTCACACCAGGCTCGCAAGCCCTGGATTCAATGTCATTGCCGTGAATAATCATATCGCCTCACAACAGGCCCGGCAGCCACAGGGAGATGGCCGGAACAAAAGTGACCAGCATCAACGCGACGACCATCGTAGCGTACATCGGAAGCATGGCGATGGAGGTCTTCTCAAGTGTAGTTTTGCCAATCGCACAGCCAACGTACAGCGCGCTGCCCACCGGGGGCGTGCACAGTCCGACTGCCAGATTGAAGATCAGCATCACGCCGAAATGCACCGGATGCATGCCGATCGCCGTACTGGTAACCACCGGCAGCAGGATAGGCGTCATGATCATGATCAACGGCGCCATGTCCATGAAACAGCCCAGAATCAGCAGCATCGCGTTGATGATGAGCAGCAGCAGGAACTTGTTGTGCGTCAGGCTCAGCAGCGCAGTTGTGATTTGCTCCGGGATGCGAAGGTCCGTCATCATATAGGCAAAGGCCTTGGCGGTTGCAATCAGCGTCATTACAAAAGGGAGGCTTGCCTCAGGGCTGCTTGCCGATATAGGCCAGGATCCCGCCGTCCACGTACAGAATGTGGCCGTTGACAAAGTCGCTGGCGGCGCTGGCCAGGAACACGGCAGGGCCGACAAGGTCATCCGTCGTCCCCCACCGTCCGGCAGGCGTGCGGCCGCGGATGAACGCGTCAAAGGGGTGCATGCCGCCGTCTTCCCGCTTTTCCCTCAGCGGCGCGGTCTGCGGCGTGGCGATGTAGCCGGGTCCGATTCCGTTGCACTGGATGTTCATGCTGCCGTACTCGCTTGCGATGTTGCGGGTGAGCATTTTCAGCCCCCCCTTCGCGGCCGCGTAGGCGCTGACCGTTTCGCGGCCCAGCTCGCTCATCATGGAACAGATGTTGATGATTTTACCGCCGCCGCGCCTGATCATGGAGGGAAGGACCGCCTTGGCGCAGATGAAAGGCGCGTTCAGGTCGATGTCGATCACCTTGCGCCATTCCTCCACCGGCATTTCCGTCATCGGGATCCGCCGGATGATGCCGGCGTTGTTGACCAGGATATCCACAGGGGCGACTTCCTGCTCAATTATCTTCACCAGTTCCTGCACCGCGGGCTCATCCGTCACGTCACACACATAACCCTTTGCGGAAACACCCATTTCCTGAAAGGCCGCGAGGCCTTTGTCAACAATGTCCTGATTGATGTCATTGAACACGATCCGGGCGCCAGCCTCCGCCAGCCCGCAGCCGATGGCAAAGCCGATGCCGTAGCTGCCGCCGGTGATCCAGGCGGTCTTGCCCTTGAGGGAAAATATTTCCATATTCATTCCTCCTCTGATTAGTAGAGATCCACCATGGCCACGTGGTCCATGTCGCCGAAGTCCTGATTCTCGCCCACCATGCCCCAGATGAAGGTATAGGCGCGCGTGCCGCTGGCGGCGTGGATGCTGAAGGAGGGCGAGATCACCGCCTGCTCATTGCGCACAACCAGGTGGCGGGTTTCAGACGGCTGACCCATATAGTGCATGACCAGCGCGTCAGAGGGGAGGTTGAAGTACAGGTATACCTCCATCCTGCGCGCGTGGGTATGGCAGGGCATGGTGTTCCAGACGCTGCCGGGCTTCAGCTGGGTCATTCCCATCACCAGCTGGCAGCTTTCCACCTGGCCGGGCAGGATATACTTGGTGATGATCCGGTGATTGCTCTCCTCCAGCGTTCCCAGCTCCACATTCTGGCAATCCTCGGGCCTGATCAGCACCGTCTTGTATTCCCTGTGGGCCGGAGCGCAGTTGAAATAGAACTTCGCGGGGTTCCCGGCTTCATCGCTGGACAGGACAATGTCGCGGCTCCCGCGGGAAATATACATCCCGTCCCGCGTGCGCAGGGGGTATTCCTTCCCGTCCACCGCGACCTTTCCCGCGCCGCCGATGTTGATCAGCCCCAGCTCGCGGCGAAGCAGGAAATACTCCGCGCGCAGCTCATCCCCCGCGTCGAGTTTGACCGGTTTATAAACCGGCATCGCGCCGCCGGCGATGATACGGTCGATGTGGCTGTATACGCTTCTGACCTCTCCGGGAACAAAGAGTTCCTCAATCAGAAAGGCCTTCCGCAGACCCTGCGTATCCAAGGCCTTGACTTCTTCAGGTGATGACGCGTATCTGACTTCCATTTTTCCCTCCCATTTTTGCAGTCTTTTCGGCTGGCGCCGCATGTGAATATAACAAAGCACGCTTTCAAAAAAAGGATGAGCTGCGCATTGTCTGCCCGCCGCTAAAAGCCTGGTAAAACATCGGTGCCGTATTCCGCACCGTTCCTGAGAGACAGTATACAATGCTCCTGCCCTTTTTTCAAATCCGGCCGTTCCCCGATCCTGGCGTTTTCCAGACTTTTCGGGAAGCAGGCCATTTGCCCACCCGAGCCAATATCTGCTATACTCAAACACGGAAAACCGGGCAATGCGGACCGGAATACCGAGGAAGGGAACCGGACATGCTGGTCTATTACTGCACCAAGTGCCTGCGCCAGAACGCCCGCCCGCAATGCGAAGGATGCGGGCGAAGTTTGGGCAATGTTTCGGTACGGTATGTATGGGAAGACAGCCGCCTGGCCATCAGCGATTCCAGCCGCCCCGGGCTTATAATGCGGATAGCGGCAGCCGCGGCAGCCCTGACGGTGATCGTGATGCTCGTGATTGAATACATCCTCAGCGGTTCCGCCGCCTTCACCTATTTTTTCAAATCCACCGGCATCCTGCCGGCGGCCCTGGCGCTGGGCCTCGCCTTCATCGCGATGGGCTTGCTGGTGTTGTTTTTGCAGGGCCGGGAAACGGTGCAGTACATGCTGGACCCCAAAGGCGTTCTGAAGCGCACCTGGATCAAGCCGACCCGGGCCAGATGCTGGTCGCGCATGATCCGCTATGACAGGAAAGCCTTCCAGCCAAACAATGAAGGCAAGCCTTTCCTGCTGGCGCATGAAGAATACCTGCTCTGGCAGAATGCCGCGCGGTACAAGCTCTCACCCCGCGCCGGCCGCATCACGCTGTACCGGCCCTATGCCTTTGTGTTCATGTCGCTGTACCTGCCCCGGCACGAATACGACGGCGCGGCGGAGATGGTGGCGGCGAAGCTGAAAAGCAAGCGGTAGACCCATCAAGCAAAATCCCTTTCGGTTCATAA
>DIWD01000075.1 GCA_002428405.1 bacterium UBA6115
AAGATGCGTTCTTTCCTGACCATGCTGGGGATCATCATCGGCGTGATCGCGGTTGTGGTGCTGGTGTCCATCGGGCAGGGAGCCAATCAATCCGTGAGCAGCAGCATTGAAAAACTGGGCACCAACCTGCTGACAGTCAACATCAACACCCGGCGAAACAATCCAATCACCTTCGCCAGCCTGGAGGATCTCCGCCAGCTGGAGGATATTGCCCAGGTCAGCCCGGTATCCATGTCTTCGGGCACACTGAAGGCCGGCCTTCAGCAATATGAGGATGGCTCTTTGCTGGCGACGACACCCGGATACGACCTCATTCGGAATTATTCAATCATGGAAGGACGTTTCCTGACCGGGCCGGACGTGAGCAACCGCAGTTTTATCGCCGTGCTGGGACAGGAAGCCGCTGAGGAACTGTTTGGCAGCGTCCATGCCGTCGGGCAAAGCTTCACCTACCAAGGCTTCCCCTTCACGGTCGTTGGCGTCCTGGAGAAAATCGGCAGCAGTTTTGCCGGGTCCGGTGATAACCTGATCATGATCCCCTTTACAGTCGGCGAGCGGCTGTTCCAGCGGAAAGGCATCAGCAGCGTGTACATTTCCGCCACCTCGTCGCAGCGTGTGGATGAAGCCGAGGAAGCCGTCACCGCCTTTATGGATAAGCTGATGGTTGGGGCGTCCTCTTCAACTACATACAATATCTACAACCAGACCTCGATGCTTGAAACCCTGAGCACGGCCACGTCCACGCTGACGCTGATGCTGGGCGGCATCGCGGCGATCTCCCTGCTGGTGGGAGGGATCGGCATCATGAATATCATGCTGGTGTCGGTGACAGAACGCACGCGGGAGATTGGCATCCGCAAGGCAATCGGCGCCACGCGCCGCAACATCCTCAGCCAGTTTCTCGTGGAGGCCCTTGTGGTCAGCCTGCTCGGCGGCCTGCTTGGGCTGGGGATCAGCGTACTGGCGCTGAGGATGATGGGGCCGCTGCTGCAAATGCAGCTGGCTGTATCGCCGTTTGTCGGCATGCTGGCTGTCGGGTTTTCCCTTCTCATCGGGATCATCTTCGGGCTGTACCCGGCGAATAAAGCATCAAGGCTTCTGCCTGTTGAAGCGCTGCGGCACGAATAGACCCTCAAAGCGAAATGAAATATGCGCCGCGTGCACAGGATACCTGATGACAGGATGTGACTGCCGGCAGTTGCCTTCGCCTCCGGGCAGACAGGCGGCCAACCCGCCCAGCCTGCCGCAAAGGTCCGCGATCAGCGGGCAAACCCCATTCTTTACAATAAGAAGGCTTTCAACTCAACACCACACTTGACAGGGCGGGACCCTGCCTGCTCACTGGCTGCTGTCTGCCGGCTGGCTGCGCAATCTCGCCAGTTTTTGTTTTTGCTTGTTCTGGAACATCCTGCGGTCAGCCTCCACGGTCACTTGCTCGATTCCGTTTTGCGTTTGATCAAAAAGCGCCCGGCCGAAGGATACATAAGGGAGATTTGGGTCCTGCCTTCTGGACGCGTCCATTTTCGCCAGGAACAGCTCCTCGGCATTTCGCATGACGCTGTTGCTGGTCTGTTCACTCAGAACAGAAAACTCATCTCCCCCGATCCGGTAGCATAAGCCGATTTTACCAAAGGAAGCCTTCATGTTCTCGGCGATGACCCTGAGGCTCTCGTCTCCGTACGGATGGCCATGCCTGTCGTTGGTTGCCTTGAAATCGTCCACGTCAAGAGTGATGATGGTAGCGGATCCTTTGATTTTCAGGACCGGAAGGTAGTATTCATAGCTCCTGCGGTTGAGAAGATTTGTCATGACATCATGTTTTTCCAGCAGGTCGCAGTAATAGGCATAATACATGATCATTGCCAGGGACACGCTGATCCAGGTTGTATGAATCAAAGGGAACAGGATCTGAATCACTGTTCCGAGCAGAAAAAGCAGGAAAAGCCAGAACAAGGCCATTTGATTCCTGTTTTGATAAATGTGAATGACGCGCAGGCTTTGCATCAACAGATACAGCATGCTGAAAATGTAGGAAACGATGAAGACGGGAAACCATGGTCCCCGAAAATAACTGCCGTCGGGCAAAATACGGAATATTAAGCCGAACACCGGGGAAAGGAAGACAAAAACCAGATTGATCAGTGAGGGAAGCAGGAAAAAGATCCTCTGTTTTTTAAAATGATTTCCAAAAGCAGCAGCGATGATGATCGGAACAAAGGGAGACAGGGAAAACCCGATGATGTTGAAACCAGTGAGCGCCGCAATGGCGATCTCAGCGGGATAAGCGTCATATACCGTCCCCATTTCAGCGAAAATGACAATGCCGATAGACAGGACCGCGTACAGGAAATGCCTGCGCATCTTTGAATCAAGCAGGTCATTGTGACGAATCATATAGCCCAGCGCAGTCATGGCCAGGATATTGACGGCCCCTATTGCCAGATAATTATTTATCATAACGGTCATTTGCTCTCCTTGATAAAATCAGGCCCTTCATTGACAGCTGGATGAATAATGATAACGACTTGATGTACCACGGCGGGCAATCATCAGGGATTTTCGCAGAGTCTGAGGGGGTTGCCGCTGCCTCGCAGTTTACCCGGGATTCATTATTGCACAGTTTCATCTGTCCGCACAACCGCCTGGGAGGTTCTTCCGCCTCGTAACGTGGAAACACCGCTGCCGAAATCTGACAGCGACGCGATAAAAAAAGAACAAATGTTTGCATTATCCAACAGGGCGTGATACAATTTAATAAGGGAACACACATTCGCTTATGGAGGCGGTATGGACCTGGAAGAGAAACTCCGTATCCTGACGGATGCCGCGAAATATGACGTATCCTGCGCCTCCAGCGGCAGCGAGCGAAGGGGTGTCAAGGGGGGGATCGGCAGCTGCGCCGCCAGCGGCATCTGCCACACCTGGACGGCGGACGGCCGGTGCGTGTCGCTGCTGAAGCTGCTGTACACAAACGCCTGCTGCTATGACTGCGCTTACTGCGTCAACCGCCGCAGCAATGACATCCCGCGGGCCAGCTTCACACCCGACGAGCTGGCAAGGCTGACGATCGAATTTTACCGGCGCAACCTGATTGAAGGGCTGTTCCTCAGCTCCGCCGTGGCGCTCAGCGCGGACCACACAATGGAAAGGCTCATCCGGGTGGCGGAGATCCTGCGTTACCGTGAACGGTTCAACGGTTATATCCATATGAAAATCATCCCGGGCGCAGACTCCGCGCTGGTGCAGCGCCTGGGTTTCCTGGTGGACCGGGTGTCAGTCAATATCGAGTTTCCCACCGACAGGGAACTGTCGCAGTTTGCCCCGGACAAGGAGGCGCAGAGCATCAGGGGCAGCATGCTCAGCGTGCGGGACAAGAAGATGGAGCTGCTGCCCTCGCTGTATGGCGGCGCCGCCGCGCCCCGCTTTGTCCCGGCGGGCCAGTCCACCCAGATGATTGTGGGCGCGGGGGACAGCGATGACAGGGATATCCTGATCCGGGCTGAGACGCTGTATCAGCAGATGCAGCTGAAGCGTGTGTATTACTCAGCCTTTGTGCCGGTCAACAACAAGGAGATATCCCTCGATTCTGTCAAAGTGCCCCTGCTGCGGGAGCACCGCGTCTATCAGGCGGACTGGCTGATGCGCTTTTATGGTTTCAGCGCCGGGGAGATTTTAGGCAGCAGGCCCTTGCTTGACCTGAAAGTGGACCCAAAGATCGCGTGGGCGGTTGACAACTATCATCTTTTTCCTCTGGATGTCAACACCGCGCCGTTTCAAATGCTTCTGCGCGTGCCGGGAGTCGGCCCGAAAGCCGCCCGCCGCATCCTTGCCAGCCGCAGGCTGGCCCGGCTGAACTATGATACATTGAGAAAAACCGGAACCATCATGACTCGGGCGAGGTATTTTCTTGCCGCTGACGGGCGCAGCCCCTACGGCTGGATTGAAGACCCGGGGAAAGTCTACAGCGCGCTCTCGGGATTTGACGCAGAAATCTGTCAGCAGCTCTCCTTTCTGGAGGCGATCTGATGCATTTTCTTTTTGACGGCAGTTATGAGGGCTTGCTGACCCTGGTTTTTGACACATACAGGATCAAAGAGGAGATCGATGCGGTCAGCGAATATCATGGCGCCGACAGCCTGCTGATGACCTGTTATTTCCCGGCTGATGAAATAAAAGCCAGGCGTATCAGCAGATTTTTGAAGCAGTCGCTCGGGGATGAGTTCGTTTTCATGGTGAAGGCGGCCTTCCTTTCAAGGCGGGAGAGCCGGTTTCGCTCCATTGTTAAGACCATCCATCTGTCCTGCGCAATGGGCAGTTCTGCGCTGGACCTTCTGGACGACCATGTCCTTGACTTCATCGCCTGCCAGAAGGAAGCGCGCTCGGAGGCGCACCGTTTCCAGGGGCTGATTCGCTTCAGAAGAATGCAGGACGGCAGCATGCTGGGGGTTTTTGCCCCGCGCAACAATGTGCTGTCCCTCGTCCTGCCGCATTTCATGGATCGATTTCCCGGTGAACGCCTCCTGCTGTATGACGAGAACCGCCATCTGGCCGGCCTGTCGGGACAGGGAAAGATCGAAATCATTGAGGTGGACAGCATCACACCGCAGGAAACCGGGGATGAAACGGAGATGCAGCATCTCTGGCGGGTCTTCTTCAATCATCTGGCCATCAGGGAACGCGTCAACCCGCGGCTCCAGCAGCAGCATCTGCCGAAATATACCTGGAAAAACCTGACGGAGATGCGCTGATATCCAAATCAAACCAACACCGGCGATACGAATCTGGCATCAAATTGATTAAGAAATATCTGCGCGCAAAATCAGTCAGCTGTTTTTGGGCTCATCCGCCTTTTGGATCAGGGGGGCGAAAAACGCGCCTGCCGCTTTGAGCAGATCATTGGGTTTCAGCTTGATCTGCAGGCCAATCTGGCCGCCTGACACAATAAAATAGGACAGCGGCGCCGCGCTGCTGTCGATGGCGGTCCTGCATGGCTTTTTCATGCCAAGCGGCGAGCAGCCGCCGCGGGTGTAACCCGTGACCGGCTTCAATTGGGCGACCTGCAGCATACTGAGGCTCTTGACCTCAAAGTATGCCGCGGCCTTTTTGAGGTTCAGTTCAAAAGGCCCGGGGATGACGCATACATAATGCTGCCCGTCGCTGCCGCGCAGCACCAGGGTTTTATAGATGCGCTCAGGCGGCTCACCCAATAGCCTGGCGACTTCCAGGGCGTCGGCCCCTTCCCCGTTTGAAGGGTAACTCAGCGCCTCGTATACGATGCCCGCCTTGTCCAGCAGCCGCATCGCGTTGGTCTTTTCGATCCTGTCCATGTCCAGCTCCTCTTATTGACAAAAGGCATCCTGTATTTGTGATCCGTTCGCGTTATTATATGGCTTCATCCTGATTGAATAAACACATCAGGAAAGGTCCCTTGCCCTGTCCGGCCTGATATGTTATCCCCTGATCTTTTTGATGCGATACATTGCTCCGCAGCGTAAATCACTCAGCTGTTTTTCAATACGACGTTTTTGATCACATCGCCCACATCTTCGCATTCGTCGTAATAGCCCTCGAAATCGTCAAAGATCTCTTTCCATATCATGGTTTCAAGCGCGCTGCCATTCTCAATGAAAAGCTGCTGGACAGCGCGGTAGTGAAGACTGTCCCCCCGGGATTCCAGGGAATTGATGCGGATGAGTTTCTCCTGGATATTTCCCGATTTTTTAAAGTGCCGAAAATCATCCACCAGTTCGCCCAAAGCCTGCGCGCATTCGACTGCCAGATCACAGAATTCGGATATCTCCGGGCGAAGGCTGGTCAGGTTGAACATGCCGATCAGCTGCATGATGTCATCAAGAGCGTCCACCACATCGTCAAACTCACGTGTGATGGCCGAGATATCCTCCGGCTCAATCGGGGGCAAAAACTCCCGCGCCAGGCGGTCAACCGTGAGATGGTTGATTTGGTCAGCCTCATGCTCAATGGCGTGCATCTCATCCTGACGTTTGGGAAAGGTCTCCGGATCGAAATTGTTCACGGTTTCCTTCAGAAAGTTGGCAGCGCGAAGGGCACAGACGGAATAGTCGATAAAACTCTGGAAGTAATCAAATGATGTATTTCTTTTCATGCGCATCTCCTTAAAATATCGCCATAAACAGTCTGGCTGTCAGATAACCCAGCAGCCCGCAGCCGGGGAAGGTAAGGACCCAGGTGAGCACCATATCCCTCACCAGCGTCCAGTTGACCGCCCTGATGCGTTTTGAAGCGCCCACCCCCATAATGGCAGTGGTTTTGGTGTGCGTGGTGCTGACAGGTATGCCGGTGAGCGAAGACAGCAGCAAGCAGCCTGCGGCCGCTGTATCTGCCGCGAAACCTTGATAAGGCTTGAGGTTCACCATGTCCATGCCTACGGATTTGATGATGCGGTAACCGCCGATGGAGGTGCCCAGGCCCATCACAACGGAGCAAACCACCATCAGCCAAATGGGTATGGAAAAGCTGCCTGGGGTATCCTGGCCGGAGGTCAGGAAGATGCCCAGCAGGAACACGCTGATAAACTTCTGCCCGTCCTGAGCGCCATGCATAAATGCCATGGAAGCACCGCCGAACACCTGGGCATGTCGGAAAAATCCGGTTGATTTTCTCTTGTCAGTTTTTCGAAATGCCGCCTGGATGGCCCGCACGGAAAGAAAGCCGCTCAGGAACCCAAGGAAAGAAGAGAGGGCAAGCCCATAGAAGACCTTCACCCACTCCTGGAAGTTGATGCCTGAAAGACCGCCGTGAAGCGCGACGGCAGCACCGGAGAGCCCCGCGATGAGCGCGTGGCTCTCGCTGGTGGGGATACCAAATCGCCAGGCGGCCGTTGCCCAGACAACAATAGCCAGCAGCGCCGCGCACAGTGCGACGGAAGCCTCGTGGGTGTTGCCGCCAAAGTCCACCATATTGTAGATGGTCATCGCTACCTTGGGGCTTATAGCGCTCATCACCAATACGCCCAGGAAATTCAGTACCGCCGCCATCAGGATGGCGGCTTTCGGGCTGAGACTGCGTGTGGAAACACAGGTGGCTATGGCATTGGGGGCGTCTGTCCACCCGTTGACCAGGATGACCCCCAGCGTCAGCAGGCAGGTGACCGCAAGCAGCGCATTGGTGGAAAGCAGGGAGAGAAAACCGGACAGGTCAATGCCCACGGGCACACTCCATTCATGATGCGCCGGACTGAATACCGACCGTGGCACAACACTCGATATGATACAAAGGCACGGGCGGTTTGTAAAGGAAGAGGGTCTTCTATATCTTCTCTTTGATAAAGCCCAGGATGATTTCGTGCAGTTCCTGACTCCAGAAACTGCCCTCATGGGGAGCGTCATCCACACAGACAGCCTGTACGTCGGCGCCGGCATCATACAGCCTACGGAACATAGTGAGCATCTGATGATAGGGCACCGTGCTGTCCCTGTTGCCATGCACAAGCAGGAATGGCGGATAAGCCCTGCCTGCCTCAACATGATTGACAGGGCTGATCTCATGGAGCAGTTGCTTCAAGTCCCGCTCCCCGGCCAGAGCACGGAAAATGTTTTCCCCAGGGTTAGGGTCCGCGGCGATATAGTCCAGCACCGGCTCCAGGTTTGTAGGGCCAAAGCATTCCACCACCAGGCGCACCGCGTCGGATTCCTCGGAGCATTCATCGGTTTTATACCTGGAATCGTCCCCGGTCAAGCCCGCCAGCAAGGCCGCGTTGCCTCCGGAGGAGGTGCCGAAGATGCCGATCCTGCTGCCGTCAATGTTGAATTCCTTCTCATGGCGCCGAAGGAATCGGATGGCCGTCTTGACATCCTGCAAAAAGGCGGGAAAAGGATTTCCCTCAAGGCCATTGCGGTGGGTGACAGTTGCCACGGCGATACCGTTTCTGGCATAGAACGCCAACTGCGCCAATTCATATCCGATATTCGGGGATTTGAACCCGCTGCCTTGAACAAACACGACAAGAGGCAGAGGTTTCTCCTTTTCCTTAATGCCCCAGGGGGTCACAAGGGCCAGTTTCAGTTCCTGCCCTGACGCCTTGGAATAGACAATGTCCAGTTGAACATCCGCCAGTCCATCCAGGGAAGGGTTGCTTGCGATATGACGGACGGATGGATACGGTTTCCTGAGCCCCCGCTCAATGTCCAGCCTTGTTTTGTTGTAGGCGATAAGGTGTTCGCCGTTCTTGCCGAAAGGGTGGGCCATATCCGTTTGCATGAACCACGCATAAGGATGGTCCTTGCCGCATTCGCCCTTCAGCAGGCTGGTGACGCCTTTTAGCAGTTCATCCGCTGTGGCCGCATTCTCCAATCCCTTTCCGTGCCCGGTCAAAATGTGGTCGAAATCGTTTCGGCAGGCAAGAAGCAGTTTCTCCAGCGACTCCTTGAGTACATTCAGGGGGAGGGATTCCTCCAGCTGCATCCAAAGATGTCCGTTCACCGCGTCTCCTGTGAACAGGATCCGATGTTTCCTGCACAGCAGGGAAACGCTGCCGGCGGTATGTCCCGGGACTGGGATCACTTCCAGGGTGATGCCGCCAAGGTCAAAGACCTCGTCGTCTTTCAGGGGGATCAGCCTGCAGGGCTTAAGTCCTTGTTTTTTCAACTTTTCCGCTTCGGGGAGCATGAAGTGCTCGTCATGCAGCATGAAGTCTGCCGGGTGCAAATAGGCTTCCTCAAAAAAGACATTGCCGTAGATATGGTCGATATGGCCGTGGGTGTTCACCACAGTGAGAGGAAGCTGTGTCAATTGCCCGATGATTTCCCTGAGGTTTTCCTGTCCGTTTGCCGTATCGATCAGCAATGCCCGCTTTTCTCCCTTTACGAGATAACAGGTGGATTCGCCCGCGTCGTCAATGAGAATGATATTTTCATTGATATGGCGGATATTCGCTCTTTTGGCCATTGATTTCATTCCCTCTTCATCGTATTTTGACTTTTTCTCCTATGGCTGCGCAAGCCGCCTGTTGACACAATCATAAAACTGCACGACGGTTCTTTCCGGGTTTTGTTCAGTGGTGTCGATCACAACCGTGGTCAATCGAAGGATGCCATGATCCATCGGCGTCAGATAGGTATATTTCAGCTCGTTTTCCTTGATGCCCTCTGTGAAGAAATCCCCGGATATTTCGGGCATTCCTCCCAGGTCCGCAATGCTCGCGGCGCCGCCCTCATAGCTGGAGCCGTCCGAAAGGTTGATGGGCAGTATATATTCCTTGTATGCGACCCAGCCAAGCCCGGCGATATCTTCAGGCGGATTATTGATAATGGCCATGTAGTTGCTGCACGGTTCGCCCAGAACCAGGTTCATGCGGTTATCTGCGATGCTGAACAGATAGAGGCTGCCATGGAGCGTTTTGCCGTTGATGAGCATGAAATACAGAAACTTTTCTCCGCTTTGCTGATAGCTGCCCTCGACATAATTGAGCGCATGCGGATCGGTTTCATCCTGCACTACACTCATGAGGATCTCCTGTGAACCTGCCGCGCTGTCCCGATAAAGAAGAATGAAGTCCTGCCCGTCATACTGAGCGTCATTGAGGTAATAACCCCGGGGCAATGAGGGCACAAACTCCGGATAGACATCGCTCAGGATAACGCCGGCGGGCATAGGCAGCGGCGTGCGTGACCCGCCGATATCCACACCTTCAGGCGCCCAGTCCTGCTCAGAAAGGCCGGGAACACACACGCACAGCAACAGGAGTATCAGCCAGAATTTTTTCATAGTCCCTCCAATCATTCTTTATATCTGCTTGAATCCTATCATCCCCTCCAATCAAATTCAAGGTTTTGATGACATGATAAAACAATGCAAAAAGTAAATCTGGCAGTGATTTTGAGGTATCTCATATAATGAAGTCCGGAATGAATACAAGAGATTTATGGTTTCAAATGGCCATAACCGCTTCCTGCTGAAATACGATACACAGGGNNACTCCGTATACCATGTTAAGCTGCCTGTTGGATGAGTGATTTGAGAGATGCCTACATGATACATTAAACGGAAATTCTCACAAATGTTTCTTCTCCGCTAAACAATCAACGCCTTGTGCTGGCTTAATCTGCTAATACAATAAATTCATGGTAGATTATCGTAAAGCGTCAAGCAGCTACTAAATCCACAGAATGCAGTAAATCGGCTAGAATCAGATGAACGCATCCCCGTTTCAATCGAGGGTGCGAGCAACAGCTTCCTGATGAATGTTGTAAGCGAACCCGGACAGTATACATTGGTACTTGGAAGCTGGAAACCCGCGCATTCAAACGTTTGGTCATTCATGAAGTTATACCGGACATTCGCAGGTATGGGCTTACATAACGAATAAGGTTATTAAATCAATGTTGAGCGATCCGGATACCATGATCCACAATAACAAACTGGATATGTCCAGCCTTGTACGGGAGCACATCACTACTCACTTGGATAATTCCTCCAGCTCCTCCGGGGTCATGTTCGTATCCTCATAGATCACTTTGATCACCTTGGGCCCGTCCTCAGCTGCGCGTTGTTCTTTTTCATCCTTGAATTTCTCTTGATCCAGCTCCAGACGCATTCATTCAACCTCTGCCCGGTCGTGGTTGTTCTTCCAGATGTCACGCTTGCGGTTCTTCAGCCAATAGATCTGTGCCGTTACATCACCAGCAATTTCTTTAAGCACAGCCTTCGCCAGGATCAATCCCGGCTTGCCATCTTCTGTAACCCCGCGTTCCCATGTCTTCTCTTCAAAGGTATAGCCTATTGCCCGTTTGTACAGAGCGTTTTCAACTTGCAGATCGACTACTTCTTTGTCCTCTTTTAGGGCCACAGATATCGAAGAATGATTCTTCTTCCACTGTCTTAGATTTCGCTTACCGTACTGCCGGAATCAAGGGACAGTGTGATGCCGTTTGAAACAAACCTGGCGGCCGCAGCAGTGATGCGCTTTTTCTCTTCGCCGAATATATTTGGCGCCGTATCATCATTATCCAAAACAAATGCCGTGCAGATGACAAATCCATTGTAATAGTCTTGGAAACCATAAACGTAAACGCGTCTGTCAAAATATATGGCTCTCAATCGAGGAAAGATTCTCCGGGGGAAGGTAGGGATTAAGACCCTGTCTCTTCATTTGTCTCCTTGACATCCTGTCTGAAACAGACTAGGCGTACGAATCGTAGATCCTGTTTCTTGATTTGCGTTCCATTACACTGAGCTTTTCGGCTCCCGCTATGTCATAGGCGCCAAACGTATCATACAGCCTGGATAAGGGATCGATCTCGACGTAGGTGACCCATGGCAGCCAATGATAGTGGCTGATGAATGTCTGGTCCGCGAACCGGCCGCCTTCATGGGAAAGGCCGGGCAACGCGTACCCGAATCCCCCGTCCACGTCGTTCGCCTGACGTGTGTTGCTATGGATGAATTCCGCGTAATCCCTGTAATGCTCATCATCGGTGATGACATACAGCCTGTAGTAAATATACGCGCAGGCAGCCATGTACATGTCGCCGCCTCCGCCGCCAAGGGTGACCGGGCTCTGTCCGCTGACAGAATTTTTTGTGAACGGGTGGTTTGGCCACAGAACGCGCACGGGGAATGACCAGGTGTATGTCCATGTTTCCGTGTAATCGGCAGCTCCGATCAGCGCGTCGAGCCATTTCTGTTCGCCAGTCAGGTCATACAGGGACAGGAAGCCGAACATCGCGTAAATGCCGGACTCATTGTCCATGATGTCGGAGTTGTCACAGGTGGACCCGCGGTATTCCATGAGCCGGTAAGTGTTTTGATATGCCCACTCGCCTGCTTTGAGCGCGGCTTCCCTGTACCTTTTGTCACCGGTGACAAGGTGGAGCTGAATGAGGAATCTGACGGCGCTGATCGTGTTGGCTTTTGAATCCATTCGCATGGAACCATCATCTGTGTTATACGCGCGGTACCAGCTTCCGTCGTCGTTTTGTATGCGAACAAGCCAGTCGGCGGCACTGCGGCAGAAATCCAGCCAGTCCGGCCTTTCATCACCCTTTTTCTTCATGTACACATAGGCATCCAGGATGTTTTCCAGTCCGTCGGCGATCATCCTTGTCCAGAACGGCATGGGTTCAAAACCGGTGATGGCCGGGTTATAGCAGACCTGCGGAGCGCCGATGCCGGTCATGGCCGTCCTGACCCAGAAGTCAATGATGTTCAGCCCTTTTTGGAACGATTCCGGCCGGTTTTCCTTGTCGCCGTACCGGATGAGCTGGTAGCCGATGCCCGGCTGCTGCCCAACGAAACCGAATTGAAAGGATACGCTGGAGACATCCATCTGTGGCAGCTGACAGGAAAACGGCAGGCCCCAGGAATCGCCGTACTGTCTTGTCAGCCTGGTGAGGGATTCCATGCAGTTGCGGTATTGCAGTTCCTGGTCCACCGCATAAACCCGGTCTTTCAGCCGCGCGTAAACCGTCCGCCACGCGTCCCGCATCATAGGATAGTACCCGTCACATTGTCCGAAATTGACCCCGACGGCATAGCTGTGCGCAAATCCCGCTTCCATGGGATGATAGATCCGGGTCATGGTCTTCGTGTGCATCATATAGTCGATGTTGTAGCCCCTGTCCGCCCTTGGCATCTGGCCGTCCACGCCGGGGTAGACATAGTCGATCGACAGGCCGTCGCGCCTTGTGGGGATCTCCCTGCGCAGGGGAAAGCCGTAATACAGGTAATTGAGCGTCCAATTCTCGGGTTTGCTCACGCCGATGGCGCCGATGGTGAACTTCCTGTCCACAATGTGTTCGGACTGGATAAAATCGTGGTCGCGCATCGTGACGTCGGCTGCCCAGCGTGAAAGCATCACCGTCTCACCCGACGCCCTGTTCTGCGCGGCAAACATCGGCAGGGTATAGTTGACCTCCCTGCGCCAGAAATACTCGCAGTCCTTGTCATAGCTCATCACGTGCGGCTTGGCGTACTCATTCTGCTTGTACCAGTTCGCCGGGGCGAACATATCATAGTCGCGCACCTCATCGGAGGCTGCCATCACAAACGCGATCTTGGTGGCGAAACCGTAATCGTCGATGTTCTTCAGCACCGTGACAGACCTGCTGATCTTGAATCCCGTTCCGGCAGCTTCATAGGTGTCAAGGAAAGCCAGCTCCGAGCCCGTGGGCAGCTTTAAAAACCCGCTGGCCACGACCTGATTGTCATTGGTTTCTACCTGGCTGTACGGCGCGTCATAAAACTCGGTGATGGACAGGGCCGTCTTGATGAAGGCGTACATCGGCCGCTTGTTGAAGTACAGGATCACACCATCGCGGAGCACTTCCACGCCGCCTTTTGAAAATCTCATCACATAATCGCCTGACTGGATCTTCATTTCCATTCTCCTTGCCCTGATGAATCCTTGTTTTCAATAAAAAAATCCCGCCTTGCTTCGGCGTGTACTGTCTCCTTTGAAGCCGGTCCGTTATGGATGCTCTCCATTCGTTTTTCGCTGGTCCGGCCTATTCCAGCCTGATTTCCATGGAGGCGATGGAGCAGGGGGGAAGGGACAAACGGATGCTGCCCTTTTGAAGGCTGATGCCCTCATGGTTAACGGGATTAACTTGGTCGGGCCTGGTAAAGGTATTATGAGCCGTCGGCCTGCCGAAAAGCAGTCTTCCGGACGCGGACACCGGGATGGCGTTCAGGAGTTTGAGCTCCACTTCGGTTTCCCGCTCTGCGGACAGGTTGACCAGCGAAACGGTCAGCATATCACCTCTGACAGACGCGGACAGGTCCGCGTGCGGAAGGTCCTTCTGGATCGTTTCCGGCGCCTTCTCCCAAGTGAAGGGCAGGAAATCCCCGTCCTGGTGACCCTTCAGCAGGTCGAACACGTGGTAGGTGGGCGTTTTGACCATGTTTTCGCCTTGGGTGAGGAGGATCGCCTGCAGGACATTGACGGTCTGCGCAAGGTTGGCAATGCGGATCCTGTCTGCGTATTTGTGGAAGATATGCAGCATCAGCACCGCGCACAGGGCGGACCGCATCGTGTTCTGCTGGTACAGGAACCCCGGCGGCGTCCCGGGCTCGTTGTCCACCCAGATGCCCCATTCGTCCACCGCCATAGCCACCTTCTTTTTGGGGTCGTACCGGTCCATGACGTCGATGTTGCGCTTGAACTGCGCTTCTTTCGCCAGGGTGTTGGCGGCGGTCTGGTACCAGCTGTCGTCTGAAAAGTCCACTCCGCTGGACTCAGGACCGGGATTGACGTAGCAGTGCACGGACAGGCCGCCCATCAATTGCAGGGGCACGGAGCTCATCAGGGTCTCCGCCCATTCCACGTTTTCCGTGTTCGCGCCGCCGGCGATCTTCATGATGCCGGGTGTCTGCCACCAGTTCGCCTTGCCCATGTCCGGGTAATTGCGGACGTAGGACGCGTACCTGCGGAATTCCTGGGCGTACTGCGCCGCGGTCATAAAGCCCCCGCAGCCCCAGTTCTCGTTTCCCACGCCGAACATGCGGATGCCCCAGGCTTTATCCCTCCCGTTTTTCCGCCGCAGCTGGGCCATGGGGGACTGGCCGTCGTCGGTCAGGTACTCGACCCAGTCCCGCATTTCGCGCACGGTGCCGCTCCCGACGTTCCCGCAGATGTAGGGTTCGCAGCCGATCTGTTCGCACAGGTCCATGAATTCATGGGTGCCGAAATGGTTGTTTTCCAGCACGCCGCCCCAGTGGACGTTGACGATGGGCGCGCGACCCTCTTTAGGGCCGACGCCGTCCATCCAGTGGTATTCGTCCGCGAAGCACCCCCCGGGCCAGCGGATGTTGGGCACCCGGAGGGCTTTCATTGCCTCCACGATGTCCTTGCGGATCCCCCGGACGTTGGGGACCGGCGAATCCTCTCCCGCCCAGTAACCGCCGTCGTAGACGCACCTTCCCAGGTGTTCGGAAAAATGCCCGTACACGTGCCGGTCGATCCTGGGGCCCTTTTTGCCTGTATCAATAATCGCTCGCATTACGCGCCTGTTCCACCCTTTCCTAGGATATTTACGCCTTTACGGCGCCGATCATGATGCCCTTGACAAAGTGTTTTTGCAGGAAGGGGAAGACGAACATGATCGGGAGCATGGTGACGACGATCGTGGCGGTCTGGATCCCCTCCGTAAACCTGGGGATGCGCGGCCCGGCGATGGATAGGGAGTTGACGATCACCGAATCCATGACGATGGTGCGCAGCACCAGCTGCAGGGGGATCAGGTCGTTCCTGCGCAGGAAGACCATCGCGTTGAACCACTCGTTCCACCTGTCCACGGCATAGAACAGCAGGATGGTCGCGATGATGGGCTTGGACAGTGGCAGGATGATCCTGAACAGGACCTGCAGCTCGCTTGCGCCGTCAATTTTCGCGGATTCGATCAGGGATTCCGGCAGCGTGGTCATGTAGGTACGCATGACGATGAAGTAAAAGGTGTTCACCCCGTACGCCAGGATGACAGACCAGATGCTTTTGGTCAGGCCCAGCTGCATCATCAGCAGGTACAGGGGCACGATGCCGCCGTTGAACAGCATGGTCATCAGGACGGCGTAGAAGAGGAACTTCGCGCCCGGAAAGTTTGTGCGGGTCAGGCCGTAAGCCAGGCTGGTGGTCAGGAGCAGGTTGAGGGGGACCCCCAGCAGGAGGATCAGCCCCGTCGTCTTGTAGCCGATGAGGATGCGGGGATCCTGGAACAGCCGGTAGTAGTTGTCAATCGTGGGCTCGGTGGGGAACAGCAGCAACGGCGTTGCCGCGGCCTCCTTCTGTGTGGCCAGGGACGTGGCGATGACGTTGATCAGGGGAATGACGATGATTGCCGCCATGATCAGCAGAAACGCCAGGATGAACCCGTCCATTAGCTCGAACTTGTTGCGAAAGCCCCTGCCTGCCTTGTTTTTTTTTGTTGTCATGTTCAACTCCTCCTCCCGGGCTAGGCCAGCAGGCCTGATCCGCTGACCCGCTTCATGATGCGGTCGGCGGAAAAGAGCAGCGTCAGGTTGATGAGAGACCGGAACAGGGCCACCGCGGCGGAGAATGAAAAGTCGACGGAGCCGCGGAACGTGATTCGGTAGATGTACATGTCCAGGGTCTCCGCCACCCGGATGGTCGCCGGATTGCTCAGGTTGAAGATCTGGTCAAACCCGCCTGACATCAAGTAGCCCATCGCCAGGATGAACAGGACGATGATGGTGGGCTTGATCCCCGGNNGAGATGGCGGCCATGTAGATGATGGCGCTCCACCCGGCGCTTTTCCAGATGTCCGTCAGGTACACCACCGGCAGGAAATAGGAGGGCGTCCCCAGGAAACTGATGGGTTTGGCGTCAGAAAACGCGCCGATGAAGGAATTGACCAGCCCCTTCTGCCCCAGGACGTTGACCATAATGCTGGCGACGATCACCCAGGAGAGGAAATGGGGGAAGGTGAAAATGGACTGCAAAACCTTTTTGGGGCGCCCCAGCCGTACTTCGTTGATGAGGAGCGCGAAAAGGATGGGGAAGGGGAAAACGAACAGCAGCCTGCCCGCGTTGATTTTCAGCGTCGTGAAGATGGACTGCAGGAACGCTGGGTCGGCGAACACGTTCTCAAAATTGACCATCCCGATCCAGGGGCTGCCGAACAAGCCCATCTTCGCCATGAATTTCTTGAACGCCAGGGACAGGCCGAAAATCGGGATGTACGCGAAAACAGCGTACCATGCCAGGCCGGGCAGGACGAGGATGTATTTTTCCCTGTTCTTCAGGATGTTCTTCCAGGTCTCCGCGAGGAAGCCTTTGAAGTCCCGTTTTCTTTTGCCGGCTGATGATGCGGTCATGTCACATCCCCTTCCGCTTCAGTATCGATATGCCCGGGACAGCCGCGCCGCCCCGGGCATATCGGTCGGTCGATCGTCAGTCGTTCAGCGTGTCAACGCATTTTAGGGATTAAGTTCGTTCAGCACGGGCTGGATGAGGGTCATCTGTGATTCCAGCCAGGCGTTGTAGCGCTCGACCAGGTCTTCCTCGCTCGTGGCGTTGGTGACCAGGTTGGAGTATTCCGTGGGGTAGTCGATGCCCCTGGCCCTGCGCAGGTTATCCGTGAAGTTCAGCCACAGGTTCCAGTCGGCCTTGGCAAAGGTCTCGGGGGTGCCGAATTCATAGCGGTTGGCGTACAGGGCCCTGGATTCGTCACGGTATGCCTTGCCGATGTTCGGGTTGTCAAAGGCCAGGTCGTCCCAGAGGATGACGGAGCCCAGCACATGGCCCAGGCTGGGGTATTTCCCCTCGCCGACAGCGCCAGCCAGCAGCGTGCCCGGGGGCACCAGGGAGACGATGTCGCCGTTCGCGTCACGGTCCCAGTCAACACCCTTGATGCCCATCTGGGTGCCGGGATAGCCTTCCTCGCTGGACGTGAATTCCATCAGGTCCATCCAGCGCTCAAAGACCGCGTCTTCCACGTCGGGGCTGAAGCAGACCGCGCCCCAGAAGTTGATCAGGTCTCTCTGATGGTAGTGCCCGTCGGCGCCCAGGAGGGTCGCCAACTGGAACGCGCTGCTTTCGATGCCTGTGCGCCGTTCAAAAAGGATGCGCATGTCCTCAACGTTCGCGGTCTGGCCGCCCAGGTAGGAGACGCCGGCCGTGCCGAGGGTCTGGAATTTTTCCAAATCCTTTTCAAAGGTCAGCAGGTAGAATTCCGGGTCCAGGATGCCGGTGCTGAACGCCTGATACCAGAGCTTCAGGCCTTCCAGGGTCTCGGGCGCCGCCGCGCCCCAGGCATACTTGCCGTCAGCGCCCTTGTAGAACGTGTTCCAGTAGGTGCTGTTGGCCTCCACGAAGAACCTGGCAGAGTTGCCGTTGTCCATGGAGATCGGGACCAGGGCGGCACCCAGTTTGCCGGGATCCTGCTCCTTGATCAACTGGGCGATTTCCAGTACTTCGGGGATGGTGTAGTGGTTCTTGACTTCCTTGCCCACCGCCTCGATCCAGTCAGCCCTCATATACATGGACCAATGGTTGGCGAGGGGGTCGCCGGGCAGGTTGTAGAAGAACCTCGCCCGCGGGATGAAATAGGTGCCGCCGTACANNTTCCAGTCGTCCGGCAGGCGCTTGAGCAGCCCCTGGGACACGAAATTGGCGGCGTCGGCGTGCGTCCCGTCACCGTAGTTGAAGATGGCGACGTCGGGCAGGTCCTGGGACATGATCCACGTGCTGATCATGCTGTGCCAGTCGCCCCAGGGCACGTTGGTCGGCTGGAACTCAAAATTGAACTTGTTGAGAATGAATTTGCTGTACTCATCGCCTGTGTTGTAGTCATAGCCTGCGACAACCTGCGGGCAGGTATAGGTAATGACTACTCTTTCATACTCTTTGGCCGCGGCTCCAAAGGCAAAGCCCAGCGAGAGGGCAGCGACCAACAACAGACAGATGAGACGTTTCACACCCTTCATTAAATTGGACCTCCTCAACTAAAGTATTTATGTTCATGCCTTCCGGCCAAACACCTAATATTCCGTTGATAAGTAGTATTAAACTGATCCGACTATTGACCAATATGAGAATATAACACACCAGGTCAATTTGTCAAGGAAAAATGTAAAATACGGCCAAAATAAATTTGATAAGTACAACAAACATATTGTATTTCTCTTCAGGACGTTTCTGTTCAGAATTTCTACAGTGACATCCTGGCCGCGTCAGTAATTCAGCCCTATGCAATCATTCCATCAACGTTCTCTTAGATATGACCGCGCTTTCCCTCTTCACATCAGTTCAAGAAAAACCTCCCTGCATTCCTTTCGCCTCAGTGCGAAACACAATCCATGAAAGCCTCCTGATGAGCATTGTCATCTTTCTGTTCCTGAAAGAAGCATCAACATTCACCATTGGCAGGACGTTGTCGGGTTTTTCATATATGTTCACCATATCCATGTCACCGCTATGGAGTCGAATGTGTTCTCTCAAACTGCATCCATCAAACGCGCCTGCTTCCAGCTCAAGCAGGCGGGTATTCTCCCAGTCCCTATTGATGACGAACACGGACAATTCTTTTATCGATTCGTTGATCGCTGCTGCTGCGTCAACAAATCCAATATTTTCGTGCGCACTGTTTTGAAATGGGTGGATCGGGAATATTGGGGATATCACAGGCATTAATTTCGACAGTTATCCGCAACAAAGTGCCACGGGCGTATTTCATGAACTGAGCGAAGGGATGTTTCGCTTCAACCGCAGTCGTATCAACCTGCTGATCGAGGAAGCTAAAGTTTGTTGCGCATTTCATTACTTCCACTGATAAATCTGGACGCGCAAGAAAACCGTATACATTCAACAGGTGATTAATGTTGATCATAACTGCGTCGCGGCGGGCGATATGCACACCATCAAGCTCCATTTTCACTTGAAATCTATATAAAATGTTCCCCCAATGTCAAACTATTCAACAAAACGATGAGTACCGGCGCTTTAAACACCACGGCAAAGTATGTCGAGCAATACACCCAAATAACAAAAGGAGGAATGTCCCAATTGTGGAACTTTCTTTACAATTGGTTGAATCTGCCGGATTGCACGTTACACGATGATAGAATGCCATGGGATACAGAATGTTGATACATTCAAAAGACTAGGTTTTCCTTTGGTTATACCACCTGACGACAACTTTAGCATCCTGACATGAGCATGGTGCAATTGGTGCTCGACTGATTCGTAAATATAAGATATAATCCATTTGATATGAAAAACAGCATTGTTCTGAATCGACCGTATCTTGTTAGAAGGAACATATCTGCTGTATTCCAACTTTCTCCAAAACACATCATCTGATAAGGTAATTGATTTGATGATAATCAGGTCTTCCTGACACCGGAATCCATATCATATGTACTAAAAATGGGCCGGAGATGCGCTTATAGATGAATTTATGTTATTTAAACGGAGAAGTATCGGAGGGAAATATGAACGTGAAAGGCAAATCAGTGATTGTCACTGGCGCAGGAGGCGGGCTGGGCAGCGTAATGGCCCAATTACTATGCAAAAATGGCGCGTTTATATTGATTCTTGATCTGGATGAGGATAAAGGGAGCGCAGTCTCTGAGGGAATCAAGGCGAAGGGCGGCAGTGCCTGGTTCCGAAAGGCTGATGTGACAAGCGAGGATGACTGGAAAAACGCTGTGGAATTTATGGTAAAGACCACCGGAAGGGTAGATGTGCTGGTCAATAATGCGGGAATCAACATCCGAAAGCCTATTGAGCAGATGGATCTGGCTGAATGGTGTCAGGTAATGAAAGTAAATACGGGATCCGTTTTTCTTGGATGTAAAGCTGTTATTCCTGTGATGCGCACACAAGGTGGCGGTTCCATTATCAATATCTCATCCGTCTGCGGCCTGATCGGGCATCAGTATACCCCTGAAGCCTATACAGCCTCAAAAGGTGCCGTGACGATGCTGACAAAATCAGTCGCTTCACGTTACGCTAAAGATGGAATTCGATGCAACTCAGTTCACCCCAGTACAGTGGATACACCGCTTGTACAGGCGCTGTTCAAAGACCCTGTGCGAAAGGCAGAACGCTTGGGCGAGGTGCCGCTGGGCAGGCTGGCCACAGCGGAGGATGTCGCCAACGCAGTACTCTTCCTGGCAAGCGATGAAGCGGCATTCATCAATGGCGCGGCATTGCCGGTGGACGGGGGTGTCACCTGCTATTAGAGCTACGCAGATACCTGGATATTGGTGTATTTGGTTGGAGTAAAACTTTTCCAGGCATCATTTCAAGGGCGCGTTATTGTCTTTGCAGTGTAAAAAATCAAGCCTTGACATGTGTTAGGAGTATGTATATGTGCCATTCAACGGAGACTGTCAGGAGGGTCCGCGCGAAGGCTATCGACATCCGCGCGGATATTCTTGAGATGATCCCCCACGGCAAGGTGGGGCATCTTGGGGGGAGCTGCTCGGTGGCGGATGTGACGGCCGCATTGTATTTTGAACACATGAAGGTGTATGAGGATCCAAAGGATCCAAGGCGCGACCGCTGCATTTTCAGCAAGGGTCACGCAGTGCTCGCACAGTATGCCTGCCTTGCTGAACTGGGATACTTTAACCGCAGCGAGCTTGCCAAAGTGAAGACCATCGGCGGGATACTGCAGGGGCACCCGGACATGGACCTGACGCCCGGCATCGAAGCCGTGACCGGCTCTCTGGGACAAGGGCTTTCCATTGCGCTTGGTATGTCGTTGGGCCTGAAACTCGACGGGAGTGACTCCCGTGTTTTTGCCATCATCGGGGACGGGGAGCAGGCCGAGGGCCAGATCTGGGAAGCTGCCATGGCAGCCAGTGCCTATAAAGCCGACAACCTCTGCGCAATATTGGACTACAACAAGCTTCAGGCGACCGATGCCACGGACAAGATACTGCCTATTAGCAGCCTGAAGGAGAAATGGGGTTCATTTGGTTGGCATGTGATTGATATCGACGGCCACGACGTGGTTTCCATACTCTCTGCGCTGGATGAAGCAAAGAACATAAAAGGCGCGCCTACGATGATCATCGCGCATACAGTCAAAGGGAAAGGATTCCCCTTTGCTGAGAACCAGGTTAAATATCACAACGGCGCAATCAATGAGCAGGAGCAGGAGCAAGCCATGGAAGCCATACGAATGATGCGGGAGGCCCTCTGATGGAACTGAAGAATTGCAGGCAGGCATACGGGGAAACGCTGCGCGAGCTTGGCAGCGTCGATCCCGACATCGTTGTTTTAGAGGCTGATCTTGGCAAATCGACCATGTCTGAGATGTTCCGCCAGGCATATTCGAATCGCTACTTCCAGGTTGGCATCGCGGAGCAGAACATGACCTCAATGGCGGCTGGCCTGGCGCTGACCGGAAAGACGGCTATCACAAATTCATTCGCTGTGTTTTCAACCGGCCGTGCCTATGACCAGATACGATCCTCCATTTGCATCCCAAGGTTGAATGTCAAGATCTGCGGATCATCGGCGGGACTGTCTGACTACGGGGACGGAAAGACACATCAGTCGATTGATGATATCGCGCTGATGCGCGTGCTTCCCAACATGACGGTCCTCTCGCCCCTTGATGCGGTGGAGACCGCGCAGATGGTCAAAGCAATGACCCAGATCAAGGGGCCGTGCTACATCCGGCTCAACCGCAACGATTTGCCTGTGTACGCGGATCCTGCTGATGAATACCATATCGGCAAACTGCGCATGCTTCGCGACGGCAGCGATGCCGTGGTGTTTGCAACGGGCATCATGGTTTCCAAGGCGCTTCAGGCGGCTGAAGACCTCCAGAGTGAAGGCGTCAGTCTGCGCGTTGTCAGCGTGAGCACAATCAAGCCGCTGGATCCTTCAGCGCTCATGGAATATTGCCATGGAGTCAAAGCCGTTGTCACCTCGGAGGAACATAATGTGCACGGAGGGCTTGGCTCCGCAATCTGTGAAGCGCTTTCCATGCAGCGGCTGCCGATAGCTATTCATGGCATTGAGGATTCGTTCGGGTATTCCGCGGAAAACTACGAACTGCTGCTTGAGAAGTACAACCTGACTCCGCAAGGGATTGCACGGAAAGTCCGCGGCGCACTCAGCGCCCCGTAAGGAAAGAGATCCGTCTGGCAGGTGCAGTCAAACTTTATTATTCTATCGTGAAAGGATTGATGATTCATGAGAATCGGTTTTATAGGCCTGGGTATCATGGGCAAGCCAATGGCGAAGAACCTTCTGAAAGCAGGGTATGAGCTTAAAGTACATGACCTGGTGCCTTCCGCAGTGGAGGAACTGGTCCTGGCAGGTGCTGTAAAAGGGACAAGCAGTGCCGATGTTGCGCGTTTCAGCGATCTTGTCATCACGATGCTGCCCAACTCGCCGCACGTCAAGACCGCCGTGCTGGGTGAAAATGGTGTGCTCGACGGTCTCAAGCCGGGCTCAATCCTGGTGGACATGAGCTCCATCAATCCGATTGCTTCAAGGGAAATCTGTCTGGAAATCGAGAAGAAGGGCTGTTTCATGCTGGACGCTCCGGTTTCGGGCGGCGAGCCCAAAGCCATTGAAGGCACGCTGGCAATCATGGTCGGCGGAAAGCAGGATGTATTTGACCGGGTCAAGGACGTTCTTCAGAAGATGGGAAAGTCCGTCACCCTTTGCGGAGATATCGGAGCGGGGAATACCACCAAGCTCGCAAACCAGATCATCGTGGCTGCCAATATCGCTTCAGTCAGCGAAGCGCTGACGCTGGGGGTAAAGGCCGGGGTCAAACCTGAGGCGATCTATTCTGCGATCCGGGCCGGTCTGGCCGGAAGCACTGTCATGGACGCCAAAGCCCCAATGATGATGGATGGCAATTTCAAACCAGGCTTCCGGATCAACCTGCACATCAAGGATCTGGCCAATGCCCTGGACACGGGCCATGACGTAGGGGCTCCGCTTCCGCTTACCGCCGCTGTCATGGAAATGATGCAATGGCTGAAGACAAACGGATATGAAGGCGAGGATCACAGCGCGCTTGTCCGCTATTACGAATACCTGTCCAAGGCTGATGTGAGGAGACGGTAGATCAAAGCAATCTGCAAAAAAATGATGGACGGATAGCGCTGTGTGGCATTTGTCATTCGTTTTCTTTTGATCCACCCAGACAAAGAGGAGGAACACGCCATGCCCCTCGTCCGTACCGCGCAAACCGAGTCCGGCGTCGTCCGGGGACTGCCGGCGGCCGATCCGCGCATCACCAGCTACAAGGGCATTCCCTACGCCGCGCCGCCGATCGGGGAGAACCGCTGGCGCGCGCCCAGGCCCCATGCGCACTGGGAGGGGGAGTTCAAGGCCTATGAATTCTCTGCCATGGCGCCGCAGGCCGTGACAGGGAAGAATAAGGACAACCTCTATTCGCGTGAATGGTGGGTGGATGATGATCCGGCCATGGAGGAGGACTGCCTTACCCTGAACGTCTGGGCGCCCGCTGAGGGAAAAACCGGGCTGCCGGTGTTCGTGTGGTACTTCGGCGGCGGGCTTCAGGTGGGCGCCACCGGTGAGATGGAGTTTGACGGGGAGCGCATCGCACGCCGCGGCGCCGTCGTGGTCACCGTCAATTACCGGCTCAACGTTTTTGGATTCCTGGCGCACCCGCAGCTGACGGCAGAAAACCCTGAAAGCCCAACGAACTTCGGCTTTCTGGACCAGCAATTCGCCACACAGTGGGTAAAGCGGAATGCTGCGGCTTTCGGCGGCGACCCAGAGAACATCACCCTCGGCGGGCAGTCGGCGGGGGGCATGAGCGTCAGCGCGCAGATCGCACACAGGGAGAACGCCGGGTTGTTTCAGCGCGCAGTGATCATCAGCGGTTTGTTCGCGCCTGTATATCCTGAGATGTTTGGGCTGTGCGTTCCCTTGAGAGAGGCGGAAAAACGTGGTGATCGCTTTTTCCGGGAGGCGCTGGGGGTCAGTACGCTGGCGGAAGCCCGGCGTCTGCCTTGGCGGGTCATCCTGGATGCCGCGCTCTCCTGGAAGGATGCGGGGCTATGGCCCGCCTCGGTTGACGGCGCTTTCCTGCGGTATGTGCCCGATCGCTGGTACTTTCACGGCGACCGCGTCCACTGCCCGGTGATGATGGGATCAACGGCCGACGAATTTCGCCTCTCGCCCAAAGCGGAGGATGCTGAAACCCTGCGGGCTTATGCCGATGGCATTCCCGGCCTGGACCGGGAGCGGTTCCTGACATCGTTCACCGTGCCTGCCACGAAAGAGAGCATAAGGCGCGAGGGAGACGTGAACGCCATCGCCTTCGCCGTGCGTGCCGCGGCAATGAAGGCAAGGGAAACGATCTACGCTTACGAGTTCAGCGCCGGGATCCCTGGATGGGACCGCCCCGGCGCCTTCCACTCCGTGGATCTTTGGTTCTTTTTTGAAACGCTCGCGAAATGCTGGCGGCCCTTTACAGGGAAACACTATGACCTGGCAAGGCAGATGTGTGACTGCCTGTGCAATTTCATCCGCTCAGGCGACCCCAACGGGGTGGGGACGGATGGCAGCCGCCTGCCCTACTGGCCGGCGCTGGATCCGCATGAGCCTGTCTTCATGTCTTTCGGCGAGACCGCGAAACCGGTGCATAACCTTGCGGGCCCGGTGGAAACGCTGCTGCTGGACGCCTGGATCGCCCGCGGCGGCAGCGACGAGCACGTCTGACCAAACGCCCATATCCCCGGGACTGTTCATCAAAAGGCAACACATATCGCAGTATCCGGAAACGGAAAGGTGTCTGCCGTTATGAAGACGCTCTTCCTGTATGTTCTCCGCTTTTGGCGTAAGGGCAGCCGGGACGCGTGTCAAAAACTCTTTGCGCTGTGGAACCGCCATTGCCAATAAAGAGGGCAGCCCTGGGCGGCTGTTCCGGTCTGAGTTTGACCTGCCCCCCCATCCTTGTACCAGTGCCAAAGTTAGTTGAGATATAATCTGACCTGCTCCCCGAAAAAGTAGTCCACCGATAATGAGAAAAAGAATAGAATAAGAAGAGAGGTGGACGAGATGAAAAAGAGCAGGTACACGGAGGAGCAGATTGCTTTTACCCTCAAGCAGGCGGAACTGGGAACGCCGATCAGCGAGGTGTGCAGGAAGCTGGGGGTGTCGGAACAGACCTTTTACCGCTGGAAGAACAGATTCGGCGGGATGCTGCCCAGTGATATGAAGCGCCTTTCCCTTGGTGAAAGCTGGGTTGATTCCGAAGCGGTCTTCACGAAATGGAATGGAACGAGAATGGCTGTTGATAGCCCTGCCAGTTGGTTTCGAGAATTCTTGAAGGTCAATAATTTACCTCCCATTAATCCGGATGGTCTAAGGCACACCGGCGCTTCATTGCTAATCGCGCAGGGGATTGATGTCCAGACCATCCGGCAGCGCCTTGGGCATGCCCGTGCCTCCACTACAATGGATATCTACGCCCACGCCTTTCAGGAGTGCGATGAACTTGCCACAGATGCTTTTGACCAAGTGCTTGCACAGGCGAGCGGAAGGACAAAGCAGATATTAAAAGCAATTGATTTATCATCATCTATTAGGCGACTGGCACACGTACTGGCACACGTTCGCGAAAATCAATTAAATCTCAAAAAGAAAAAAGGCCTGATTTCATTGTGGAATCAGGCCTTATCACTGGCGTTCCCGGCGCGATTCGAACGCGCGGCCTTTCGCTTAGGAGGCGAACGCTCTATCCTGCTGAGCTACGGGAACACAGCCGCATCGACACGGCAGGCGCATTGTAGCATAACCCGCGGCTTCCGGGCAAGGAAAGAGGCAATATCATAAAGCCCTGAAATCAAGGGTTTACCCCGCCGCGGGCAGTTCCTCCTCCGCCGGCAGCATTTCCATGATCATGTCATACAGTGTCTCATAAGGCACCTGGCCGATGAGCTGTTCCCAGGAAGCTTTTGGGAGGGCCTGGACGCTGGGGAATGCGTTCCTGATGATGGCGCTGAGGCACTGCGCCTTTAAAAGCAGGTTTGGATAGAAGAATAACGAGCCGGAAGTGTCCCCGGCGGTAAACAGGTACTCAAAGATCCGCGCCCGGTCCTCCAGCGGGAAGGTGCGGCTGTAAGCGTCGATGAACCATACTTCATCCGGGTTTTCCTGCGCCTGGCCATCCTCGGCCGTATAGCGGCTGTCCGCCCATTCGGTCATGTCAGGGTTATGGTAGGAAAAGGCGAATCCATGCCCCTCCTGCGCCGCGGGGCCGAGCCTCCCCCACTGCCCCAGAAGACTCTCCTCAATTCCCTGGTGATTTTCCCAGAGGCGGTCTTCCATCACATGCATGAACTCATGCGCGAGGTTGCGTAAAAAGGAACTGTCCCCCGCGTTCAGGGCAATGTAACGCTCATCCCCGTCACTGGACGCGATGCCACTGGCGGAGGCGATGCCGCTGGCATTCTTTGGAATGATCTCCCCGCACAGATAGATGCCAAAACGGGTATAGGGCAGGATCAGCGCCTCTCCCGGCATGCCGGACGGGAGCCTGCTGAAAAAGTTATCCAATTCGTCCAGCGCATCGCTCAGGCGCAGTTCATCATCCATCAGGCGGCCTTGATAAGTATCATTCTCAAAGGACGCCCCATCCTGCCTGATGTGGAGGCTGATGCCGTGTTTCTCAGCGACGCGCGCCGCCTTTTGGTCAAGCTCCCTGCGGATATCCGCCATTGTTACGCGGGTCACGCCGCCCGGGGCGTTGAGCGGATCTTTGGAATAATCCCAAAGGCAGAGGAAGAAGGCCTGCTGTTCATAGTCATCTGCGCCAATCAGCGCAAATCCATCCTCTGACAGCAGGGCGTTGCCAAAACTCAGCGTGTCTCCCTTGCCCTTCAGGAGCAGCTGGTTGACCAGCGTCCCCCGGTCCAGGTCCATCAAGCGCAGGGGCCTTTCATCATCCCAGCTGCCGACCAGAAGCAGGCTGTCCTGCCAGGCGTAGGGATAATCCGTGTCACTCCACGCGCTCACACGGCTGAAGACGCCGCTGTGCGGCAGCGTGCCGATGAGGGCTTCCTGCCTGCCCGACAGCATGATATGCCCGTCATTGAGCCAGCTGAAGGAAGCGGGTATGGTGGTGAGATGGATACTTCCTTTCCTGTCAATGGCGCCGGTGACGCTCAGCCCGTCCGGCCCTGTGATGACGCAAATAACCTGCCCGTCCCTTTCCCCCGCGAAGCTGCTGAACAGCCACCCTTCCGGCAGGCCCAGTGGAACGGACTTCTTTTCGCCGCCCGGCAGCGTGAAGCGCACAAGCCTTTCTTCCGCCGCGCAATAAAGGTACTGCCCGCCTTTTTCCGCAAAGGCCGCGTAGTATGATTCTCCCTCAGGCACGGCAAAGCGCAGGGTTTCCTTGAGCTCCCGGTCAAAATGAAGGAGCGTCATCTGGCTTTGGTCCATGAGAAGGATGCCGCCATCGTCCAGGAAACCGATTTCCCTGAAAGATCCGAACTCGATTTCAGGAAGAGCGGTCCGCGCGGTCAGCCTGCCTTGATTCAGGTCAAACAACCCAAGGTTCGCACCATTGCTGTCAGGCTGATCCTGGCGGATGAATGCGAGCATCCCGTTTTTTTCTGCCAGCGACAGGTATTGACCGCTTCCGCCGCCCGTATCAACGCGCAGCAGGGGGCTTTCAAAGACGTTTTCGTACTGACCGCTGAAGCGGTCTGCGGGCGCGGCGATTGCCATTTGCCCCGATAGGATCAGAAGAAGGGCCAAGCAGGCGGCTATTCGTCGTTTCATCAGGGTTTCCTCACGGTTCGAACAAAGGGAAGAAGAGGCTTGATGTTAAAGCGGCATAGGTGTTTCCAGGGCGTCAAGGCAGAGGCGGTCTGCCTGATCATCATTGAAAAACAAGAGACGGAGGCCTTCCGTCTCACAGGGCGATGAGGAGCGGCACGCTTTCATCCCAGCAATCGGTCGACCGCCTCCCAGATGCCCTCCAGTTCCTCGAAACTGGCGTAGCGCAAAAGGATGGACCCCTTTTCCATGGAACCGGAAATCTGCGCGCGCACGCCCAGAGCCATGCGCAGCCGTTCCTGAAAGTCCGCCATTTCCGGCGGAACTTCCCTGACAGGCCTCTTCACCCTGGGCATGGGTTTTTTTGCCATCTCCTCCAACGTGCGCACACTCAGCCCCTGGGAAACGGCCTTGTCAGCCAGCGACTGCTGCGCTGATGCGTCCTTTATACCGGCCAGCACCCGGGCATGGCCCTGGCTGAGCAGACCGGTACGCACCATATTCTGTACCTTTGGATCCAGGTTCAACAATCTTAAGAGGTTGGCGACTGCCGGGCGCGACTTGCCCAGCATTCCAGCCACATCCTCCTGGGTCAGGCTGCCCTCATCCATCAGAAGGCGCACCGCTTCCGCCGCTTCCATCGCGTTGAGGTCCTCGCGCTGCAGGTTCTCCGTCAGCGCGGCAAGCCTGCGCTGGTGCTCCGGCAAATCGCGTACCAGCACAGGGATAACGGATAATCCCGCCTTCATGGCTGCCCGGAAACGGCGCTCTCCCGCGATGATGCGGTAACGATCCCCCATGGGCGCGGCAAGGATGGGCTGCAGCAAACCGAGCTGCTGAATGGATTCCGCCAGTTCGCTGATGGCGTCCTCATCAAAAGCTTTTCTGGGTTGGCCGGGGTTGGGATCCAGCCTGTCAAGCGAAACCTGGATGACCTCTCCTTCGTGGCTATCCCCCGGAAACAGGGCGTCAAGGCCGCGGCCCAGCGCAGATTTTTTCATAGGCGATTCATCCTCCGCTCAGGATCCCTAATTCCTATGATTTCCCTTGCCAGGTTCCTATAGGCCTCCGCCCCCGCGCTACGCGGGTCGTACAGCCCGATGGGCAGGCCATGGCTGGGGGCCTCGCCCAGGCGAACGCTGCGGGGAATGATGGACAGGAACACTTTTCCCTTGAAATGCTTTTTCACCTCGTCCGCCACCAGAAGCGACAGGTTGGTCCGCCCGTCAAACATGGTCAGCACCACGCCCTCCAGCTGCAGATGCGGATTGAGTGATTTTTGAACGCGGCTGATGGTGTTCATCAGCGCGCTCACACCTTCCAGCGCGAAATACTCGCACTGGATGGGCACCAGCACGCTGTCTGACGCGGTCAGCGCGTTGATGGTCAGCAGGCTCAGGGAGGGCGGGCAGTCGATCAGGATAAAGTCATAGCTTTCCCTGACCGGCAGGATGGCTTCGCGCAGCTGCTTTTCACGCTGCATGACACCCACCAGTTCGACCTCCGCCGCGGCCAGGCGGATGTCGCTGGGCAGGGCATACAGGTTTGGGATCCCTGTTTTCACAATGGCGCTGTCCATCAGAATATGGTTGATCAGCACCTCATAACTGGTTTTTTCCTTCGCGCGCACGGCGATCCCGCTGGTGGCGTTTCCCTGCGGGTCCATATCCACCAGCAGGACCTGAAAGCCCTCAGCGGCCAGATAGGCCGACAGGCTCACGGCGGTGGTGGTTTTACCCACGCCGCCTTTCTGGTTGGCAACCGCGATGATTTTTCCCAAATCATTCTCCTTGAGGCATTGTGTCGATCCATGGACGGAACCGCCAGGGCTCATGGCAGGAGGTGATGACGCGTCGGAGGGTTTCCGTCTCTTCCGGTGTCTGAAGTTTCCAAAACAGCAGGTACAGCGCCCGAAGCGCGGACAGGCTGCCGGAACGCATGGAATATTCCCTGATCATCGCCTGAACGGCGGCATCCCTGGGCAGCGCTTCGAATAGCAGAAACAGCAGTTCGTCCGCCATCAGGGAGAAATCACCTACGCGCAGGCGGATGAGCTGCCCGGTGTCCATTTCCAGCGCCATGCGGCCGCTGGTATCCTCACGCACCGACATGAACAGGAGGTTGTCCAGCCACTGCGCCAGACGAAACAGGGAGTCCCTTTGTACATGGAAGGAGAAAAGGGTGGACGCCGTCCGGTCGCAGAGGGCTTTATTGCGGGCCAGAAAGCCTGACCCCAGCCAGGGGCGAAGGGTCACCTCCACATGTTCCGGAGCAATCATCAAACTTCCTCCAGGATCGCTCTTCTCCTTGATGCAACAGGATAGCACAGCATGCTGCCAGCGTCAAAAACCTTTGACAGGCTATGCTTTCAGATGCGCCATAAAATGGCCGAGAATCAAGCCGTGCAGCTCTTCGCTCCAGAAAGTGCCTTCATGCTCAGCGCCTCGGACCTGAATGAGCCTGCTGTCCGCCCCCGCCTCCTTCAGGCGGGAGTGCATCAAATCAGACTGGGCAAATGGGACAGATTCATCCGCGTCCCCATGCGCGATCAGGAAAGCGGGGTATTTCTGGCCGGCGCGGACCTCGTAAACGGGGCTCATGTCACGCAGAACGGTAACCGTGTCCTGATCATCAATCAGAGCGGCCATGATCCGCATGATGTCGCTGTCCTCCTGGACCTTGCCGCCTTTCATGGAGAGAAGGTCCGCCGGACCAAAGCAGTCCGCCACCGCCCTGACCGCGTCGGACTGCTCCTGATAGTCATCCGTACGGTAGCGGGGATCATCCCCGGTCAGGCCAACCAGCAACGCGGTGTTGCCGCCGGAGGAGGTGCCAAAGAACCCGACGCGATCCGGATCAATTCCCAGTGCGTCCGCCTGGCTGCGCAGAAAGCGGACGGCGGCCTTGGCATCCTTGAGATAGGCGGGGAAAGGATTTCCCTTGGTGCAGTCGCGATGGGTGATCGCCGCCACGGCAAAGCCCTGCTGGGCGTAACGGCACAGCTGAGGCAGCTGATAATACCGGTTGGGGCTGGTCCAGGCACTGCCCTGTAAAAAAACGATCAGGGGATAACGCGGATCTGTTCCGCTGTTCTGATCCCGATTTGGTGAGACGAGGGTCATCAACTGCTGCTGGCCTTCACAGACAAATGGAATGTCTGTAGTGATGGAAGCCATGCCGAGGCAGCCGGGATTGTTTTGAAGCGTGATGTCGGGTTTCACTATTACTCTCCGCCTTCCGCATTTATACGGTTTATTATATCATGCTGGCGCGCTTTTGTGGTAGAATCCGGCTGAAACAGGGAGGTGAACAACTTGACGCAAAGAAGGCGGAACACGCTGTTCTTTGGCCTGGGAACGGTCGGGCGGGATATGTTCTACACGATGGTGGCGACCTACCTGATCGTGTTCCTGACCGAGGTGATGGACCTTCCGGACCATACCATGTGGTGGATGACCCTGATTTTCACCGTGCTGCGGGTGTTTGACGCGCTCAATGACCCGGTGATGGGCATCATTGTGGATAACACGGGCGGCCGCTTCGGGAAGTTCAAGCCATTGATTTTATTGGGGGCCATTTTAGGCGCGCTGTTCATGGTTCCCATGTTCATGGACTTCAATCTTCCGCAGACTGCCTACCTGATCCTGTTCGCCATCCTGTACCTGGGGTGGGACCTGTTTTACGGCGCCAATGACATCGCCTACTGGTCCATGCTGCCTGCCCTGTCGGTATATCCAAGGGAACGGGAGAAAATAGGGGCGTTCGCGCGCATCTGCGCCAATGTCGGGATGTACGCGGTCGTGGTCGCCATCATGCCGGTCACCGGGGCCTTAAGCCGTGTCCTGGGCAGCGCGAAGCAGGCCTGGTTTCTTTTCGCGCTGGCTGCGGCGGCGCTGATGATCCTCTTTCAGCTGTTCACCCTCATCGGTGTGAAGGAACAGCGCGAGGTGTTCAGGAAAGAGGAGAAATCAGGGTTGAAGGACCTGGGAAGATTGCTCAAGGGGAACGACCAGCTGCGATGGACCATCCTTTCCATGGGCCTGTTCATGGTCGGCTATTCCATTACAACCGGCTTTGGTGTGTATTTTTTCAAGTACGCCTTCGGGAATGAGGGGATGTACCCGCTCTTCGCGCTCATACTGGGCGCGGCTCAATTAAGCGCCCTGGGGGTTTTCCCCCTGTTCAGCAAGCGCTTTCACCGCAGGCAGCTGTATTTTGGCGCGACGGTGCTGGTGGCGATCGGCTATCTGGTTTTCTTCCTCTCGCCGATGGATATGCTGCCGCTGGGCATCGGCGGGTTTTTGATTTTTGTCGGGCAGGCTTTCATCCAGCTGTTGATGCTGATGTTCCTGGCGGACTGTGTGGAGTACGGGCAATGGAAACTGCACAAGCGCCAGGAGAGCCTGACCTTCTCCTTCCAGCCCCTCATCAACAAGATCGGCGGGGCGGCGGCCTCCGGCATCGTGAGCGCGACGCTCATCCTCTCGGGCATCAACAGCGCCCCGACCGCAAAAGACGTCACGCCCGGCGGCATCACCCTCATGAAGGCCAGCATGCTCATCCTGCCCCTGATCTGCATCCTGGCGGGTTATTATTTTTATCACCGCTTCTTCAGGATAGACGAAAAGCTGCACAGCCAGATCCTTAACGAACTCATGATCCGCGGCGACCTGAAGGGGGAGGCGGAGTAGCCGAAGGAGTCAAGTAATGCTTTTGGCGGTTGAAAGAACTAAAATAGCGCTTGCGTCCCTTTGCTTGTCTTGATATAATACACAGGCTGTCCATCAGGACGGCATGCGCCCTTAGCTCAGCTGGATAGAGTGTTTGACTACGAATCAAAAGGTCACAGGTTCGAATCCTGTAGGGCGCGCCAAAAAAGAGCCCCGGACGCAATGCGCTCCAGGGCTCTTGCTTTTATGGGCGTGTTCTATAGAATAAGGCAAAGTAATATCGTTCGGAGCAGGGAATGAAGCGGATCATCATCATCGGCTGCAGCGGCAGCGGCAAATCCACCCTGGCCAGGCAGCTGGCCTCCAGGCTGTCTTTGCCCCTTGTACACCTGGACAAACTGTACTGGCGGGAAAACTGGCGGCCTGTCACAGAGGAGGAGTTTGACATGCTGCTTCAGATGGAACTGGAGAAGCCGGTATGGGTGATGGACGGGAACTTCAGGCGGACGCTCCCCCTTCGCCTTGCGCGATGCGATACCGCGGTCTACCTGGATTATCCCCGGTGGCTTTGCCTCTTCAGGGTCTTAAAAAGGGTGCTGACCCATTACGGCAGGACAAGGCCGGATATGGGGGAGAACTGCCCTGAGTGGCTTGATTTTAAGTTCCTGAAGTTTATCTGGAATTATAACAGGGAAAACAAGCGGCAGAATGAGCGACTTCTGCGCGAGGCAAGGGATGTCAAGGTAGTCTTGCTGCATAACCCCAGGGAAACGGAGAGGTTTTTGCTGGGCTTATAGGGTTTTTCCTTAGGACTCTCTTCCCGGTTCAGGAAACAGCATTTCTTCCATATAGGCTTGGTTGAACACAGGGTTGCCGCCCAGGGCGACGTGGCGCGACAGGCCCGCGATTCGCCGGATTTCTTTCAGGTTTTCGGTATCCAGCAGCAGCATGCCGGCGCCGGTGAGGGCGGCGTTGCCGATGACGCGCGCGCGGCCTGCCAGTTCAGAGGGGATCAGCCCGATGGCCGCCGCGTTCATCACGTTCAGGCGGCTGCCAAAGCCGCCGGCCAGGTACAGGGTTTTCACCTGTGAAATTCCGACCCCCGCATATTGAAGCAGCGTCCTGATGCCCGCCGCGATGGCGGCCTTGGCCAGCTGCGCGCTGCGAATATCCCGGGGGATGAGGTAAACAGAGGGTGTAATGAAAAGCTTTTCCTTCATCGAAGCCCCGGTTTCGTCGATTTGGCCTTGCTGCAAAAAACAGGCCAGTGCGTCAATCAGGCCGGAACCGCACACGCCGATGGCGGGCGCGCCGAGGATGGTATGGACATTCAACACGCTGTCTACGCCGATGGACACGCTGTCCACCGCGCCGCTTATACTGCCGCAGCCCATGTGGATGCCCGCGCCTTCAAAGGCGGGGCCCGCTGCCGTGGAGCAGACAAACAGCGCCCCTTGTTTCCACAGCGCGATCTCCCCGTTGGTGCCCGCGTCGATGAGCAGCGCGGTTTCATCCGTTCCGCACATGCCGCCGGCCAGCACGGCGCAGCTGATGTCCGCCCCCACAAAGGCGTCCATGCAGGGCGGAAGGTAGGCCTCCCGGTTCAGCAGGGTCACCCACTCGTCAAACAGGCGGTCCGCCGTGAATGGCGCATGGGACAGCGGCGCAGTATCTTGCCCGGTCAGCAGGTAGAGCATCGCGGTATTCCCGGCGACGATCAGGGTTTCCACTTCCTCCTCGCTGACACCAGCGTCCCGGCAGGCCTCCTGCAGCAGACTGCTGAGCGTGTTTTGGATCATCCTCTGCAGACGGGTAAGCTCGCCGTCCATCGCCGCGCCGATCCGGCCCATCACGTCCGCTGCCACTGCCGCCTGGGGGTTGGGCCCGGCCGCGCTGCCTATAAGCACGCCTGTTTGCAGATCAAATACTTTCAGGGCGAGGGTGGTGGTCCCAACGTCAATGGCCACGCCGAAGCGCCCGGGCATGGGCCGGAGGGTGAGCGGCTGGACCTGCCCGTCAAGCTGGATCTGCTCCATCTTCCGTTCAGGAAGCAAAAAGGCTTCGCAATCTCCCAGCAGCACGGCCTGGCAGCTCA